>JANNQO010000147.1:0-3417 GCA_031400795.1 Rubrivivax sp. | reverse complement strand
GCCGCGGGGTCGGCATGTGCGATCGAGCCGCCGATCGTGCCCATGTTGCGCACCATCTGGTCGCCGATGCCACCGGCGAGTTCGGCCAGTGCGGGAAGAGCGCGCTTCACGTCGGCCGAGGCGGCCACCGCGGCGTGCGTGGTCATCGCACCGATGGTCACACCGGCCGCATCGACGCGGATGTCTTTCAGGTCGGCGACTGCGCCCAGGTCGACGAGCTTGTCGCTCGAGACGAGGCGCAGTTTCATCATCTGCACGAGGCTCTGGCCACCGGCGAGGTAGCGGGCCTCATCGCCCATCGCGGCCTGTGCTGCGGCGCGGTCGGCGGGGCGGGCGTAGTCGAAGCTGTACATGTTGTGATCCTCGTCGGGTCAGGCGTTCGCGGCGCGCCACACCCGCTCGGGCGTGGCAGGCATCGCCAGGTCGCGGATGCCCAAAGCGTCGGTCAGGGCGTTCATGAACGCGGGCGGCGATCCGATCGCACCGGCCTCGCCGCAGCCTTTCACGCCCAGCGGGTTGTGCGTGCACGGCGTCACCGTGTGGTCCACGTTGAAACTCGGCAGGTCGTCGGCGCGCGGCATCGCGTAGTCCTGGTACGAGCCGGTCAACAGCTGGCCCGTCGCCGGGTCGTAGACGCAACCTTCGAGCATCGCCTGGCCGAGGCCTTGTGCGATGCCGCCGTGCACCTGGCCCTCGACGATCATCGGGTTGACGATGTTGCCGAAATCGTCCACGGCGGTGAAGCGGTCCACGCGCGTGCGGCCGGTGCGCGGATCCACCTCCACCTCGCAGATGTAGCTGCCCGATGGGTAGGTGAAGTTGGTCGGGTCGTAGAAGGCGTTCTCGTTCAGGCCCGGTTCGAGCTTGTCCAGCGGGTAGTTGTGCGGCACGTAGGCGGTCAGCGCCACTGAGCCGAACGGCACCTTCTTGTCGGTGCCCGCGACCTTGAACTCGCCGTTCTCGAACGTGATGTCGGTGTCGGCCGCTTCCAGCAGGTGGGCGGCGATCTTCTTGCCCTTGGCGATGATCTTGTCCACCGCCTTGACGATCGCCGTGCCGCCCACGGCCAGCGAGCGGCTGCCGTAGGTGCCCATGCCGAACGGCACGCGGCCGGTGTCGCCATGCACGATCTCCACGGCTTCGACCGCGATGCCGAGCTTGGCCGCCACCACCTGCGCGAACGTCGTCTCGTGCCCCTGGCCATGGCTGTGCGAGCCGGTGAACACCGTCACCGTGCCGGTGGGGTGCACGCGCACTTCGCCGGCTTCGAACAGGCCGGCGCGAGCGCCCAAAGCCCCCGCGATGTTGGAAGGCGCCAGCCCACAGGCTTCGATGTAGCAGCTGTAGCCCAGGCCACGCTTCAATCCCTTGGCCGCCGAAGCCGCCTTGCGCGCCGCATAACCTTTGACATCACCGAGCTCGAGCGCGCGGTCCAGGTGCGCGGCGTAGTTGCCGGTGTCGTAGGTCAGGCCGACCGGCGTGGCATAGGGGAACTCGGTGATGAAGTTCTGCCGGCGCAGCGCGGCGGGGTCCATGCCCAGGTCGCGCGCGGCGGTTTCGACGATGCGCTCCACCACGTAGGTGGCCTCGGGCCGGCCGGCGCCGCGGTAGGCGTCCACCGGCGCGGTGTTCGTGAAGACCGACTTCACCTCGCAGTAGATGGCCGGCGTCTTGTACTGGCCGGCCAGCAGCGTGGCGTAGAGGATCGTCGGCACGCTCGAAGCGAAGGTCGATAGGTAGGCGCCCATGTTGGCGATCGTCTTCACGCGCAGCGCGAGGAAGTTGCCTTTCGCGTCCATCGCCAGTTCCACCTTCGTCTGGTGGTCGCGGCCATGGGCGTCGGTGAGGAAGGATTCGCTGCGCTCGGCGGTCCACTTGATCGGGCGGCGCACGCGCTTGCTGGCCCAGACGAGCGCCGTTTCTTCGGCATAGAGGAAGATCTTCGAGCCGAAACCGCCGCCGACATCGGGTGCGATCACGCGCACCTTCGATTCGGGCAGGCCGAGCACGAAGGCGCTCATCAGCAGGCGCTCGACGTGCGGGTTCTGGTTCGCGACGTAGAGCGTGTAGCTCTCGTCGTGCGCCGTGTACGTCGCGTTGGCCGCGCGCGGCTCCATCGCGTTCGGGATCAGCCGGTTGTTGGCGAACTCCAGCGTGGAGACTTTCGCTGCGGTCTTGAACGCGGCGTCCACCGCGTCTTTGTTGCCATGGCCCCAGTCGTAGCAGACGTTGTTGGCCACCTCGTCGTGCACGGCCGATGCGGCGCCGTCGGCTTTGGTGATATCGATCACCGGTTGGAGCACGTCGTAGTCGACCTCGATCAGCTCGCAGGCGTCTTTGGCCTGCAGCGTGGTTTCAGCCACCACCAGCACCACCTGGTCGCCGACGTGGCGCACCTTGCCTTGCGCCAGCACCGGGTGTGGTGGCTCCTTCATCGGCGAGCCGTCCTTGCTGTGGATCAGCCAGCCGCAGGGCAGGCCACCGACCTTGGCTTCGGCCAGATCGGCGCCGGTAAAGATCGCCACCACGCCTTGCGCCTGCGCGGCCTTGCTGGTGTCGATCGACTTGATGCGCGCATGGGCGTGCGGCGAGCGCAGGAAAACGGCGAAGGTCTGGCCCGGCAGCACCACGTCGTCGGTGTACTGGCCCGCGCCGGTGAGAAAGCGGAAGTCCTCGCGGCGCAGCAGCGACTTGCCGATGGGCGAGTTGGAGAGGTCGGTCATCGTCGGGCTCCTGGTTCAGGCCGTGGCTGCCGCGCGCTGGCAGCTCTGGATGGCGCGCACGATGTTGTGGTAGCCCGTGCAGCGGCAGATGTTGCCTTCCAGGCCCTCGCGGATCTGCTGCTCGCTGGCATTGGGGTTGTCCTTCAGCAGCTGCACCGAGGCCATAACCATGCCGGGTGTGCAGAAACCGCATTGCAGGCCGTGGCACTCGCGGAACGCGGTTTGCATCGGGTGCAGATCGGTGCCGTCCTTGCCGCCGCCGCCCGCCAGACCCTCGATGGTGGTGACGCTGCCACCCTGCGCCTGCAAGGCCAGCATCGAACAAGCCTTCACGGCGCGGCCGTTCAGGTGCACGGTGCAGGCGCCGCAGTGCGCGGTGTCGCAGCCGACATGGGTGCCGGTGAGGTGCAGCTGTTCGCGAAGCAGCTGCACGAGCAGCATGCGCGGGTCGACAGAAGCCTGCACGGCCTTGCCGTTCACGTTGAGGGCGATGGGAATGTTCACGGGGCGTCTCCTCGTTTCGTTGCGGATCATTCTTCGATGCGCGGATGATGCTGGGAAGTCAACGTCAACCCCTATGATGCTCCTTGCATATCTTCGCTCACGAACGCCAGGGATCGATCAGCGTCACACCGCAATCGGCGAAGTCGCCGATGTTGCGGGTGGCGATGCTGGCGTGGCGGGCGCGCGCGAT
>JANNQO010000146.1:0-12965 GCA_031400795.1 Rubrivivax sp. | reverse complement strand
GGTGCAGCACCACCTGCACCTTGGGGAAGCGCTTGCGCAACGCCGCCACCGGCTCGGGCAGGAAGTAGCGCGCCTGCGCATGCGTGGTGGCGATCGACAGCGTGCCCGCGTCCTGCTTGGAGAACTGCTCGCCGATGCGCTTCAGGTTGGCCACCTCGCGCATGATGATGTCCACCGACTTCAGCACTTCCTGCCCCGGTTCGGTGATGCGTTTCAGGCGCTTGCCGTGGCGCACGAATACCTCTATGCCGAGCTCTTCTTCAAATTCGATGATCGCCTTGCTGATGCCCGGCTGCGAGGTGTGCAGCGCCTTGGCCGTCTCGGTGAGGTTCAGGTTGCGGCGCACGGCCTCCTGGATGAAGCGGAACTGGTGCAGGTTCATACGCGGTCTTCGACCAGCGTGGCCGCTGCCTGCGCCATCGCCGCGAGCACGGTCGGCTGCTCGCCGATGGCGTCGAGCAACTCGAAGCGCAGCTGCGGCCAGGCCTCGCGCAGCGCCTGCAGCAGCGCCGGCAAGTCCTTGCGCACATGGCCGCCGGCACCCAGGAACATCGGCAGCACCGTGATCTGCGCGCAGCCTTCGCGGGCCAGCGCGTCGCCGGCCTCGCGCAAAGTCGGCGTCATGAACTCGAGGTAGGCGTTGACCACGCGCCAGTGCGGCCGGGCCTCGCGCAGCGTGGCGGCCACGGACTCGAACGGCGCCGCCCAGCGCGCATCACGCGCGCCGTGCGCGAACAGGATCAGGCCCTGGCGGTGGCTCGTCATCGATACCGCACCAGCCAGCCGAACGCGGCCATCGAGAGCAGCAGGTACAGCACGCTCGGCGTCGCCGCGGCGACCCAGGGCGTCCAGTCGCGCAGCAGACCGACGTGGCCGGCCAGGTTGTTCAGGAGCACGAAAGTGATGCCCAGCATGATGCCGCCGAAGACCTTCCAGCTCACGCCGCCGGCGCGTGCGTGCAGATAGGCGAACGGCAGCGCCAGCGCCATCATCACCAGGCAGGCCAGCGGGTACAGCGCCTTGCGCCAGAAGCGGATCTGGTGGCGCTGCGAGGTCTGCTCCTGGTCGCTCAGGTGTTCGCTGTAGCGCCACAAGTCCAGCGTGGTCATGGTCGCCAGCGGCAGCACCGCGGCGGCCACCACGTCGGCGCCCAGGGTGCTCGGCCAGGGCAGCGTGACGTGGTTCGCCTCTTGCACGTTCGCGTTGGCAGCATCCACCGATGGCCAGCGCGTGACGATCGCGTCCGTCAGCGTCCACAGTCCCTCGCGGTCGACTCGCGCGCGGCGCGCGAAGGTGCGCGTCAGCAGCCGGCCGTCGGCGTCGAACTCGAAGATCAGCACATCGGACATTTCGCCCTTGGCGCCGGTGCCGCCGATGTTGATCGAGTAGCTGCGCTCGCCGTCGGGCGTGTTGCGCCGCTCTTTCAGCCAGGCCCCGGCCGCGCCGACGCGCAAGCCGCCGCCGGCCTGTGCCTTGAGTTGCGCCAGCAGCCGTTCGCTGGCCGGCGCCAGCAGGTCGCCGACCACGAAAGTCAGCGCGGCGAAGAGCGCGCCGAGCAGCGCCAGCATCGCCAGTGCACGCCCTGGCCCGAGGCCGCTGGTGCGCAGGATGGTGAACTCCGATGATTGCGCCAGCCGCGCCAACGCATAGATGGTGCCGATCAGCACCGCGATCGGAAAGAGGTCGTAGAAATGCCCCGGCACTTCGAGCAGCGCACCCAGCGCCACCTGGCCCAGCGTGCGCCCGCGCCGGCCCACATCGCCCAGGTCGTCGACGAAGTCGAAGAAGTAAAACAGCGCCAGGAAAGCCACCGCGACGAAGCCCACCGACGCGGCGATGTCCTGGTAGAGCAGCCGGCGCACGGTTTTCACGCGACCGCTCGCCACCAGCGCTGCACCGCGGCGTGATCGCGCCACCACAGCAGCGCCAGGCCGAGCAGGAAAGCGCTGCCGTGCAGCAGCAGCATCGCGGGCAGCGGGGCGATACGGCCGCCCGCCACCCAGGCCTGGCTCAGGTTGACGAGGTTGAAGTAGTAGATGACGAAGGCCAGCAGCGCGAACAGCAGGTTCCAGTTCGACGGCCGGCGCGGATTCGCCGCCGCGAGGCCGATGCCCAGCAGCAGCAGGTTGCACGCGGCCAGCAGCAGCCCGAAACGCCAGACCAGTTCAGCCTCGGCCTCGCGCGTGCCGGCGCGGATGAGATCAATGGTGCGCGTGGCGCGCGGCGTGCGTGCCGCACCGGCGTCGAACGCTTTCTCCTGCGCCAGCACGCGGTAGCTGTCGAAGCGGGCCAGCGTCTTGTCGAACTTCTGCATGTCGATCTCGCTGCGCTGGCCGCGTTCCAGCACCAGGAAACGATCGTCGCCGACGCTTTCGAGGTGGCCGCTCTTCGCCGAGGTGACCGACTCGGATTGTTTCTCGCGCGACAGGATGAAGACGTTCTTCGCGTTCACGCCGCCCTCGCTGTCGCGTTCGACGAAGAACACACGCGAGCCGTCGCTGGAGGCCTGGAACACGCCCGGCGCGACGCGCGAGATGTCGCTGCGGCGCTGGTAGCGTTCGCGCAGTTCCAGGCTCTGCCGGTTGCCCCAGGGCCAGACGAAGACCAGCAGCAGCGCCACCACCACCAGCACCGGCCAGCAGGTGGCCAGCACCGGGCGCACGAAGCGCGCCAGGCCGTTGCCGGCGGCGAACCAGATCACCATCTCGTTGTCGCGGTACATGCGCCCGAGGGTCAGCACGATGGCGATGAACAGCGACAGCGCGAGCATCGTCGGCAGGTGCCCGAGCGAGACGTAGCCGAGCAGCAGCACCACATCCTGCGGTGCGACCTGGCCATTGGCGGCCTGGCCGATGGTGCGGATGAGGAACATCGTCAGCACGATGGTGAGGATCACCACCAGCGTCGCGCCGAAGCTCCGCGCCAGCTCTCGGCGCACCGTCGAATCGAATAACATCCGTCGCTTTTTCCTCGTGGGAACATTATGGACTTCAAGACCCAGATCATCGGGGCAGGCGGGCTGGCCGAGCAGGGGACCGACGCCTTGCTGCTGGTGATCGCCGGCAGCACCGTGCCGGACGGGTTGGACACGGCGGTAGCCAATGTCCTGCGCGAGGCCATCGCCCATGGCGACCTGGTGTTGAAGTCCGGCCAAAGCCTGTACGCACACCACGTCGCCGGCCTGAAGGCGGCGCGGCTGTGTATCGTGGTGGCTGCCGATGGCTCGCCGAAAGCGCTGGCCAAAGCGGTGGCAAGCGCCACGACCCAGTTGAAAGGCGGCGGCGCGAAGTCGCTGCTGGTGGCCGTGCTCGGCGCGGGCGGCCTGGCGACGATCGGCGCGGCGCATGCCGAAGCGCTGGTGCTCGCGGTGCACGATGCCTTGTACGTCTACCGCCATACCAAGCCGAGCGCTGCGCCGGCGTCCAAGCTGGCCGCGGTGGCGCTGGCATGCGCCAAGGCACAGGCCACCGAGTTGCAGCGCGGCTTGCGGCAAGGCAAGGGCATTGCCACCGGCGTCGAGCTGGCGCGCGAATGGGCGAACCGCCCAGGCAACCATTGCACGCCCACGCACCTGGCGAACGAAGCGAAGAAGCTCGCCAAGAGCCATGGCCTGAAGGTCGAGGTGCTCGATCGCAAGCATGTCGAGAAGCTCGGCATGGGCGCTTTCATCGCCGTGGCGCAAGGCTCGGAGCAGCCGCTGAAATTCATCGTCGCGCGCTACCTGGGCGGTGCCAAGACCGCGGCGCCGATCGTGCTCGTCGGCAAGGGCATCACCTTCGACACCGGCGGCGTCTCGATCAAGCCGGCCGCCGAGATGGACGAGATGAAGTTCGACATGGGCGGCGCGGCCTCGGTGCTGGGCACGCTGCGCGCAGTGGCCGAACTCGCGCCCAAGGTCAACCTGATCGGCATCATCCCGGCCTGCGAGAACATGCCCGATGGCCGCTCGGTGAAGCCCGGCGACGTGGTGACGAGCCTGTCGGGGCAGACCATCGAGATCCTCAACACCGACGCCGAGGGCCGCTTGATCCTGTGCGACGCGCTGACGTACGCCGAGCGCTTCAAGCCGGCCGCCCTGGTCGACATCGCCACGCTTACCGGCGCTTGTGTGGTCGCGCTGGGCCATCACCGCAGCGGCCTCTTCAGTGCCGACGATGTGCTGGCCGGTGAGCTGCTTGCGGCCGGTGAACGCGCCATCGACCCGGCCTGGCGCATGCCGGTGGACGACGAATACGACGAGGCGCTGAAGACCTCGTTCGCCGACATGGCCAACGTCGGCGCCCGCGCCGGCGGCGCCATCACCGCGGCGATGTTCTTGAAGCGCTACACCAAGGCCTACCGCTGGGCGCACCTGGACATCGCCGGCACGGCCTGGAAATCGGGCGCGGCCAAGGGCGCCACCGGGCGGCCGGTGGCGCTGCTGACGCACTTCGTGCTGGCGCGCGCTGCGTGATGCGCAGGCGGCCGCAGCCGGCATGCCGCAGGTCGAGTTTCACACGGGCGTGGCCGAGCCGCTGGCCTTCGCCTGCCGGCTGCTGCGCAAGGCGTACCGGCAGGGCGTACGAGTCGCGGTGAGCGCGCCGCCGCCGCGGCTGCTCGAGTTCGACCGCCTGTTGTGGACCTTCGAAGAGCGCGACTTCGTGCCGCATGTTCGCGTCTCGGCGTGCACCGCAGATCTGCTGGCACGCACGCCGATCTGGCTGCTCGACGGCGAGTTGCCGCTGGGCGATGCACCACCGGTGCTGGTCAACCTGGGCGCACCGGCCATCGAGCCGTGGCCGGCCTTGCAGCGCTTGATCGAGGTGGTGGGCGCGCACCCTGACGACGCCGTACCGGCACGCGGGCGCTGGCGCCACTACCAATCCAATGGATGGCCGGTGCTGCACCACAAGGTCGACAACTGATTTCGCCCGCGCGTCAGCCGGTGTCGAAACTGCGGCGTTGAGGCCCCGCGTCATCAGCACGACACCTCAGGGATCACCCTGAGTCCTGCCGGAAACCCTTCCCGAGCGGGGCAGTCATTTGGGGTATCGTGCCGCGCTTTTCCTTTCAATAGTCACTTCGACCTATTCCCCCACCAGGAGGTTTTTAGCAATGCAACTCAAGCTCAATGTGATCGTGGCAGCCGCGGTAGCCCTGTCTGCCGGCGCGGCCTACGCGCAAGACGTGGTCAAGATCGGTCACGTCGGCCCGACCAGCGGCGCTATCGCGCACCTGGGCAAGGACAACGAAAACGGCGCCCGCATGGCCATCGAAGAACTCAACGCCAAGGGCGTGACGATCGGTGGCAAGAAGGTCAAGTTCGAGTTGCTCGCCGAAGACGACGCGGGCGACCCGAAGCAGGGCACCGCCGCGGCGCAGAAGCTGGTGGACAGCAAGGTGATGGGCGTGGTCGGCCACTTGAACAGCGGCACCTCGATCCCGGCCTCGAAGATCTACAGCGATGCCGGCATCCCGCAGATCTCCCCTTCGGCTACCAACCCCAAGTTCACCCGCCAGGGCTACAAGACCACCTTCCGCGTGGTCGCTGACGATGTGCACCTGGGTGGCACCCTCGGCCGCTACGCCGCCAAGGATCTGAAGGGCAAGTCGATCGCCGTCATCGACGACCGCACGGCCTACGGCCAGGGCGTGGCCGACGAGTTCGAAAAGGGCGTCAAGGGCGCCGGCGGCGGGATCGTCGGGCGCGAGTTCACGAACGACAAGGCGACCGACTTCACCGCCATCCTGACCAGCCTGAAGGCGAAGAAGCCCGACATCGTCTTCTTCGGCGGCATGGACGCGGTGGCCGGGCCGATGATGCGGCAAATGAAGCAACTCGGCATCGAAGCCAAGTTCATGGGCGGCGACGGCATCTGCACCGGCGAGCTGCCCAAGCTGGCCGCCGGCACCATGGGCGACAGCCAGGTGGTGTGCGCTGAGGCCGGTGGCGTCGAAGGTGCCGCCAAGAAGTCGATGGATGACTTCTACGCCGCGTTCAAGAAGAAGTACAACGCCGATGTTCAGGTCTACGCGCCGTACGTCTACGACGCGCTGAACGTGATGGTGGCTGCGATGGTCAAGGCCGGCTCGTCCGACCCCGCGAAGTACCTGCCGGTGCTGGCCAAGACCGAAGGCTACAAGGGCGTGACCGGCACGATCTCGTTCGACAACAAGGGCGACATCAAGAACGGTGCGCTGACGCTGTACACCTACAAGGGTGGCAAGCGCGAGCAGATCGCCGTGGTGCGCTGATCCCCAGCCACTCTAGCGACGCTCGACATGAAAGGGGCCCCGCGGGGCCCCTTTTTCACGTCCGTTGCACGAGCCGCGTCGGCACCACGCCGCCGCGCCCCTGCGTCATCTGGCTCACCGCCAGCACCGCTTGCGTGCGCGTGCTGACGCCCAACGCGCGAAGCACCGCGGCGACATGGTCTTTGACGGTCTCCACCGACAGCTCGAGTTCGCGCGCTATGAGTTTGTTCGGCAGGCCTTTGAGCAGCAGCCCCAGCACCTCGGTCTGGCGCGGCGTGAGGCCGATGCTCTCGATCGTGCCCACCTGCTGGTGCAGATCGGGGCGCACGTCGGTGCCCAGCAGCGGCTCGGCGCCGCCTTCGGCCGAGAGCTTGGAGTAGTCCAGGCCGAGCATCGTCGGCGGTACGTACAGGCCGCCTTGCATCACCATGCGCAGTGCTTCGAACAGCGCCTGGTTCGAGGTGCGCTTGGGCACGAAGCCCATCGCGCCCAGGTCGATGGCGCGGATCACGTCGCTGGCGCGTTCGGAGGCCGACACCACCACCACCGGCACGGCCGGGTGCTCGCTGCGCATCTCGGCCAGCAGCTCGAATCCGTCGGCATCGCCCAGCGACAGGTCGAGCAGGATCATGTCGAAATCCGGCGCCGCGGTGATCGCCTCGCGCGCCGCCTGCGCGCTGGAGGCGCCGGTGACGACGACGTTGTCGCCCAGGCCCTGGATCACCGCCTGCAAGGCCGAAAGGATCAGCGGGTGGTCGTCGACCAGCAGGACTTTCATGATGGCTCCCTGACGCCCGTGGCGTCGGCGCATGGTAGGCGAGGGCGCGCTGTCGAGGGCTCCCCACTTTGGGGGTACCTACGTGAAGCGGCGCGTCACCGATTCGGCCACGCACGCCGGCTTGTTCGATCCTTCCATTTCCACGCTGACTTCGACGATCAGCTGCGCGCCACCATCGATCTCTTCGAACGAACGCAGCACGAACACGCCGCGCAGCCGGCTGCCGACGCGCACCGGGGCCGGGAAGCGCACCCGGTTCAGGCCGTAGTTGATGCCCATCTTCACGTCGCCGATGTGAAACCCGGTGGCGAAGAAGATCGGCAGCAGCGACAGCGTGAGGAAGCCGTGTGCGACGGTGGCGCCGAACGGGCCTTTCGCCGCGCGCTCGGCGTCGACGTGGATCCATTGGTGGTCGCCGGTGGCGTCGGCGAAGCGGTCGATGCGCGATTGATCGATCGTCAGCCAGTCACTCGCACCGAGCGTCTCTCCGACGAGCGATTCGAGTTCCGACAAGTGGGCGAAGTGCTTCATGCCGATATCCATTTCACCAGAGGCTGCCATTGTTCGAGGTCGCGCTCGACGCGGCTCTTCGCCACGTCCCAAAGCGTCAGGCCATGGGCGGCGAGCTGCACGTAGTTCTGCGTGTCGCGCAGCCAGGCCACCACCGGCACGCTGAGCGTGGCCAGGTACTGGTGCAGATGCTCGTTGGCCAGCGTGTGCTCGCGCACCCGCATGCCGACCACGCCGATCGTGATCTCGGCGGCGCGCTTGTGCGCAAGCAGTTGCTGAACGAAGCTGTGGGTGGTCTGGATGTCGAAGAGGCTGGGTTGAAGCGGCACCAGCACCTGGTGCGCGACCTTCAGCAGCGCGTCCAGCCGCTTGCCATGCAGCCCCGCGGGGGTGTCGATCACGACATGGCTGGCGCCGCGCGGCGGCCGTACCACATCGTCGGCCGCCCGCTCCCAGCCCTGGATGCGCGGCAGCTGCGGCGGGCGCAACGCAAGCCACTGGCGCGAGGACTGTTGACGATCGACATCACCGAGCATCGGCGAATGCCCGGCCGCGGCCAGGCAGCCCGCGATGTTGGTGGCCAGCGTGCTCTTGCCCACGCCGCCTTTGGGATTGGCGATCACGATCACCGGCATGTTCTTGCTCCTTCCTGAGTCCGCTCTCCAGTACGTTATGGTAGCGAGGCCATGTCCGAGATCCTCGTCATCGCGGCGCACCCGCAGATCGAACATTCGCGCGTCACGCGCGGCCTGCTGCAGGCGTTGCGGCGCGAACGGCCCGACGTGGTTCTGCATGAGCTGTACGCGCGTTGCCCCGACTACTTCATCGACGTGCCGGCCGAGCAGGCGGCGCTGCTGAAAGCGCGGCTGGTGGTCTGGCTGCACCCGACCTACTGGTACTCGATGCCGCCGCTGATGAAGCTGTGGGTCGACGAGGTGCTCACCTTCGGCTGGGCCTACGGGCCGGGCGGCGAGGCGCTGCGTGGCAAGGGGTTGTGGCTCGTCACTTCCACCGGTGCGGCGCAGGACGCCTACAGCCGCAGCGGGCGCCACGGCCATGCTTTCGACGACTTCCTGCTGCCCTGGCGCCAGACCGCTATGCTCACCGGCATGCAGGCGCTCGAGCCGCTGGTGATGCATGGCGCGCACCGCAGCGACGAGCATTTGCTGCAAGCGAACGCGGCGCAGTTCCTGCGTGGCCTGGACGTGGCTCGCGTGCAGGGCGCGGTGGACTTGTCGAGGTGCCGCGTCGACGAGGACGAGCGGCCGGATCAGGTGGCCTTGGCCGAGCACGCTCGGCCGTGAGGCCGCGCTACCCGGCATCCCGGCTGTAGAGCCGCGTCAGCTCGGCCAGCCGCTGCGCATGCCAGGGCTGCACCTGGCTCCACTGAAAGCGCCACACCCACCAGCCCGACGCCTGGCCGGGGAGGTTCATGCGGCACTCCGCCGGCAGCGCGAGGATGTCCTGCATCGGGTGCACCGCGGTGTCGGCCACGCTCATGCAAGCGGCGCGGATCAGCGTCCACGGCATGTCCTGGCCGTCGGTGGCCAGGTAAGCGCGGGCGAAGTGGCGCTCCTTGTCGCTGGCTTTGGCCCACCAGCCGGCCGAGGTGTTGTTGTCGTGCGTCCCGCTGTAGACCACGCTGTCGACTTCGTGGTGGTGCGGCAGGAAGCGGTCGCTCGAATCCCCGGCGAAAGCGAACTGCAGGATGCGCATGCCGGGAAAGCCGAACTTGCGGCGCAGCGCGTCGACGTCGGGCGTGATGACGCCCAGGTCCTCGGCGATGATCGGCATCGGGCCGAGCGCTTTGGCAATCGCCTTGAACAGCGCTTGGCCCGGCGCGCTCACCCAGCGGCCTTTCACCGCGGTGGGCTCGCTGGCCGGAATCTCCCAGTACGCCGCGACGCCGCGGAAATGGTCGATACGCACGATGTCGACGAGTTCGAAGCTGCGCCGCACGCGTTCCACCCACCAGGCGAAGCCGTCTTTGGCATGTTCGCTCCAGCGGTACAGCGGGTTGCCCCAACGCTGGCCGGTGGCGCTGAAAAAGTCGGGCGGCACGCCGGCGATCACCGTCGGCCGGCCGTTCGCGTCGAGTTCGAACAGGTGTTGGTTTGCCCAGACTTCGGCGCTCATGTAAGCGATGAAGATCGGCGTGTCGCCGATGATCTGGACGCCCTTGTCGTTCGCGTACAGCTTGAGCCGGCCCCACTGCGCGAAGAAGCGCCATTGGCAGAAGGTCCAGAAGCGGATGCGCTCGGCATGCTGCTCGCGCGCCGACGCCAGGGCTTGTGGGTCGCGCTTCGCGAGGCCGGGTGACCAATCGCACCAGTCGCGCCAGTCGCTGGCTTCGGCCAGGCTCATGAACAGCGCGTAGTCGGGCAGCCACGACGCATGTTCAGCGGCAAAGCGCGCGAGGTCGGCGCGTTGTTCGGAGTTGCCCGCCGCTGCGAAGCGTGCGGCGGCCTTGGCCAGCCGTTCCATGCGGAACGGGTACGTTGCCGCGAAGTTCACTTGCTTGGCGTCCAGGCCGGGCACCGGCGCGAGGTCGGCCTCGTCGAGCCAGCCAAGCGTCTTCAACTCGGCCAGGTCGATCAGCAGCATGTTGCCGGCGAAGGCCGAACTGCTCATGTACGGCGAGTTGCCCGGGCCGATGCCGGCCAGCGGCAGCATCTGCCACAGGCGCTGGCCAGCACCGACCAGCCAGTCGACGAAGTGGTAAGCCGCCTCGCCCAGATCGCCCGAGCCATGCGGGCCGGGCAGGGACGTGGGGTGCAGCAGCACGCCGCTGGCGCGGGGGAATCTCATTGTCTGAAGTCCTCAAACATCTTCGAGCAAGGCCAGGCTTCGTGAGGGCAGCGTCAGCAAGCCGTCGGCAGGGATCGCAGTGCGCCAGCAGCCATCGGGCTGTGTGGTGTCGAGCCGGCCCGACCAGCGGCCCGCCGGGAGCTGGAACGTGGCGTCGAACTCGCGCGCATTGACCAGCAGCAGCAGCGGCCGGCCACCCCCGCCCGGCGAGCCGATGAAAGCGCCCAGGATGCGCGAGCCGCGCGCCGTCCACTGCTCAGCCGTGAACGGCTGGCCGCTGCGGCGCAACCACGCCAGGTCGTCGCGGCCTTGCGCGTTCGACAGGCCCGTGTACCAGCGGTTGCCCAAGGGCATCAGCCGCCGGCGCAGCGCGATCACGTGGGCCGTGAACTCGATCAACGACCGATCGGCCTTCTCCCAATCGATCCACGTGATCTGATTGTCCTGGCAATACGGGTTGTTGTTGCCGCGCTGCGTGTGGCCGAGTTCGTCACCGGACGCGAGCATCGGCGTGCCTTGCGCGAGCAGCGTGGTGGCCAGCAATGCACGCTTCAACCGCGCGCGCAGTTGAAGCACCTGCGGGTCGCCGGTCTCGCCTTCCCAGCCACAGTTCCACGACAGGTTGTGCGTGTGCCCGTCGCGGTTGTCCTCGAGGTTGGCTTCGTTGTGGCGCAGGTCGTAGCTGACCAGATCGTGCAGCGTGAAGCCGTCGTGCGAGACGACGTAGTTGACCGATTCGAAAGGCGCGCGGCCGCGCGGCTGGAAGATGTCGGAAGACGCTGCCAGGCGCTGCGCGAACTGCCCGCGCGTGGCGTCGCCGCCGAGCCAGAAGCCGCGCGCAGTGTCGCGAAAGCAGTCGTTCCATTCCAGCCAGCCGTGCGGGAAAGCGCCCAGTTGGTAGCCGTTCGGCCCGATGTCCCAGGGCTCGGCGATGAGCTTGGTGCCGACCAGCAGCGGGTCTTGCGCCAGCGCCTGGAAGAACGGGCGGCTGCGCTCGAAGCTCTCGTCGCCACGGCCGAGCACGGGCGCCAGGTCGAAGCGAAAGCCGTCGACGTGCATCTCCTGCACCCAGTAGCGCAGGCTGTCCAGCACCATCTGCAGCACGCGCGGGTGGCGCAGGTCGAGGGTATTGCCGCAACCTGTGAGGTTCTCGTTGTGCGCCAAGTGGCCCGGCTGCAAGCGGTACCAGCTGCGGTGGTCCAGGCCGCGAAAGCTGATCGTCGGCCCGTGCTCGTCGCCCTCGGCGGTGTGGTTGTAGACCACGTCCAGCAGCACCTCGATGCCCGCTTCGTGCAGCGCACGCACCATCATGCGGAACTCGTCGCGCGCCGTGCGCCCATCGTGCGCGGTGGCATGGCGCGGCTCGGGGCAGAAGAAACCGATCGTGTTGTAGCCCCAGTGGTTGACGAGGCCGTGGCGCACGAGGCGCTCTTCGTCGATGTGCTGGTGCACCGGCAACAGGCTCAGCGCGGTGACGCCCAGGCGCTTCAGGTGCGCGATCGCGGCGGGTGAGGCCAGGCCCAGGTAGGTGCCGCGCTGCGCCTCGGGCACACCGGGCATCAGCTTCGTGAAGCCACGCACGTGCAGTTCGTAGATGACGGTTTCTTGGAGCGGGCGGTGCAGCGGCCGGTCGCCTTGCCAATCGAACGCGTCGTCGACGACACGGGCCTTCAGCGCACGCGCGGCGTTGTCGACCATGTTCATGTGCTGCGGGTGGTCGTGGTCCGCACCGTGGTGCATCGGATGCCAATCGAAGCGGCCGACGATCTCGCGCGCCCATGGGTCGAGCAGCAGCTTGTGCGCGTTGAAGCGGTGGCCGTGGTCGGGCCGCCAATGGCCGTGGCCGCGCAGCCCGTAGATCAGCCCCGCGCCCGCGCCGCTCAGGAAGCCGTGCCAGATGTCGCCGCTACGGGCCGGCAGCGGTAGCCGCGCCTGCTCCTCGCGCCCTGCGGCGTCGAACATGCACAGCTCGATCGCGGTGGCGTGGGCGGAGAACACGGCGAAATTCACGCCGCCGTCGCGCACCGTGGCGCCCAGTGGCCAGGCGCGACCGGCCTGCAATGCCAGCCCGGTGCTCAGGCGGTCCACTCGAGGAAGACCGTGGCCAATGGTGGCACGGTGATGACGATCGACTGATCTCGACCGTGGCTTGGCACGGCCTCGCTCGACGCCACGCCCAGCGGCGTGCCGACATTGCTGCCGCCGTAATGCGCCGAATCGGTATTCAGCCGCTCGCGCCAGCTGCCCGTGCGCGGCACGCCCAGGCGCAGGCCTTCATGCACCACCGGCGCGAAGTTGCACACCACCAGCAGCGGCGCGCTGCCCTGCTCGCCATGGCGTACGAAAGCGAGCAGGCAGCGCTGCGCGTCTTCGTGGTCGATCCACTCGAAGCCATGGCCGCCGAAGTCACGCTGCCACAGCGCGGGCGAGCTGCGGTACAGCGCGTTCAGATCGCGAACCAGAGCCTGCACGCCGGCATGCAGCGGATGTTCGAGCAGGTGCCAGTCGAGCGACGCGTCGTGGTTCCACTCGCGCGATTGTGCGAACTCGCCGCCCATGAAGAGCAGCTTCTTGCCCGGGTGCGCCCACATGAAACCGTAGTAGGCGCGCAGGTTGGCGAAGCGCTGCCAGTCGT
>JANNQO010000145.1:0-1798 GCA_031400795.1 Rubrivivax sp. | reverse complement strand
GCACGCGCTCGCCGTCTTTGCCGAGGGATTTTTTCACCTGCGCCAGCTCGGCCATTGTGGCCGGGCAGACATCGGGGCATTGGGTATAGCCGAAGAAAACGACGCTGACCTTGCCCTTGAACTCCTCCAGGGTTCGCGCTGTGCCGTTTTGGTCGGTCAGGGCGAGCACGCGGGCGTATTCGGCACCGGTGATGTCGATGCCCTTGAACGCCGGCTTGGAAGCGCCGAACTCGAACTTGTCGCACCCGGCCAGCCAGGCGCCGCTGGCGCACAAGACCGCACGTCGAACCGAGTTCATCGCCGGGGCTTTCTACAACAACGGCGCAAGGTAGTGGTCCACGAGCAGCGCCGCGAACAGCAACGACAAGTGCAGGATGGAGAACCGAAACGTCTTGCGCGCCAGCGCGTCGGAATAGTGGCGCCAGAGCTGCCAGGCGTAGCCGGTGAAGGCGGCACCGAGGGCGATCGCGCAGACGAGGTAAATCACGCCGCTCATGCCGGAGACGAACGGCAGCAGCGTCGCCGCGAACAACACCACGGTGTAGAGCAGCACATGCAGCCGCGTGAACTCCGAGCCGTGCGTCACCGGCAGCATCGGCAAGCCGGCGCGCCGATAGTCTTCGGTGCGGTACAGGGCCAGCGCCCAGAAGTGCGGCGGTGTCCACAGGAAAATGATGAGGCACATGATCAGCGCCTCGGGCCCGACTTCGCCACGAATCGCGGCCCAGCCGAGCACCGGTGGCATCGCCCCGGAGGCACCGCCAATCACGATGTTCTGAGGCGTCATCGGCTTGAGCACGAGCGTGTAGATCACCGCGTAACCGACGAAAGTGGCCAGCGTCAGCCACATCGTCAAGGCATTCACGGCGAAGTACAGCAGGCTGCTCCCGGCCGCGCCGAGCAGCATCGAGAAGACCAGCGTTTGTGCGCTGCTCAACTGCCCATTCGCGGTGGCGCGCCAGGCGGTGCGCGCCATCTTGGCGTCGATGCCCTGTTCGACCAGGCAATTGAACGCCGCGGCGGCGGCCGCGACGAGCCAGATGCCAGCGGTGGCGGCGAGCGTCACCTGCCAGCCTGGCAAACCGGGCACGGCCATCAACATGCCGATGACGGCGCAGAACACGATGAGCTGCACGACGCGCGGTTTCGTCAGCGCGTAATACTGGCTGAAGCGCGACGGCAATGCGGCGTGGCCAACGGGAGCGGGGCGGACGAGGGTTTCAGACACGGGGCGTGATTCTACGAATTCGCGGCTCGTGCGCGCGACTCAAGGCCATTCGGCGCCACACCGGGCCGGAATTGCGCGACCCGGCTGAGAAGCAAGGTCAGCACCACCACCAAGGCCGCGGCGCCCGCGGTGTGCGCCACGGCCCCCAGCAGCGGCCAGCCCAACAGCACGTTGCTCAAGCCGCTGCCCAACTGCCACAGGGCGAGCGCCGCGAGGCCGAGCGCGCTGCCGCGCAGGTTCGGATCGCGCCGCGCCCAGAGCGCCCATGCGAACGCAACGAGCGCTGCCAACAGCACGTAAGCCACGAGGCGATGCACGTAGTGGATCGCGATCAGCGCGGCGAGCGGCAGGTAGCTGCCGTCGGCCTGCATGCCGAGTTCGCGCCGCAGCGCAAAGCCCTTCGCGAATTCCATCTCCGGCCAGGCGCTGCCGTTGCACAACGGAAAGTCGGAGCACGCCAACACTGCGTAGTTGGTGCTGACCCAGCCGCCCAAGCCAATCTGCACGATGCTCAGCAGCGCAATCGCCCAGGCTGCAAGCTTGAGCCGACTCGGCAGACCCAGCGGCCTG
>JANNQO010000144.1:0-40404 GCA_031400795.1 Rubrivivax sp. | reverse complement strand
CCTGCACGCAGCATCACCGCGCGCGCCGTGGCCTTGGTTTGCACGCTGGTCCAGGGTGCGCCGCACAGTTCGACCACCCGCACCAGGTGCGGCGGGTTCACCGGGTGGGCGACGAGGCAACGGGCACGGCCCGCCAGCGTCTCGGTGAACTGCGACGCGACGATGGCCGAGGTCGACGACGCCAGCACACAGTGCGGCGCTGCCGCGGCGTCGAGGGCGGCAAAGGTCTCGCGCTTGGCCTCCAAGGTCTCGGGCCCGCTTTCCTGCACGTAGTCGGCCCCGCGCACGGCCTCTTGCAGCGTGCCGACGACCTGCACGCGGCGGGCGGCGGCCTCGGCGTCGTCGACCAGGCCATGCGCTTGCAACTCGTGCAGCGACGCGGCGATCGATGCGCCGGCGGCGTCGCGTTGTGACGTGACCGGGTCCCAGACCTGCACCTCGCAGCCGGCGCGGGCGAAGACATGGGCCCAGGAGCGGCCGATCAGGCCGGCGCCGACGATGCCGATGGTGGGAGGGGTGTCGTTCATGCCATCTCCGAAGTCAAAGCCAGAGTACCTTGCGCCGCAGTTCGAGGTCGCGCGACAGCGCTGCCGACGCTCCGATATGGGTGACCGCGCCGCGCTCGAGCGCAACCGTGCGGTCCGACAGCGCCAGCGCCAGGTCGAGGTGGTGGTCGACGATCAGGATCGCGACCTCGTGGCGCAGCTTGTCGAAAGCCTCGAACAGCTCTTCGACGATGGCTGGCGCCAGGCCCTCGAACGGCTCGTCGAGCAGCAGCACGCGGGTGTCACCCGACAGCGCACGCGCCACCGAAACCATTTGCTGTTCGCCGCCGGACAGGTAGTCGGCCGGCGAGCGCCAACGTAGTTTGATGCGCGGAAAGAAGGCGAAGATCTTGTCGTCGTCCCAGTGGATGCCGGCGTCGTTGCGGCGTTTGATGCGACCGAGTTCCATGTTCTCGGCCACCGTCATGCCGGCGAACAGGCCGCGGCCTTGCGGCACATAAGCCACGCCGCGGCGCGCGATCTGTGACGACGGCCGGCGGGCCAGCGCTTCGCCGCCGAGTGAGATGGCGCCGCTGGCCGGCGGGCTGATGCCGATGATCGACTTCAGCAGCGTCGACTTGCCGGCGCCGTTGCGGCCCAGCAGCGCGACGATCTCGCCCGCGTGCACGTTGAAGCTCACGTCGCGCAGGATATGGCTCTTGCCGTAGTAGGTGTTCACGCCGTCGATCACGAGCAGCGTTTCAGCGCGGGCCGCGCTGCTGCGTTCGATGGCGGCAAGTGCCTGTGAACCGGCGCCGATTTACACCGCCTGCACCGCCGGCGAGTCGCGTGCGTCGGCAACGCTGCCGTCGACCAGCACCTCACCGTCGTTCATCACCGTCACCGCGTCGGCCAGCGCAAACACGCGGTCGATGTCGTGCTCGACCAGCAGCACCGGCAACTCGGTCGAGATGCCCTTGATCAATTGCCCGACGCGTTCACGCTCGGCGGCGGCCAGTCCGGCCAGCGGTTCGTCGAGCAGCAGCACCCGCGGCCGGGTGGCCAGCGCCAGCGCCATGTCGAGCAGACGCTGGCCGCCGTACGACAGCGACGCCGCCTGGGCTTGTTCGACGCCGCCCAGGCCCATCGCGTGCAGCACCTCGGCGGTGTCGCGGTTGACGTCGGCCAGGCCGGCGGCATCGGCCCAGACGCCGAAGCGCCGCGGATGCCGGGCCTGGATCGCGAGCCGCACGTTTTCGGCCACCGACAAGGTGGCAAACAGATTGGTGATCTGGAACGAGCGGCCCACACCCGCGGCGGTGATGTGTTCGGGTGCCAGGCCGGCGATCGAGCGGCCGTTGAGCATCACGCTGCCGCTGTCGGGCGCGAACTGGCCCGAGATCAGGTTGAAAGCCGTCGTCTTGCCCGCGCCGTTGGGGCCGATCAGCGCATGCAGCGTGCGGTCGCGCAGCCGCAGCGACATGTTCTTCAGCGCGCGGATGCCGCCAAAGCTTTTCATCAGCGCAGCCGCCTCCAGCACCACCTCGCTGCCGGCGGCCGGTGGGCGCAGAAAGGCCGGCAGCACCACCGTGCCGGCCGCGCGTTGCGCCATCGCGGCGTCGCCCGTGACCGCCTTGCGCCAGCGCGCGGTGGCCCGCTGGTACAGGCCGACCAGCCCGGTCGGCGAGAAGACGATGAAGGCGACGAACAGGCAGCCGAAGTACAGCAGCCAGTTTTCGGTCAGGCGCGACAGCGAGTCGCGAAAGATCACGAAGAACAGCGCGCCCAGCGCTGGCCCGAGAAACGAGCGCATGCCGCCGATGATCACCATCGCCAGCAGTTCGCCCGAGAACGCCACCGAGATCGGCTCGGCCGAGGTCATGCGGTTGTTGAACGCCAGCAGCATGCCGGCCAGGCCGGTGAGCGTGGCCGAGACGACGAAGGCGGTCAGCTTGAAGCGGTTGGTCGGGTAGCCGATGAAGCGGGCGCGCTGTTCGTTCTCGCGGATGGCCACCAGCACCGTGCCCAGCGGCGAGCGGTGAAAGCGCCACAACAGGCCGACCGCGGCCAGGCCGATGGTGGCCACCAGCGCGTAATAAGTTTCCGCGGGGTCGAAGCTGATGCCCGCCCATGCCGGCCGCGTGATGCCGCCCAGGCCGTTTTCGCCACCGGTCACCTCGGTCCAGCGAAAGGCCACCGAGTACAACATGGCCGACAGCGCCAGCGTGAGCAGCGAGAAGTACACCCCGCGCCGGCGCAGGATCAAGAAGCCGAAGGCCCACGACAGAAGCAGCACCACCGCCAGGCCGAGCAGCAGCGGCCAGACGAAGCTGCCGGGGAACCACTCGCGCTGGCTCAGGCCGGCCGCGTAGGCCGCCAGCCCGAACCACGCGCCATGGCCGAATGACGTGAGGCCGGTGGTGCCGACCAGGATGTTCAGTGCCATGCAGGCCAGCGCGAAGACCACGACCTCGGTGGCCGAGGTCACGCCAAGACCGATGGTCGCCAGCGCGAAAGGCAGCAGCAACAGGGCCAGCGCGGCGATGACGAGGTGTCGGCGGGTGGGCATCGGTGTTACTCGAAGCGCTGGATGCGCTCGCCGAACAAGCCGCGCGGGCGCAGCAGCAGCACCAGCAACATCAGCAGATAGATCGCGGCCTCGCTGTACTGTGGGAAGCCGGCGGCCGTCACGACCCCCTTGGTCACGCCGACGACCAGCGCTGCCAGCACCACGCCCCAGAACGAGCCCAGCCCACCGATCACCACCACCACGAAGGCCGAGGTGATGATCTCGGCGCCCATGGCAGGGTGGATCGCGAAAATCGGCGCCAACATCACGCCGGCCAGCCCTGCCAAGCCGATGCCGAGGAAGGCGATCGCGGCCATGTAGGGCTCGAGCGAGATGCCGAGCGCGCCGACCATGTCGGGGTTCTGCACGCCGGCGCGCACGACGCGGCCGAAGGGCGTGCGCTGGAGCAGGAACCACAGGGCGGCCACGCAGGCCACGGCCACGGCCAGGATCAACAGCCGGTAGCGTGGGTAGACGAAGTCGCCGATGAAGACCTGACCACGCAGCTCGGGCGGGATCGACCAGGTGAGCGGCGGCGCGCCGTAGACCATGCGCAGCGCCTGCTCGGCCACCATCGCCAGGCCGAAGGTCAGCAGCAGCGACAGCGATGGGTCGGCCTTGTAGAAGCGCCGGAACAGCAGGCGCTCGATGACCACGCCGAGCAGGCCGACGATCACCGGCGACAGCAGCGCCGCGCCGGTGAAGCCGAGCTTGCCGCCGATGCTGACCGCCAGGTAGGCGCCGATCGCATAGAACGCGCCATGCGCCAGATTGACGATGCCGCCGAGCGAAAAAATCAGCGACAGGCCAAGCGCGATCAGCAGGTAGTAGGCGCCGGCCAGCAGGCCGTTGAGAAGGTGCTGGACGAAGAGCACAGAGCGTTGTTGTCCAGGCTCAGGCCATCTTGCATTCGTTCTCTTCGGCCGTGGTGGCGATCACCTCCAGGGATTCATTCGCCGCCGGCACCGGCGCCGATGACTTGAAGATGTCGTACTTGTTCTTCGCGTCCTTGGCCGGCAGCGCCTGCACGGTGTACATCTCGTGCATCATCTGGTGGTCGGCCTTACGGAAGTAGCCTTCGCGCGTCTTCATCAGGCCGAAGCTGGCACCCTTCTCGAAGTGCTCGACGAGCTTGATCGATTCGGTCGACTTGGTTTCGACCATCGCCTGCGCCGTCAGCTTGATCGCGTTGTAGTCGCCCCAGGCCTGGTTCTCCGGCGGGCGGCCATAGAGCTTGGTGAAATCGGCGACGAACTTCTTCGTTGCCGGCGTGTCGATCATGTGGTGCCAGACCACCGGCCAGGTGCCCAGGAAGTTGGTCGGCCCTGCGGCCCAGGCCAGCGCGGTGTCGAAGCCGAAGCCGGCCACCGGGAAACTCAAGCCGAACTCCGAGTACTGCTTCAGGAAATTGGTAATCTGGTTGCCGGCCAGGTTGGAGATCACCAGATCGGGCTTGGCATTGCGGATTTCGAGCAGCAGCGGCGAGAAATCGGTGGCATCGGTGGGCACCAGCTTGTCGGCCGCGAAGTCTCCTCCGTTGGCTGACATGAAGCGCTTGGACACTTTCAGCAGATCGTGGCCGAAGGCGTAGTCGGCGGTCAGCGAGAACCACTTCTTGCCTTTGACGAGCCCCTGCGCCATCAGCGAGCGGCCGCAGGTCTTCACGTACATCGAGTTCTGGCTCTCGATGTGGAACATGAACTTCTTGCAGCCCTTGCCGCGCAGTTCGTCGGAGTTGGCGCCAGTGTTGATGAACAGCGTGCGCGTGCGCTCGGCGACCTGGCTGATCGTCAACGCCGAGGCCGACGAGATCTCACCGATGATGCAGGCCACCTTGTCGCGCTCGATCATGCGCTCGGCCTTCGTCGACGCGGTCTGCGGGTTGACCGAGTCTTCCTTGAGCATCTCGATCATGCGGCCGTTGACGCCGCCGGCGGCGTTGATCTCGGCCACCGCCATGTCGGCCGCCTGCACCGCAAACTCACCCAGGGGACCGAGAAACCCGGTGCGCGGCGTGAGGTGCCCGATGCGGATCGGATCGGACTGCGCGCGCGTCAGCGCCGGAAAGCCGATGGCGGCCAGGGTGGCAGATGCGCCGGCGAGCACGCTGCGGCGCCGGGTGTCGACGGGATCGGTCATTCGAGTCTCCTCGTTGGGGGGTGCACTTTCATGGCGGCGAACTGCGTTGCCACAATCTGTGATCACAGTTATCCTGCCCGCGAATTCTGCGCTTGTCCAGCCGGACATTCACCGCGTCCGGCGCCGGCCACGCCACCCGAACGACACATGCAAGACACCCTCGGCGCGCAGGTTCTCGCACACCTCCGCTCGCAATTGATCACCGGCTTGCTGGCCCCCGGCGACAAGCTGCCGCTGCGCCCGCTGGCGCTGCAGCTGGGGGTGTCGATGCAACCGGTGCGCGACGCGGTGGCGCGCCTGGTGGCCGAACGGGCGCTGGAGGTCACGCCCAAGCGCTCGGTGCACGTGCCTCGGATGGCGCTGGATCAGTTTCGCGAACTCACGGCGATCCGCTTGTGCGTGGAAGGCTTCGCCGCCGAGCTTGCTGCGCGCCGGCGCGGAGCTGGCGAACACGCTGCGCTGCGCCGCTTCGAGGCGGCGTTCCGGCGCGAAAGCAAACGCCGTGCGCCCGACTTCGACGCCGCCATCGTCGCCAACGCCAACCTGCACTTCGCCGTCTACCGTGCTGCCGGCATGCCGGCCCTGCTGTCCATCATCGAAGGCCTGTGGCTGCGCATCGGGCCGGTGCTCAACCTGGACATGCGCAGCGGCGCCGATCGCCTGGGCAGCGGCAACGCCATGGCATGTCACGCGGCGATGCTTGCCGCCATCGAGCACGGCGATCCAGCGGCGGCGCGCGACGCGCTGTTGCTGGACATCCGCAGCACGGCCGAGTACATCGAAGCACGCGGCTTCCTGTCCCAGCCATGACCAGAGGACTCACCCATGGATCTCGAACTGCAAGGATTGCGTGTGATGGTCTCGGCGGGCGCCGACGGCATCGGCCTGGCGATCGCGAGGGCGTTCGTTCGCGAGGGCGCGCGGGTGTCGGTATGCGACGTCGACAAGCCCGCGCTGGCGAGCCTGGCAAGCAGCGATGCGCCGCTGCACACCGCGCTGTGCGACGTGGCCGAACGCGACGACGTGGCGCGCTGGTTCAGCGCCGCGCTGGCCCACCTGGGCGGTCTGGACTGCCTGGTCAACAACGCCGGCATCGCCGGCCCGACCGGCAAGGTCGATGCCATCGCCCCCGAGGACTGGGACCGCTGCATCGCCGTCGACCTGACCGGCCAGTTCAACTGCGTGCGCCTGGCCGTGCCGGCGCTGCGCGCGTCGGCCAACGCCAGCATCGTCAATGTCTCGTCGCTGGCCGGGCGGATGGGCTTCGCGTTGCGAACGCCCTACGCTTCGGCCAAGTGGGGCGTGATCGGCCTGATGCGCTCACTGGCCATCGAACTGGGCCCCGACAACATCCGCGTCAACGCCCTGCTCCCCGGCATCGTCGCCGGCGCGCGCCAGCAGCGCGTGCTGGCCGCCAAGGCACGAGCGCGCGGCGTGTCGATCGAAGACGTCGAGAAGAGCGCTTTCGCCGGCACGTCGATCAAGCAGTACGTGACCGCCGAACAACTCGCCGACCAGGTGATCTACCTGGCCAGCCCGCGCGCGGCAACCATCTCGGGACAGACGCTGTCGGTGTGCGGCGACACCAACATGCTGAGTTGAGGCCGCGTTGAAGATCAGCGCGACTGTGCGCCATCCATCCTGACAAGGTGTGCCGGCTTTTCAACGAGGTATGGTGCGAATCCCGCACCAACCGCCGACCCTCATGCTTCGAACCCTCGCCGCACTCGCCTGCGCTCTGGTCGCGACGTGGCCTGCTTCGGCACAGCCGCTGCCTTCGCCCGAGGCCATCGACGCCGAAGTGCGGCGAGCGATGGCCGACGTGCGTGCCCAGGGTCTGGCACTGGCCGTCATCGACGACGGCCAGGTGGCGCTGGTGCGCAGCTTCGGCAAGCGCAATGCGAAGGGCGAGCCGCTGTCGGCCGACACCGTGATGTACGGCGCCTCGCTGACCAAGGCGGTGTTCGCGTACACGGTGCTGCAGCTCGCCGACGAAGGCCGCATCGATCTGGACAAGTCCATCGCCAGCTCCCTCGCGCAGCCGCTGCCGTCCTATCCCACCGAACGCAAGTACGCGCCCTGGCGCGACCTGGACGGCGACGAGCGCTGGCGCCAGCTGACGCCGCGCATCCTGCTCAGCCATCGCGCGGGCTTCTCCAATTTCGCTTTCGACGAGCCCGACCGCAAGCTGCGTTTTCATTTCGACCCGGGCGCGCGCTACGCCTATTCGGGCGAGGGATTCATCCTGCTGCAGTTCGTGCTCGAGCGCGGCCTCGGCCTGGACGTGGGGCAAGAGATGCAGCGCCGCGTTTTCGACCGCTTCGGCATGCGCAACACCAGCATGATGTGGCGCAGCGACTTCGCCGCCAACCTCGCCGACGGCTTTGCGATCGACGGCCGCGTCGAGGCGCACGACGAGCGCAGCCGAGTGCGCGCGGCCGGGTCGATGGATACGACGATCGCTGACTTCGCTCTGTTCGCGGCCGGCTTCATGCGCGGCGACGGTTTGTCTGCCAAGGCGCGTGCCGAGATGACGTCGGCGCAATGGCCCATCACCACGGCGCACCAGTTTCCGAGCTTGCGGCCCGAACTGCCCGCCGCGCGCCGTCGCGCCGACCTGGCATCGGGCCTGGGCGTGATCGTGTTCGGCGGAGCGCAAGGTCCGGGTTTCTACAAAGGCGGGCACAACGACATCACGGGCAACAGCTGGGTCTGCGTGGAGAAGCGCCGGCGGTGCGTGGTGCTGCTGGCCAACGACGTGCGCGCCGAAGCGGCCTTCCCGCGGCTGGTCGGCTTCATCCTGGGCGAGACCGGCGTGCCGTGGGAGTGGGAGTACGGCAGATGACGGCGCGATGCCTGCAATGAGATCCCCGCGCCTGAATCCGCACCGATGAGGAGAGCCCGATGTCACGCCGCACCCTGCAAATCGACGACGTTCTGCATCAGTACCTGCTGGACCATTCGATCCGCGAGCATCCGGCGCAGGCCGCGTTGCGCGAAGCGACCGCGTCGCACCCGCACGCCGGCATGCAGATCTCACCCGACCAGGGCCAGTTCATGGCGCTGCTGGTCAGGCTGATGGGAGCACGGCGGGCGCTGGAGATCGGTGTCTTCACCGGCTACAGCGCGCTGACGGTGGCGCTGGCCCTGCCCGACGACGGCACGCTGCTGGCCTGCGACATCAGCGACGAGTACACGCGCATCGGCCGGCCCTTCTGGCAACAAGCCGGCGTGGCGCACAAGATCGAGCTGCGCCTGGCCCCGGCGCTGGAGACTCTGGATGCACAACTCGCCGCAGGCGGCGCCGGGCGGTTCGATTTCGCTTTCATCGATGCCGACAAGACGGGCTACGACGCCTACTACGAGCGCTGCCTGCTGTTGCTGCGCAGCGGCGGCCTGATCGCGATCGACAACACGCTGTGGAACGGCAGCGTGGCGCGGCCGGCGCAGGACGCCGACACCGCGGCCTTGCAGCAGCTCAATGCGAAGCTGCACGGCGACCAGCGCGTGGACCTGTCGCTGCTGCCGATCGGGGATGGCTTGACCCTGGCGCGCAAGCGCTGAGTCGCCGTGACGACTGAAGGCATCGGGATTGGCACCGCCGCTCAGCCGCGACAAAAAACGTTACGCAGCGATACCCCGCTGAAAGGACGCGGCGCGCGCCGCCGCGCACGATGCAGGCCTTGTTCAACCACCGGAGCGCATCGCTCCACAAGGACCTCTCATGAAAACCTGGCTCAAACGCACGCTGATCGGCCTCTTCGGCGCCACAGTGCTGTTCGGCAGCATCGCGGCTTGTTCGCACCGTGCCCACCACGGCCATGGCTGGCAGACGATGAACGAAGAAGACGCGGCGAAGATGAAGGCGCGCCTCGTCGACAAGGTGGGCAGCCGGCTCGATCTGGACGCCACGCAGAAAGCCAAGCTCGGCGTGCTGGCCGACAAGCTGCGCGAACAGCGCAACGCGTTTATCGGCACCACCCCCGACCCACGCGCTGAGCTCGCATCGCTGCTGGCCGGCCCGAGCTTCGACCGCGCCAAGGCGCAGACGCTGATCGAAGCCAAGACCGGTGCGATCACCACCAAGAGCCCCGAGCTGATCGCCGCGCTGGCCGATTTCTACGACAGCCTGAAGCCCGAGCAGCAGGCCAAGGTGCGCGAGTTCATGGCCAAGCGCGGGCACCGCGGCTGATCGAGGGGGGGATGCCGTCGGTTGGTACAGTGCCAGCGCCTTCGGTGCCCCCTGATGCCCCACCTCTTGTTGATCGACGACGACGAGCAACTCGGCCCGCCGCTGGCGGCTTACTTCAGGCGCGCCGACTTCGACATGCAGCACGCCACGCGGCCCAGCGCCGCGCTGGCGCTGCTGCGCTCGCGCCGCTTCGACGCCGTGATCCTGGACGTGATGCTGCCCGAGATGGACGGCTTCGAACTCTGCCGCACGATCCGCAAGGAGAGCAACGTGCCGATCATCATGCTCACCGCCCGCGGCGATGTGATGGACCGTGTGGTCGGCCTCGAGCTGGGCGCCGACGACTACCTGCCCAAACCCTTCGAGCCGCGCGAATTGTTGGCGCGCATCCAGACCGTGCTGCGCCGCGCGCCGCAGGCCACCGCCGCGGCGCGCCAACTGCATTTCGAAGGCCTGGCGATCAACCTGGACCGGCGCAGCGTGCAGCGCGCCGGTGAGACCATCGAACTCACGAGCACCGAGTTCGAACTGCTCGCGCTGCTCGCCGCAGCGCCGCACAAGGTGTTCAGCCGCGACGACATCCTGGCAAGTCTGCGCGGCCGTTCCGCCGAAGACATCCACTCGCGTGCGGTCGACATCCTCGTCAGCCGGCTGCGCCGCAAGCTCGAGCCGCTGGACTGCATCCACACGCTGCGCAATGCCGGCTACACCTTTGCCGGGGTGCGCGTGTGACCACTGCGCACAGCGCACGCCGCGCCCATTCTCGAGATGCGCGCTACGCACGCTGGCACGCCGCACGGCGGCGCTGGCGGCATTCGCTGCAATGGCGGCTGGTGACGCTGTTCGTGGTGCTGGCATTGGCCACCACCGGCGTGTTCATGCTGGGCATGCAGCGTGTGCTGCAAAGCGGCTGGCGCAGCTATGCCCAGCCGCTGGTGGCCGACTACGTCGACCGGCTCGCTGCCGAGATCGGCACGCCGCCCGATGCGGCGCGCGCGACGGCGCTGGTGGCGCGGCTGCCGATCTCGGTGCGCATCGACGGACCAGCGGTGCGCTTGGACTCGCACCCCGACACGCGTTCACATCGGCGGTGGCGCCACGACGATGGCGAGCGCGAGTTCGGCGCCGAGGATTGGGGCCTTGCGCGCAGCACCGCCGACGGCCACCGCATCACCTTCGGCCTGGCCGCGCCGTTGCCCGGTGATCGGCCGCGCTTCTTCGGCTGGATCACGCTCGGCGCGCTGTTGCTGCTCACGCTGCTCGCCTATGCCACCGTGCGCCGGCTGCTGCGGCCGCTGCAAGGCATCGGCGCCGGTGTGGCGCGCTTCGGCGCCGGCGATTTCGGCCAGCCCATCGTCACCGGGCGGCGCGACGAATTGGGCGAACTCGCCGAGCGCATCAACCGCATGGCCGGCAGCTTGCAGGGCATGCTCGACGCCAAGCGCGCGCTGCTGCTGGCCATCAGCCACGAGTTGCGCAGCCCGTTGACGAGAGCGCGGGTCAACGCCGAGCTGGTGCCCGACGGCGAGCACCGCGATGCGCTGCTGCGCGACCTGGCGGCAATGCGCGTGCTGATCGCCGACCTGCTCGAAAGCGAGCGCCTCGCCAGTGGCCATTCTGCGCTGCACACCGAGACGGTGGACCTGGCGGCGCTGATGCGCGAGGTGGTGGTCACGCAGTTTGCCGATGCGCGATTGACGCTCCATCTCGACGATCCCGTCGGCGCGCTGCAGGCCGACCCGATGCGCCTGCGCCTCTTGCTGCGCAACCTGATCGACAACGCGCTGCGCCACAGCACCGGCGCGACCGCGCCGCCGGTGCTGTCGCTCGCGCGCGACGTCGACGGCGCGCTGATGCTCACGGTGCGCGACTTCGGCCCAGGCGTCGATGCGGATCAGCTCACCCGCCTGGCCGAGCCGTTCTACCGCGCCGACAGCGCGCGCCAGCGCAGCACCGGCGGTGTCGGCCTGGGCCTGTATCTGTGCCGCCTGGTGATGCAGGCGCACGGCGGTGCCCTGCTGCTCGAGCGCGCCGAGCCAGGACTGGAGGTGACGGCGCGCTGGCCGGCAGCACGTGGCGGCGCCGGGAGTTGACGCGTCAGCAAGGTCACCTTACATTGCGTTGATTCGTAAGGAGTCCGGCATGACTGAAGCCACCATCACCAGCAAGGGCCAGCTCACCATCCCGGCCGAAGTCCGCAAGGCCATGGGGCTGGAAACGGGCCACCGGGTCGTGTTCACCCGCCTGGCCGACGGCACGACCGTGATGCGCGCCAAGACCCGCTCGATCCTCGACGCAAGAGGACTGCTGGCGCCGTTGCGCGGCAAGCGCAAGGTGCCGATCGACCGGATGAACATCGGTCGCGACTGATGGCCGGTCTGGACACCAACGTGCTCGTGCGTTGGCTGCTGGCGGACGACGCGAAGCAGCTCGCTCGGGCACAGACGCTGCTCGAGTCCTTGGTCGCCCAGGGCCGGCGTGCCTTCGTTCCGCGCTCGGTTGCGCTCGAGTTGGAGTGGGTGCTGCGTTCGCGCTATGCGATGGACAAGGCAGCGCTGCTGGTCGCCTTTGTCGCTCTGCTCGAAATGAACGATATCGAATTCGAAGACGAAGGCGTGCTCGAACAGGCCTTGCGGCTGTACCAAGGCGGCGCGGCCGACTTCGCGGATTGTTTGCATATCGCTGCGTGCCTGGCGGCCGGCCGCGGACCGATGTGGACCTTCGAGCGGCGCGCCGCGCGCTTGCCGGGTGCCAGCGCGCTGTGAGCTTCGGGCTCTTCAGCGGCGCGGCGACGGTTCGTTGTCAGCCCCCAGCGCCGAACAGCCCTGCCCGGGCAGACGTTGTCCATCGAGCTTGATGGGATTGGCGAGCATGCGAAACCCCGCGTCGCTGGCATGCGGCAAAGGCTGCACCATGCCGACTTGCCGCACGAAGGCGTTGTCGAGCGCAGCGGCGAGGTCGAGCACCGGGGCGACCGGAATCTTGGCGGACAACGCGGCCAGCCACTGCGCGGTGCTGCGCCGGCCGAACTCGGCGTCGAGCAGCTCGATCAGCGCGGCCTTGTTCGCACGGCGCAAGGCCGCATCGGCAAAGCGCGCCTCGCGCAAAGCCGGGCGGCCGATCTCGTCGACCAGCAGCGCCCAGAACTTGGGCGTCATGCACATCACCATCAAGTGGCCGTCTGCGGTGGGGAACAACTGGCAGGGCACGGTTGAGGGATGCGCCGAGCGCGACAGCCGCGTGGTTCGGTGGCCACCGTTCAGGTACCAGGTGGCCGGGTAGGTGAGCTGGAACAGCGCCACGTCGAACAGGCTCACGTCGACATCGCGTCCCTGTCCCGTCTTCATGGCACCGATCAAAGCAGCGAGCAGCCCGACGGCGCAGGTCACGCCACTCAGGTAGTCGACGATCGACAGCCCCATGCGCGACGGCGGCCCCTCGGGCTCGCCGGTGAGTGCCATGAAGCCGCACTCGGCCTGCATCAGGTAGTCGTAGCCGGGCCAGGAGGCGCGTTCGTTGTCGCGGCCGTAGGCCGACAGGTGCGCACAGACGATCGAGCGCTTGATCGGCGACAGCGCTGCGTGCGTCAAGCCGAGCTTGCCCGGCTGGTCACCTCGAAGGTTGTTCAGCACCGCGTCGCTGCCGGCCACGAGTGCGTGGAACTGCGCGCGGCCGGCCTCGCTCTTCAAGTCGAGCACCACGCTCTTCTTGTTGCGATTGAAGGTCTGGAAGAAATGGCTGTCGTTGTCGCCCAGGAAATGCGGGCCGGTGGCGCGCGAGACATCACCGCCGCCGGGCGGCTCGATCTTGATGACCTCGGCACCCAGGTCGGCGAGGTGCAGCGAGCCGAACGGGCCGGCACCGTACTGTTCGATCGCAAGAATGCGAACGCGTTCCAGTGGAAGGTTCATGTCTGCCCCTCGGTCGCGGCCCGGCGCTCGGCCCGCATCACGCCGGATGCCTCGCGACCAACTGCTTGGCGATGATGGTCTGCAGGATCTCGTTGGTGCCCTCGCCGATGCACATCAGCATCGCGTCGCGGTAGTAGCGCTCGATCTCGTACTCGGTGCTGTAGCTGTAGCCGCCGAAGATGCGCATCGCTTCGTTGGCGCAGAACACGCCGGCTTCGCTGCCGTGGAACTTGGCCATCGCAGCTTCCATGTCGCAGCGCTCGCCGGCGTCGTACTTGCACGCGGCCTGCTCGATGAGCAGCTTGCTGGCTTCGACCTTGGTCGCCATCTCGGCCAGCTTCAACTGGATCGCCTGGTGTTCGCAGATCGGCTTGCCGAAGGCACTGCGCTGCTGCGAATAGCGCAGCGCCAGCTCGAGCGCACCGAGTGCGATGCCACAGCCGCGCGCGGCGACGTTGATGCGGCCGAGTTCGAGCCCGCCGGCGATCTGCGCGAAGCCGCGCCCTTCTTCACCGCCCACCAGCCGATCAGCGCCGACGCGGTAGTCGTTGAACACGAGCTCGCAGGTGTCGATTGCCTTGTAGCCGAGTTTCTTCATCTTCTTCGCAACGACGAATCCCTCGGTCTTCTCCGCGATGAACAGGCTCATGCCCTTGTGGCGCGGCTGCGCGTTCGGGTCGGTCTTCACCAAGAGCAGGATGCCGTGGCCCTGGCCGCTGTTGGTGATCCAGGTCTTTGCGCCGTTGATGACGTAGTGATCACCGTCGCGTTTGGCGACGCTGCGGATGGCTTGCAGATCGCTGCCTGCGTTCGGCTCGGTGAGGCCGATGCCACCGCGGAACTCGCCGCTGGCCATGCGGGGCAGGAACTCGGCCTTCTGCGCCTCGGTGCCGAAGCGCTCGATGGCGCTGGCCATGATCAGGTGCGAGTTGAAGATGCCGCTGGGCGCCATCCATGCCGACGCCACCTTGATGACGATCTTCGCGTAGGTGGATGCCGCGAGGCCTAGGCCGCCGTACTGCTGCGAAATTGTCGCGCCGAACAGGCCCAGCTCCTTCATCTGCTCGACCAATGCATGCGGGTATTCGTCGGCCTGGTCGAAGTGGCGCGCCTGCGGGCGCACGTCCTTCTCGACCCAGTTTCCGATGCTGTCGAGGATCGCGCGTTCGTCGTCGGGAGTCCAGTCGTTGCTCTTCATCTCAGTATCCAACCTTGTCTTCGACGCTGTGGCCACGCTTGGCGATCAGCATCGTGCGGCGGAAGTGGCAGACCACGGTACCCGCCTGGTTGAAGCCGGTGGTTTTCACGGTGACGAGACCGGCGCCGGGGCGCGAGTTCGATTCGCGCTTGTCGAGCACTTCGGATTCCGCCGTCAGCGTGTCACCGGCATACACCGGGTGGGTGAGCCTGATCTCATCCCAGCCGAGGTTGGCGATTGCCTTCTGCGAGACGTCGGTGACGCTCATGCCGACCATCAGTGCCACGGTGAGCGGGCTGCAGACGATGCAGCGGCCGAACTCGCTGGCCTTGGCGTACTCGGCATCGAAATGCATCGGGTGCGTGTTCATCGTCAGCAGCGTGAACCAGGTGTTGTCGGTCTCGCTGATCGTGCGGCCGGGGCGGTGTTCGTAGATGTCGCCGACGTTGAAGTCTTCGAAGTGGCGGCCAAAGGTTTCGCGAAAGCGCCTTTCCTCAGGTCTCCCGACTTGTTTGACGTTCTGCACCATGCGTTGTTCTCTCCGAAAAATCAAGCGCCGGCGCGACGCAGCAGCCGCTGCGCGGCCAGCACCACGGGCCGGTCGACCATGCGGCCGTCCACGAGCACGGCGGCATCGTTCACACCCGCCGCGGCCAGCACACGCCGGGCACGCTCCAGCGCTTCGGGCGCGGGTGCGAATCCGGCATGCACCGGCGCCACCTGCGACGGGTGGATCATCGATTTGCCACTGAAGCCGAGCGCGGCGATACGCGCCGTCTCGACACGTGCGCCGTCGGCGTCGGCGACGTCGAGCCAGGGCACGTCGATGCAGCCGATCGCCGCCGAGGCCGCGGCGCTCACCAAGGTCGAACGTGCAAACAAGAGCGGCTCCCAGGCCACCTCGCAGCCGAGTTCGGCAGCCAGGTCGACGCCGCCGAGCATCAATCCCTGCACCTGCGGATGGGCGCCGGCGATCGCCATCGCCTCGGCCAGGCCGCGCGCGCTTTCGATCAGTGCGATGAAAGGCAGGCCAGGCAGCTGTGCCGCGAGCAAGCGCAGCTCGCCGGCACTTTCGCTCTTCGCGAGCATCACGTACGCCGGCTTCGCGCCCGCGTCGGCCAGCGCCAGCACGTCGCGCAACCCGTCGGCCGCGGCCAGGCGGCTGATGCGCACGCCGTAGCGGTGGCCGTCGGGCTGCGACGCGAGGAACTGCAGGCAGGCCACGCGGGCCGCGGGGCGCTCGGCGGGCGGCACGGCGTCCTCGAGATCGATGCAGACGAGGTCGGCACCCGCCGCACCGGCTTTGGCATAACGGTCCGGCCGGTGGCCGGGTACGAAGAGAAGCGAACGGGCGAGGCTCAGCATGAGCTCAACCCGGTGCGGGCACGCTGGCCGCGAAGTGTTCTGCGATGTCGCGCCGGGTCGCGATCCAGACGCCTGGCGCGCGCGCCACATGTTCGAAGAACTTCGCGAGCGCGCCGATGCGCCCGGGCCTGCCGATGATGCGCAAGTGCAGGCCCAGCGACATCATTCGCGGCTGTGCGCTCGTCTGCCCTTCGCGCAGCAACCAGTCGAAACTGTCGATCGCGTACTTCAGCCACAACTCGGGCGTATACGCCGGCGCCACCCACATCTTCATGTCATTGGAGTCGAGCGCGTAGGGCACGATGACCATCGGCCGCGCCGAGCCCGGCACGGCGCCCCAGAACGGCGTGTCGGCGCTGTAGTCGTCCATGTGGTAGGTGAAGCCTTCTTCCTGCAGCAGCCGGCGCGTGTGTTCGGTGTGCAGGTAGCGCGACAGCCAACCCGCCGGGCGCGTGCCGGTGGTCATCTCGATGCTCGCGGCGGCCTTGCGGATGAACTCGCGCTCGTCGGCCTCGTTCAAGCGGAACTGGTGCACCCAGCGCCAGCCGTGCGAGCAGGCTTCGTCGCCGCGCGTGCGGATGGTTTCGGCGATCTGCGGTGCACGTTCGAGCGACAGTGCAGCGGCGGTCCAGGTGGCGCGGATGTCGAAGCGGTCGAGCAGCGCGACGATGCGCGACGATGCGCGACGCACCTTCGTTGAGGCCGTAGCGGTAGTTCGATTCGTTGCCGTGCATGCGCACCGGCTTTTTCATCACCACGCCGAGTTCATCCACCGGCTCGGGCACCGGGTCGCCGTCGGCGATGCTGTACTCCGAGCCTTCTTCGACGTTGACCACGATCGACAGCGCGAGTTTGGCGCCGTGGGGCCAGCTCCACATGCTCAATGGACCTCCTCGCCGCCGGAGACGTTCATCGCCTCGCCGGTGATGTACTGCGCCTGGTCGGAGCACAGGAAGGCGCAGGCATTGGCGGTGTCGCCGGGCAGGCCCGGCCGGCCGAGCGGGATGCGCGAACGCATGTCGGCCAGGTACTGCTCGACGCTCTTGCCCAGCAGCTTGGCGAAGTACTCGTTCTGCCACGCGCCCAGGCCCGTGGTGACATGGTTCGGGCAGATCGCATTCACCGTCACGCGGTGCGCGGCGAGTTCGATCAGCGTGGCCATGAAGTCTCCGTCGAAACACCAAAGTTGTCCGGACAAATGATAAGCTCTGAAGCGCGCCTGTCAACCGAGTGTCCTCGATGAAGCTGCGGCAAGTCCTCGCCTGCACCAGCCTGCTGTTGCACACCACCGCGATGGCCCAGCTCGTGCTGCGCCAGGGCTCCAACTCACCGCCGGGCACGGTGTACCACCGCGTCTGGTGAAAGGCGGCGAGTCGGGCGTGATCGAGAAGCTGCTCGCCGACGAATCGGCCAAAGGCATCACCGTGCACCCTCCGGGCGAGGCGGAGCAGCGCGCCTGGCGCGCGGTGGGCGAAGCCCCCACCGAACAGATCATGGCCACGCTGCCGCCCGAAGCGGCAGTGCTGCGCGATCAATTGCGCAAGGCCGCGCTGTCGGCGCTGAAGTGAGAGGCACAGGCTCGCGCCGCGGTTGACTTTCGCAGCGTCGAGGTAGAGCATGCTTGGCGCATGCTGAAAGGGCCGCGCCGCGGCCGGGCGGCTCGCATGCAGGAGGATCCGATGTTCGAACGCATGTTTCGCGCAATCGTCCGGTTTTCGCCGTTGTTGCTCGCGGCCGCGTTGCAGGCGCCGCCGGTCTGGGCTTCACCGCTGGTGCTGCCTTTCAGCGGCATCGGCAAGGTCACCCCCGGCCCCGGGTTCGATCCATCGAGCCCCGTCTGGCCGCTCGAAGTGCTGCCCGTCTTCACCAGCTACGAGCTGGCGAGCGAGCCGGGCTGGACGATGTCGGCGAGCTTCGACTACAGCTTCATCACGCTCACCGGCACCGGCACATTCACACTGGCGGATGCCTTCGGCAACAGCCTCTTCGGCAACATCGATACCGTGAGCGACCCCAGCAACGGCCCGCTCGGCGGCTTCGACATCACCTACACGGTGCTGGGCGGTACCGGCGGCTTTGCCGGCTTCATTGCCGACGGTTTCTCGGAAGTGGTGCTGACCAGCGACCCGCGCGCCTTCCCGACCGACTTCACCGAAAGCGGCTTCATCGCGCAGCGCGTCATGCTCAGCGCGCCGCCCGCGCCCTGGCTTGCTCTGCTGGGCCTCTTGATACTGGCCTCGGCCCGCTACCAGACTCGACACCGCAAATCCACCCCGTAGGTACGCGGCACGTTGATGTAGGCATCCGCGATGCCCAGCGCCGACAGGTCGAAGCCGCCCGTGTAGTACTGCTTGTCACCCAGGTTACGGCCCCACAGCGCCAGCGCCCACTTGCCGCCCGCGGCCTCATAGGCGGCGCGCGCGTCGACGATGGTGTAGCTCTCGGTCTTGACGAGCAGCGAGTTGACGAGGTTCTGGAAGTGTCCGCCTGAATCCTGTCAATCGGCAAGCGTCGTGCGTTACATCAGCGCAGCCCGCCAGGGTTCATTCGGCCTTGTGGATCGAGGGCCCTTTTCAGCGCGTCGAACAACGCCAGCGCGGCCGCGTCGCGGCCTTCGCGGTAGCTGTAGAAGCGTCCGAGCTGGAAATGCGTGCCCCCAAGCCGGCGCATCAGTTCGGCGGTCTCGCGCTTCAGCGCGCCGGCCGCCGCGTTGGCGGCCGGGTTCGCAGCGGGCTCGCCGCTGCGGGGGCGGTACTCGGGCTCGACCATGCGGCGGTGGTAGTCGCTGTGGCTGTCGGGCCAATAGAAGACCGGCTCGATGAGCAGTGCCTGTTGTGCGATCGTCGTGCACAGGAAGCCGGCGCGGATCTGGTGCTGCCGCATCAGCGCGGCACGCTCGTCGAACAGGCCGCTGATCGCGGTGTACGCCGCCACTGCCGTGCTGTGCGGAAAGATGGCGTGCACCGGCACCCAGCGCTCGCCGGCTGCCGACGAGCTTCAGCCCCGCCAGGCCCGACTGCTGCACCACCTTGACGAGCGTCTTCGCATCGCTCATCAGGCTCACGCGCTTCCTGCGCTGTTCGGTGAGCACCGGGTCGAAGGCAAAACACTCGGCTGCCACGCCTTCGCGCGCCGGCCGCCAGAAGGGCACGCCGGTTCAGCCTCATGCGGCCTCGATCTCGATCCATGCGCCGGGGCTGATCTCCATCAGCGCACCAGGTGTCTCGCCGGCCAGCGTGATCCAGGCCAGCCCCGTGGGCAGCGCGTTCGACGCCGCGCTGTGCACCGCCTCGTGCTGCACCTCGTCGATCTCGAACAGGCTTTGCGCGGCCAGCTGCACGGTCGCCACCGGCCAGCGTGACTCCAACGGGCGCACGAGCGCCCGGTTGAGCACGGTGATCCTGGTCTCGAACTGCAACACCGCCTTCGGCGCGAGCCGCTCGCAGCTTGCCAATGCCGCGGCACGCGATGGCGTGCTCATCACCGCGATGAAGAGCCGGTCGAGCTGGGCGTGCGCGGGGATCTGCGCCGACAGCGGCAGCTCGAACGGCGGCACCGGCGCTTTCACCTGCGTGAGGTAGAGCATCTCGCCGGCCGGGCCGATGAGCTGCATTGCGCGGATGGACGGGCTCACGTCCAGATCAGCGGGCGGGCCGACCATCTCGAAGCCCGCCACCCGCGCCGGCGCGGCGAGCGCGTCGACATCGCGCACCAGGATCTCCAGCGCCAGCCAGCCATGCGAGAAGCGCGTCGGCCGCGGCGCGGCGCCGGGCTGCTCGATCAGGCGCAGCTGCGGGCCGCCGCCATCGGCGCGCGCCAGGATCAACGAGCGATGGCCAGCCAGCGCTTCATGTCCCCAATCGCGCGCTTGCGCGGCGCTGATCACAGCCTCGTGCTGTGGCACCAAGCCCAGGCCGGCGTAGGCACGCTGCATCACCGCGAGATCGCCGACGATCAGCGTGGCTTGTCGAAGCGGGCCGGCAGTCATGGGCACAGTGCAACTTGTACGGACAACCAGCGCCGTTTAACCTTCACCCCACGATGCTGGAACTGCACACCGACGGCGCGCTGGCGCGGCTGACCATCCGCCGCGCCGCAAAGAAAAACGCGATCAACGAAGCGATGTGGCGCGCGCTCGGCGCGCACTGCGCTGCGCTCGCGGCCAGCGTCACGCGCGGCAGCGGCCCGCGTGTGCTGCTCGTGCAAGGCGAAGGTGGCGCGTTCTGCGCCGGCGCCGACATCGACGAGATGACCGAACTCGTGCGCGACACCGCGCGCCTGGCGGCCAACAACGCCACCGTGGCACAAGCTCAGCTCGCGCTCGAACGCCTGCCGATGCCGACCATCGCGCTCATCGACGGGCCCTGCTTCGGCGGCGGCTTCGGCATCGCGGCGGCTTGCGACTTTCGCATCGGCACGCCGCGCGCGCTGTTCGCGATCACGCCGGCACGACTCGGCTTGCTGTACAGCATTGAAGACACGCGCCGCGTGGTGGCCTTGGTCGGTGCGGCACGCGCCAGGCGCCTGCTGATGCGCAGCGAGCGGCTCGACGCCGACACCGCGCAACGCTGGGGCGTGATCGACGCGCTGGTGCAAAGCGCTGAACTGGGCACCACCGCGCAGCGCTGGGCCGACGAACTGCTGGCGCAATCGGCCACGTCGTTGGCCGGCATCAAGGCCACGCTGGGCTTGATCACCGGCAACGGGGCGCTGAACGAGGCGCAGGTGCGCCGGGCCTTCGACGCGGCGTTCGACGGCCCCGACTTCGCCGAAGGCGCGGCGGCTTTCATCGACAAGCGCGCGCCGCGCTTTTAGCTGACCGCTGCAGGCGAGCGAACGATCTGCACGAGGCTCGCGTCGCGCGAGCGCAGCTGCCCGCAACCGGCCTCCACATCCTGCCCCGCCGACTGGCGCAGCCGCGTCAACACGCCGCGACGGTTCAGCGCACGCGCCATCGCCGCGGCGCGCCCGGCGTCGGGCCGGCGGTATGGCAAGCCCGGCACGGCGTTGTACGGGATCAGGTTCATGATCGCGTACTGCCGCGCGAGCAGGCGCACGATGCCGTCGATCTCGTCGTCGCCGTCGTTGATGCCTTCGAGCAGCGTCCACTGGTACTGGATCGGGTAGCCGCTGGCGGCCGCATAAGCCTGGCTGCGCGCCACCAGCTCGGCCGGCTCCCAGCGCGGTGCGCGCGGCAGCAAATCGGCGCGCAGCTCCGCCTTCGTCGTGTGCAGCGACAACGCCAGCGCCGGTTTGACCCGGGCTTGCGGCAGCCGTTCGAAGACCCGCTCGTCGCCCACCGTGGAGAAGACGAGTTGTTTGTGCGCGATGGCGCCTTGCGTGCCGAGCAGCTCGATGGCTTCGAGCACCGCGTCCAGGTTGTGCGCGGGCTCGCCCATGCCCATGAAGACGACCTTCTTCACGGCGCGCAAGCTGCGCGCCAGCGCCACCTGCGCGACGATTTCGGCGCTGCCGAGCTGGCGCGCCAAACCGCCCACGCCGGTCATGCAGAAGCGGCAGCCGACGGCGCAACCGACCTGCGTGGAAACGCACAGCCCACCCCTTGGCAGCAGCACCGACTCCACGGTCTGGCCGTCGGGCAGTTCGACGAGCAGCCGCGCCGAGCCGTCTTCGGCCGGGTGCATCGAGCGCAGCCGCGCCAGGCCGGCCCAGTCGGCGCTGATCGCCGGCAGCGCCTCGCGCAAGGGCTTGGGCAGAAAGTCCTCGAGCTTGCGCTTGCCGTGGTCCTGCGGCAGCGCGCGCGCCCACAAGCGCAGCACACGTGCTTCGTGCTTGTCGTTGGCACCGAGGTCGCGCAGGCGCTGGCGCTGTTCGTGGATGTGCAGCGTCATCGCGCCAGGCTCTGCCGCAACCGCGCCAACAGATGTGCCCGCTGCGCGGCCGTGCTCACCGGCAAGCGCTCGAAGCGCCACCCGTCGAGCTTCGCGTCGGCGAACAGACCCTCGGGGTCTTCGTGGAAATGCAGCCAGGCGCTGCCTTTGCGATAGAAGCAGCCCGGCGTGCGCTCCGCCAGGCCCGGCAGCGCGCGCAAGCACGCCAGCAGCGGCGCCAGCGTGGCCCGGGCGTCGGCAGCGGCGTGTTTCATCGTGCGAGCATGCCATGCGGCGGGCGTCTGCCGCCGTATGATCTTGTCCGGACAACTCCGAGCACCCGATGCCCGTCGTCACGCTCCTCCCGGCCCGCGCATGAAACACCTTGCCCCCTACACCGCGCTGGCGCTGCAAACACCCTGCCACGCGATCAACCGCGCGAGCGACACCGCCACCGCGCGCCGCTGGATGTTGGACAGCATCCAGCGCATCGGCCGCCAGATCCGCGCCGCCAAGCTCTTCGTCGGGCCCGACGTGCGCCTGCTGGTGCTGCCCGAGTATTTCGCCTCCAGCTACCCCGCCGGCGAAAGCCTGGCGCTGTGGGCCGAGCGCGCCGCGTGGCGCGTCGACGGGCCCGAGTACGTGGCGCTGGCCGAGATCGCGATGAACAACGCGGTGTTCGTCTCGGGCAACGCCTACGAGCTGGGCGCACACTTCCCCGGCCTGTATTTCCAGACCAGCTTCGTCATCGACGACCAGGGCGCCTGCGTGTTGCGCTACCGCCGGCTGGTCTCGATGTTCGCGCCGACGCCGCACGACGTGTGGGACCGTTATCTCGAACGTTACGGCCTGGACGCGGTGTTCCCGGTGGCCGACACCGCACTCGGGCGGCTGGCCTGCATCGCTTCGGAAGAGATCCTCTACCCCGAGATCGCACGCGTGCTGGCCCTCAAGGGCGCCGAGGTCTTCCTGCACTCCACCAGCGAGGTGGGCAGCCCGCGGCTGACGCCCAAGGACGTGGCCAAACGCGACCGCGCCTACGAAAACATGGCTTGGGTGGTGTCGGCCAATTCGGCGGGCATCGTGAACAGCGACTTCCCCACTCAATCCACCGACGGCATGGGCAAGGTGGTGGACCACCGCGGTGAGGTGCGCGCCGAAGCGGGCTTCGGCGAATCGATGGTGGCGCACGCCGAAATCGACATCGCCGCGGTGTGCCGCGCGCGCGCCAAGCCGGGCATGGCCAACGTGCTGGCGCGGCAGCGGCTGGAGCTGTTCGCCGACCTGTACCGCGGCAGTGTCTACGCCGCGAATTCGATGCTCGATTCTGCCGTTCCTGTTCGTTGGAGTGCCCATGTCCGACCTGTCACGCCGCTCGTTCGCCGTTTCCGTCGCCGCTGCCGGCGCCTCGCTCACCGGCTGTGCCGGCATGGCGCCGGCGACCCCTCTGGACCTCACCGGCGCGGCCGGTCAGCTCGATGCCTTCATGCGCATGCGCGGCAGCAGCGATGGCCGCACCGTGTTTGCCAACTGGTGGGTGACGATGTACGCCGTGCTGCCCGGCGAACGTCCGCGTGAGATCATGAAACTCGACGGCTTCAACGCCGGCCGCTATGCCAGGAAGCCCGACGGCAGCGTCGAGTTCATCACCCGCGAGGTGGCGTACTACAAAGACCTGAAGAGTGGCGGCATCATCAGCGAGTGGGCAAAGCCGTTCACGAACCAGACGAATGCCGTGCTGCAGGTGGCCAACGACCCGGTGAATTCGCGCAACGCCGCGCCCAAGCCCGGCGAGGCGGGCCGCTTCCCGTTCATGCAGTCGGGCGACGATGTCTTCCTGCGGCTGGATATCCCGCTGGCCTACCCCAACCCGCTGCTGCCCGGCGAGTTTCCGGTCGAAAGCTCGGGGCCGATGTACACGGCGAGCGAACACTTCACCTTCTTCACCAAAGCGTCGTACCTGGCTGACACGAAGCTCGCCAGCGTGCCCACCACCTGGAGCTGGACGCGCACCGGCCCATGGCTGCCGTGGATGAAGATGGGCACGCGACCGGGCTACCTGCTGTACAGCGGCCACGGCCGCAAGTTCGAGCGCTTCGAAGAGCTGCCGGCCGACGTGCGCGAATACACGCTGAAGAACTTCCCGCAGTACACCAGCGCGCTGCAGACTTACGTCACACCCAACGAGACGAGCTGGACCTACTACAAGAAGCAGATGCAGAGGAAGTAGTGGCGCCGTCGACGGTCATCGAGAAGATCTGGTCGGCGCACTGCGTCGCGGATCTCGATGCCCGGCGCTCCTTGCTTTTCATCGACAGGATCTTCCTGCACGAGCGCACCGGCCCGGCGCTGCTCGACGGGCTGGCCGCCGCGGGGCGCCGCCCGGCACATCCGGAACTCGTGTTCGGCAACCTCGACCACGTCGTCGACACCTCGCCGCTGCGCAGCGAAGCGACCCAGTCCGAGGCCGGGCTTCGCTTCATCACCGCATTCCGCCAACGCACGCACGCGGCGGGCATCACGCTGTTCGACCTCGACGATCGGCGCCAGGGCATCGTGCACGTGGTCTCGCCGGAACAGGGCCTCGCGCTGCCGGGCCTGACGCTGGTCTGCCCCGACAGCCATACCGGCACCGTGGGTGGCATCGGCGCCTTGGCCTGGGGCATCGGTTCCACCGAAGGCGAACATGCGGTGGCCACGCAGACGCTGGTGCGGCCGCGCGTGCCGCAGATGCGCGTGGAGTTCACCGGCGCCCTGCCCGAGCGCGTGTTCGCCAAGGACATGGCGCTGGCGCTGATCGCGCGCTTCGGCGCTACCGGGGGAGCGGTCGGCGGTGTGGGCTGCGCGATCGAGTTCGCCGGCGACGCGGTGCGCGCGCTGGGCATCGAAGGCCGCATGACCCTGTGCAACATGGCCGTCGAGTTCGGCGCGTGGACCGGCCTGGTGGCGCCCGATGCAAAGACGATCGAGTGGGTGCGCGGCCGTCCGGGTGCGCCCAGCGGCGACGCTTTCGAGCACGCAGCTGCAAGCTGGCTGGCGTTGGCCAGCGACGACGGCGCACGCTGGGACACCGCGTTGACATTTCACGTGAGCAACCTGGCGCCGCAGGTGACCTGGGGCACGACGCCCGCGCATGGCGGCGCGATCGACGGCGCCGTGCCGCCGCCCACCACGCCCACCGAGCAAGCGGCGCTGGCCTACATGGACCTGTCGCCGGGCCAGCCGCTGCAAGGCACGCCGATCGATGCCGCGTTCATCGGTTCGTGCACCAACAGCCGCTTGCCCGACCTGCGCGCCGCGGCAGCATTGCTGCGCGGCCGCCGTGTCGCGCCGGGCGTGAAAGCGATGGTCGTGCCCGGCTCGATGCCGGTGCGCGCGGCGGCCGAGGCCGAAGGGCTGCACCAGGTCTTCATCGACGCCGGCTTCGAGTGGCGCACGAGCGGCTGCTCGCTGTGCTTCTACGCCGGCGTGGACAGCTTCGGCAACGCGCGGCGCGTCATCAGCAGCACGAATCGCAACTTCGAAGGCCGCCAGGGGCCGCGCGTGCGCACCCACCTGGCGAGCCCGGCGACCGTGGCGGCGTCGGCGGTCGCCGGCTGCATCGCCGATCCGCGCAAGGTCTGACGACCGTGGCGCCGCTGAAGATCGTCGAAGGCATCGCCGCACCGCTGCTGCGCGAGAACATCGACACCGACATCATCATCCCGAGCCGCGAGATCACCTCGCCTGGCCGCGAGGGCTACGGCGTGAAGGCTTTTGCACCCTGGCGCTACGCGGCGCCGGGCGGACCCGAGAACACCGATTTCGTGCTCAACCGCGCGCCATACCGGCAGGCGGTGATCCTCGTCGCTGGTGCCAACTTCGGCTGCGGCTCGTCGCGCGAGATGGCGGTGTGGGCGCTGGTGCAGTTCGGCCTTCGCGTGCTGATCGCGCCGAGCTTCGGCGCGATCTTCCGGATCAACTGCGTGAGAAATGGTGTGTTGGCGATCGAGTTGGATGAAACGTTGGTCGCAGAACTCGGCGCACTGGCCGCCACCGTTCCGCACGGCTGGCGGATCGACCTCGAAGCGCTGTGCATCACGCCGCCGCGGGGCGAGCCGATCGCCTTCACGATCGACGCCGACGACCGCGAAGTGCTGCTCACCGGCCTGGACGCGATCGACCGCACCTGGCAGCAGCGAGCGGCGATCGAGGCTTTCGAGCGCGAAGACCGCGTGCGCCGGCCCTGGGTCTGGAACCGAAGCAGCTAACGGGGTTTCAACAAAGCCAGCGCGAGCGCGCCGCCACAACAAGCCATCGCCGCCCACTGCACTGCGCCGAGCGGCTCGCCGTGCACGATGGCGCCGGCGATCATCGCCACCACCGGCACCATCACCGACGACAGCCCGGCCACGTTGGCCGGCAGCAGCGAGACGATCGAGAACCAGGCCAGGTTGCCGATCGCCATCGGTACCAGCGTGATGTAGCCTATCAGCAGCAAGGTGGCGAGCGACGGCAGGAACGGCCCGCTCTGCGCGAAGGCGAACGCGCCGATGACCACCGGCACCGAGGCGATCAGCAGCTGCCACCCGGTGAGCACCAGCGCGGGAACCTGAACGCCCGCGCCGCGCTTCAGGATCAAGGTACCCACCGCCCAGCCGATGCCCGCCAGCAGGCCCAGCGCCACGCCGAGCGGTGCCTGCGCGTAAGCGCCCAGACTGCGCCACATCAGGAGCCCGACGCCCGTCGCGCCGAGCGCCAGCGCGATCAACACCGGCCGCGACAGCGGCTCGCGCAGCACTGCCCAGGTGATCAGCGCCGACCACAGCGGCATCGTGAAACCGAGCAGCGCCGCCTGGCCCGACGGGATCAGCACCGCGGCGTAGGTGCTGGCGATGTTCCACAGCGCCAGGTTGCACAGCGCCGCGGCCGTCACCCGGCCGCGCAGCGCCCGCGGCAACTCGAGCGACAGCCCACGTGCACGTGCCACAGCGAGCAGCACGAACCCGCTGCCAACCATCGCCACGGCGCGAAACGTCCACACCGAGACCTCGCGCACGGCGAACGGAAAGAGCATCCAGTTCGTGCCCCACAGCAGCGTCAGCACCACCACGTAGGCCAACGCCCGCGGCGGAATCGACGTTCCGCTCAATCGTCCACCAGTGGGAAGCGTTCTTGATGTTCCAGGAGGTATTCAGCCAGCGGCCCGAGCTGCACCGGCTCGCCCGCGAATCCGGCTTCGCTGCCGAAATAGACCCAGGCCTCGATGGCTTCGCCACCACCTTCGGGCCGCACCAAGAGGCGCCGCCGCTCGTACCAGCCGGGCGTGTCGATGCGCTCCAGGCCATCCATCTCGGCCAGCGCCTGTGCGTCGGCACGGTAGACCTCGCCCACCACCGGAATCCCCTGCCCTGGTCGGTCCAGCAGCCAGGGAAAGCAGCGCGCGCCGACGATGTACAGCGGGTACGGTGCCACGCTCACGAAACGAGCGCCGATGCGCTCGCCGCGGTTCACATGGTGGTTCTCGAACCCTTGTTTGAGCGTGCCGAAGACGAAGATCAGATCGGTCATGGATCCATCGTCTTCAGCAGCTCGCGCGCGATGATCAGCTGCTGCACCTCGCTGGCGCCTTCGTAGATGCGCAGCGCGCGGATCTCGCGGTACAGGCGCTCCACCGGCACTTCGCTGACCACGCCGAGGCCGCCGAAGATCTGCACCGCGGCGTCGATGACCTGCTGCGCGCCTTCGGTGGCAGCGAGTTTGGCCATCGCGGCTTCTTTCGTGACGCCTTGCCCCTGGTCGCGCTGCCAGGCGGCGCGGTAGGTGAGCAGCGCGGCGCTGTCGATGGTGAGCGCCATCTGCGCGAGCTTGGCCTGCGTGAGCTGGAGGTCGGCCAGGCGCTGACCGAACATCGGGCGTGTGGTGGCGCGCTGCAAGGCTTCCTGCAAGGCCCGCCGCGCGAAGCCGAGCGCGGCCGCGGCCACCGAGGTGCGAAAGACATCCAGCGTGCGCATCGCGACCTTGAAGCCTTCGCCCGCTGCACCGATGCGCTGCGCCAGCGGCACGCGGCAGGCCGTGAACTTCAGCCGGGCGAGCGGGTGTGGCGCGATGACCTGGATGCGCTCGGCGATTTCGAAGCCGGGGGTGCCGGCGTCGACGATGAAAGCGCTGATGCCACGCGCACCGGCCGCTTCGCCGCTGCGCACGAAGACGACGTAGAAATCGGCGATGCCGCCGTTGGAGATCCAGGTCTTCTCGCCATCGATCACGGCATGCTCGCCATCGATGCGCGCCGCGCACTGCATCGCGGCAACGTCGGAGCCCGCGTCGGGTTCGGAGAGCGCGAAGGCCGAAATCGCTTCACCGCGTGCCACCCTGGGCAGATAGCGCTCGCGCTGCGCCGGCGTGCCTTGCAGGCTGATCGCTCCCGAACCCAGGCCCTGCATCGCGAACGCAAAGTCCGCCAGCCCTGAATGCCGCGCCAGCGTCTCGCGGATCAGGCAGATCGCGCGCGTGTCGATGCGCTCGCCCACCGCGTGCTGCAGCCAGCCGCCTGTGCCCAGCGATCGCACCAGCGCGCGGCACTCGGCGTCGACATCGTGGCCATGGTGCTGCGGCACGTGCTGCGTGGCCCAGGCGTCGAGAGCCGCGGCCAGGTGCCGGTGTCCGTCGTCGAAGAACGGCCAGCCGAGATGCTCCATCTCAATTCCCTTCGAACACCGGCCGCTGCTTGGCGACGAACGCATCGTGCGCGCGCCTGAAGTCTTCAGTCAGCATGCACAGCGCCTGCGCCTGCGCCTCGGCCTCGATCGCCTGGTCGATGCTCATGTTCCATTCCTGGTGCAGCATGGTCTTGGTGATGCCGTTGGCGAAGCTCGGGCCGGCGGCGAGTTCACTGGCCCAGGCGAGCGTATCGGCGAGCAGCGCATCGGGCTCGGCGAGGCGGTTGTAGAAGCCCCAGCGCTGTGCTTCATCGCCCGCCAGCGCCCGCCCTGTGTACAGCCACTCCGCCGCACGCCCCTGGCCGACGATGCGCGGCAACATCGCACACGCTCCCATGTCGCAGCCCGCGAGGCCGACGCGGTTGAAGAGGAACGCGGTCTTGCAGCGCGCCGTGCCCACGCGCAGATCGCTGGCCATCGCGATGATTGCGCCGGCGCCGGCACAGGTGCCGTCCACGGCGGCCAGGATCGGCTGCGGACAGGCGCGCATCGCCTTCACCAGATCGCCTGTCATGCGCGTGAACATCAGCAGCTCGGGCGCTTTCAGCCGCAGCAGCGGGCCGATGATCTCGTGCACGTCGCCGCCCGAGCAGAAGTTGCCGCCTTCGCCGCTGACCACCACCGCGTGCACGTCGCTGGCGTGGCGCAGCCGTCCGAACAGATCGCGCAACTCGGCGTAACTCTCGAAGGTGAGCGGGTTCTTGCGTTCCGGGCGGTTCAACAGCACATGGCCGACCTGGCCCATCATCTGCCAGCCGAAATGGCGCGCGGCGTGGCCCGCCATGTGGTGGCGGTTGCCGGCTTCCAGGCCGGCGTCGACACGGGGCGTCATCATCATCGGTTCTCCTTGTTCGCCGCGCTCTGCGGAGAGGCGATCTGCACGCGCAGACGGCCGAGCAGTTCGTGCATCGTCTTCTTCTGCTCGGGGTCGAGCGCGTCGAAGAGCTCCACCACCCAGCCTTCGTGCTCGCGCGCCATGCGCTCGAAAGCCCTGCGGCCGCTCGCGGTGAGGCACACGCGCACGCTGCGGCGGTCGTCGGGGTCGTCGTCACGCACCACCAGGCCGTCTTTTTCCAGCTCGTCGGTGAGGCCGGTGACGCTGCCGCCGGTGACCATCAGGAAGCGCGACAGCATGTTCATGCGCAGCCCGTCGCCATGGCGATACAGCTGCGCCAGGTAGTCGAAGCGCGCCAGCGAAACGCCGAAGCGCTCGCGCAGCCGGTTGCGGATCTGGATCTCCACCTGCGTGCTCGTGGCCAACAGACGCAGCCAGAGCTTGAGCGCCAGGTGGTCCTGGTCGAGCAGCCGCGCTTCCAGGCCGATGCTCTGCTCGTCCAGCAGCGGCTCACCGCGCGGCATCAGGCGCGCCATCAAGGCGGCCCCGTTGCCGTGCGTTCGCGCTGGAAGTTCGCTTCCATCTGCGCTTTGGCGCTGCGGTACTGGTGCGGCCAGTCGACGCCGCCGAAGCCGATCTTGGCAGCTTCGCTGAGCGTCCACGCCGGGTTGGCCAGGTGCGGGCGCGCCACCGCACACAAGTCGGCGCGGCCGGCGGAGATGATGCTGTTGATGTGGTCGGCCTCGCTGATCGCCCCCACCGCCATGGTGGCGATGCCCGCTTCGTTGCGGATGCGGTCGGCGAACGGCGTCTGGTACATGCGGCCGTAGCTCGGCTTCTGCGCGGCGACGACCTGGCCCGACGAGCAGTCGATCATGTCGGCGCCCGCGGCCTTGAAAGCGCGCGCGATCTGCACCGCGTCGGTGGGCGTGATGCCGCCTTCGACCCAATCGTGCGCCGAGATGCGCACCGATATCGGCAGCTGCTGCGGCCACGCCTCACGCACGGCGGCGAAGACCTCGAGCGGGTACTTCAGCCGGTTGGCCAGCGGGCCGCCGTATCCGTCATCTCGAACGTTGGTCAGCGGCGAGATGAAGCTGGAGAGCAGGTAGCCATGCGCGCAGTGCAGCTCGAGCCAGTCGAAACCGGCGGCGGCGGCTCGCTTCGTCGAGACCACGAAGTCTTGCGTCACGCGATCCATGTCCGCGCGGGTCATTGCACGCGGCACGGCACCATCGGCGAGGAAGGGCAACGCCGATGCCGCGATCAGCGGCCAGTTGCCCGAGGCGAGCGCATGGTCGGCACCGGGGCCGATCCACGGCAGATTCGTCGAGCCCTTGGAGCCGGCATGGCCGATCTGTATCGCGATCTTCGCGTCGCTCTCGCGGTGCACGAAATCGACGATGCGCGCCCAGGCGGCTTGTTGATCGTCGTTCCACAGCCCAGGGCAGCCGGGCGTGATGCGCGCGTCGGCGGTCGGGCAGGTCATCTCGGCCACCACCATGCCGGCACCGCCGACGGCGCGCGCGCCCAGGTGCACGAAGTGGAACTCGCCCGGCACGCCGTCGACGCAGCAGTACTGCGCCATCGGCGAGACGACGACGCGGTTCTTCAAGCGCACGCTGCGCAGTTGGTAGGGCGTGAACATCGGCGGCACTGCGGCGGGTGAATCGACTCCGCTGCGCGCATCGAACCAACGCTCGAATCCTTCCAGCCAGCCCTTGTCGCGCAGCCGCAGGTTCTCGTGGCTGATGCGCTGGCTGCGCGTCAACATGCTGTACATGAACTGCTCGGGCTCGAGCTGGTCGCAGTAGCGCTCGCCGCAGACCTCGAACCATTCCATCGCGTTCCAGGCCGCGTTCTGCAGCCGCAGCACGTCCACCGCGCGAATCTTCTGGTACTCGGCCAACACCTCAGGGATGTGATCCGCGCTCACCTCACCATCTCGGCCAGCGTTGCGGAACTGTTGCGCGAGTTCGATCGCGTCCTCGAGCGCGAGCTTGGTGCCCGAGCCGATCGCGAAGTGCGCGGTGTGCACGGCATCGCCCATCAGCACGACGTGGCTGCGCCCGTTGAAGTGCGACCACTGCTCGCACTTGATGCGCTGGAAGTTCAGCCACGCCGAGCCGCGCAGATGGCGTGCGTTGGACAACAGCGCCTCGCCTTTCAGGTTCGCCGCGAAGACCTGCTCGCAGAAGTCGATCGACTGCTGCGCGTCGGCCTGGTCCAGGCGATGCGCTTTCCAGACGCTTTCCGGGCACTCGACGATGAAGGTGCTGGTGGTCTCGTCGAACTTGTAGATGTGCGCCTGGAACCAGCCGTGCTCGGTTCTTTCGAACAGGAACGTGAACGCGTCGTAGAGCTTCTTCGTGCCGAGCCAGATGAAGCGATTCGGCCGCGTCACGATGTCGGGCTTGAAGACGCTGGCGTACTTGGGCCGCAGGCGCGAATTCACGCCGTCGCTGGCGATGATGAGGTCGGCGTCGGGGAAGTCCTCGTCGCCTTGCACATCGGTCTCGAAGACCAACTGCACACCGAGCGCTTCGCAGCGCGACTGCAGGATGTTGAGCAGCTTCTTGCGCCCGATGCCGACGAAGCCGTGGCCACCGGAGCGGATCACGCGCCCCTTGAAGTGCAGCTCGATGTCGTCCCAGTGGTTGAAGGCCTGCTCGATCTGGTCGGCGGTCTCGGCGTCCCAGCGGCGCATGCGGTCCATGGTCGCGTCGGAGAAGACCACGCCCCAACCGAAGGTGTCGTAAGGGCGGTTGCGCTCGACCACCGCAATGTCGTGATGCGGCCCGAGTTTCTTCATCAGCAGCGCGAAATACAGCCCCGCCGGGCCCCCGCCGATGCACCTGATCTTCATGCCGTCTCCGCGCCGCCTCGGCGAACCCATCGGCCGTTATCTTGGACCTGAATCATTGAGAACTCAAGGAGTTTACGGGACGGACTTCTCGCTCAGCCAGCCCGCGCCGCTGGCGATGGCAGCAGCTTTCAGGTCTTCGTCCTGTGTGGCCAGCGGCAACTGGCGGCGCAGCGCCAGTTCGAGGTAGGCCGCGTCGTAGCTCGACAGCGAGAAGCGCAGTGCCAGTGCCAGCACTTCGCTGCGCAGCACCGACACGCGGTCGATGTCGATCGGCAAGGTGCCGATCTGCGTACTGATGGTCTGCGCCTGTTCGGCGTTCAACCGGCCGCGGATGCAGGCGGTGCGCAGCACGTTGGTGAACTCGAGTTCCCAGATCGGCGGCACCCAGACGCGGTCTGCCTGCAACCGCTTGGCGACAAAGCGTGTGTAGTCGCTGGCCTGGTTGGCCAGGTACCAGCCGGAAACCACCGAGTTGTCGAGGACGAAAGCCAAGCGCCGCGAACCCGCGCGTCAGTCGCGCCCGCCGGCAATGGCTTCGCGCAGCGGAATGTCCAGGCTCACATGGTCGCGAAACGGTGCCAGCGCGCGCATCGCCGCCGCAACCACGTCGCGCTGGGCACGCGACTGAGCGGCCGACCGGGGCTCTTCGACGCCGACCAGCCGCGCCACCGGCACGCCGCGGCGCGTGATGATCACGGTGCCGCCTTGTTCGACTTCGCTGACCAGCTCGGACAGCCGCGCCTTGGCGTCGTACAACGCAATCTCTTCCATGGTCAACCCTCTTCGTGAGTTGGTTGACCAGATGCTAGCACGTGACGCTGCCCGCTACCACTTGCAAGTCTTGTCGCGCGCCACGTCGGCTGCCACCGCGAGCGGGGCGAGCAGGCCGAAGCCCGCGTACGCGGTGCGACAGTCCTTCTTGGCGGCCTCTTCGATGTCCTGCGCGAGCTTGGACTTGCGTCCGGGCGGCGGTGGGATGAGGTTCAACACGCTGCGCGAGTTCTGCGGCGCGATCTCGCCGCCGCGTGGGCGCGCCAGATCGAGATTCAGCTTGGGCGCGCTGGGCGGCTGCGCCGCGGGCGTGGCGGCGTCGCGGCCGACCCGCGAGCCGGCGTCGGGAGCTCCGGCCAGCGTGGCCGCGCCGCGTGGTGCAGGTGCCGTTGCAGGTGCCGGCGCAGGTGCCGGCGCTGCGGCGGTCGCGGCTGGGGCGCTTCCAGCCGCAGCAGGCGCAGCAGCAGGCGACGGCGCCGCGGCTGCCGCAGCCGACGCCGTGGCCGCAGGGCCGGGGGAAGCGAGCGGCGCCGGCGCGGCGGCAGGCGAGGGCGCTGCGGCCGGCACCGCGAGCGCGGAAGCGGGCACGTTGGGCAGCGGGCTCAGCGCCGGCGCGGCTTCGATGGCAGGTACCGGTGCGTCCAGACGCGCGCTGTCGGGCAGGCCGCGGGCAGCCAGCGCCGGCAACGCACGCAACTCCACCGGCGCCGCCACCTGCGCGCTCGGTGTTTGCGGTGGAGCGTCCAATGCCGGCAGGCTGGCGCCGCCGATTGCCGGAAGGGCCAGCCGCTCCACCGAGCGCGGCGCCGAAGTCGGCAACGACGGCAACGAAGGCAGTGCCAGTGCACGCGGCACGTTCGGCACCTCGCGCAGCAACGGCGCCGGCGCCGCCACGCCGGGTGCATCCAGCGGCGGCGCAAGCGAGGGCAAGGCCGCCGCCGCCGCCGGCACCGGCGTGCTCTGCACCATCTTCAGGCGAGACTCGGTTTCGGTCGGCGCGGCGCGCGGCGTTTCGGTGGGCCGCGACTCGGCGCGGCGCGGGGCGATGCGCTCGCTTCGCGACGGCGCACCGGCGTCGTTGGCCGACACGGATCGGGTCTCGGCTGCGGCCTGCGTTTCGGGCGCGGACGTGCTCGGCAACCCCTCTTGCGCGGGCGCGAGCCCTGGCCCCGGCCGGGTCAGCGCCGCGGCGGGCGCGGCCGGCGTGGCCGCAGCAGGAACAGTTGCCGGCGGCGCCTCGTGCGCTCGCGCCTGCGCGCCGGGCGCAACCTGCTCGGCCTGTTCAGTGCGCGACGAACTCCACAGCCCCTGGCGCGCCGCACCGGGGCCGTCGTTGGTGCGCGGCGCTTGCTGTTCGTCGCGCACGGCGCCGCCGAAGCGCCGCTCGCGCGCGCTGCCCACCGGGCCGTTCAGCGCCTCTTCCGGCGGGGCCTTGGTGCTGCCCGGGTCGGGCAGGCCACGCAGCGTGACGTTGATCTGCCCCCACACGCCTTCGCCGGGCCGGGCCGTGCCGCCGGTGACGCTGCCGAAGAGCAGGATCAACAGGGCATGCAACAGCGCCGCCAGCACCAGGCATTGCAGCATCGGCGCGGGCTGGGGCGGCCTGGGCGGCCATTCCGGCGCCCAGCGCCAGCCCGGGACAGCAGGCAGGGCAAACACGCCGGTCATGGTAATCCGCGAGCCCTTGGCGGACGGCAGAATGCGCCGTTCTCCACCTTGGCACCGGCCGCAAAACGTCATGCCCGCGCAACACAGCGACTTCGCAGAGCCGAAAAGCGATTTTGGTCTGATCGGCCTGGCGGTGATGGGGCGCAACCTCGTGCTCAACGTCGCAAGCCGGGGCTTTCAAGTCAGCGTCTACAACCGCACGGCGGGTGTGGCTGATGAGTTCGTCGCCGCGCATCCGGCCCAGCGGCTGCTCGCCACGCACACGCTCGAAGCCTTCGTGCACAGCCTGGCGCGCCCGCGCAAGGTGATGCTGATGGTGAAGGCCGGCAGCGCGGTGGACGCGGTGATCGAAAGCCTGCTGCCGCTGCTGGAGAGCGACGACATCGTGATCGACGGCGGCAACAGCCTGTACACAGACACCGAGCGGCGCGACGCGGCCCTGGCCGCTGCGGGCCTGCGTTTCGTCGGCGCCGGTGTCTCGGGCGGCGAAGAAGGCGCGCGCAAAGGGCCGTCGATCATGCCCGGCGGCCCAGCCTCCACGTGGAGCGTGATGCGGCCGATCTTCGAGAGCATCGCCGCGCGCGTGGACGGCCAACCCTGCGTGATGCACATCGGCCCGGGCGGTGCCGGCCACTACGTGAAGATGATCCACAACGGCATCGAATACGGCGACATGCAGCTCATCTGCGAGGCCTACGCGCTGTTGAAGGCGGCCGGCTTCACGGCCGATGAGATGGCGCAGATCTTCACGCGCTGGAACGAGGGCGAGCTGCAGAGCTACCTGATCCAGATCACCGGCGTGGCGCTGGCGCAGAAAGACCCAGCCACCGGCGCGCCGCTGGTCGAGATGATCCTGGACAAGGCGGGCCAGAAAGGCACCGGCCAATGGACGCTGCTCAACGCCGCCGAGAATGCGGTCGTCATCAGCACCATCGATGCGGCGGTGCAAGCGCGTGTGCTGTCGTCGCAGAAGGCCGAGCGGGTGGTGGCAAGTCGGCGGCTGGCCGGGCCCGTGCCGTCGTTCGACGGCATCGATCGCGAGCGACTCGTCGCGCAGGTGCACGACGCCCTCTACGCCTCGAAGATCGTCAGCTACACGCAGGGCCTGGCGCTGATGCGCGTGATGAGCCAGAAGAAAGGCTGGAACCTCGACCTCGGCGGCATCGCGTCGATCTGGCGCGGCGGATGCATCATCCGCGCGCGCTTCCTGAACCGCATCACCGAGGCCTACCGCGCCGACCCGGCACTCTCGAACCTGATGCTCGCGCCCTTCTTCACGGGCGTGCTCACGCGCACGCAAGCGGCGTGGCGGCAGGTGGTGGCGCTGGCCGTGAGCCAGGGCATCGCGGTGCCGGCGTTCGGCGCCTCACTGGCCTACTACGACAGCCTGCGCAGCGAACGGCTGCCGGCGAATCTGCTGCAGGCGCAGCGCGACTTCTTCGGTGCACACACGTTCGAGCGCATCGACGCGCCGGCCGGGCAGTGGTTCCACCACGCGTGGCCGGAGGTCATCGGCTAGTCAGCATCCGCGCACAACCACCTCGCCAGTTCGGCCACCAGCAGCTTCTCGATACCCGCCGCCGTCGAGCAGACGCAGCGAGGCCCGTCGGGCGCGCCGCCGTAAACAGCAACACCCGCGTCATGGGGCACTCCTGGAAAGGCTGCTTCTGCGCTATGGTTCCGGCAATGAACGACCTGCAAGCCTTCGTCGAACGAGCGTGGAACGAGCATGGCGATGCAGCGCAAGTGGTGGCCGACCGATTGCGCGACGGCCTGGATCTCGTGCAGACGAGCGCCGATGTGTCGGCCCTTGCAGCTCTGGCGCACCATGTGCTCGGCAGCCATCTCGGCCAGTGGACGCAGGGCCTGGCCTTCCTGATGGCGCTGAACCACTGCTCCGGCGCCTTGATGCAAGGCGACGCCGAGGCGGACTTGCAGCGCTTCGCGGCCAGCCTCACGCTGTGCAAAGCCCAGCACGACACGCGGGCTGCGCTGTCCATGTCGGACCGCATCCGCGTCACAGCGATGGCGGCGGCGAACCTCGCGGCGCACGACACGACGCGCGCGCTGGCGCTGATGACCGAGGCCCTGCAGGCCGCGGCCACCGCGGGCCTGCCCGACAGCGATCCGCTGAACCGCGCGCTGGCCGTCACCGGCAACAACCTAGCCGCCACGCTCGAAGAACAGCCCACGCGCAGCGATGCCGAGCGGGCCCTGATGATCACCGCCGCCGAAACCGGCCGCGCGTACTGGGAGAAAGCCGGCACCTGGCTGCACGTCGAACGCGCCGAGTACCGGCTGGCGCGCACCTGGCTGAAGGCCGGCGACGCTGAGCAGGCCAAGGGCCACGCGCTGCATTGCCTGCACCTCGTCGGCGTCAACGGCGATGTGCCGCTGGAAGCCTTCTTCGGCCACGAAGCGCTGGTGCTCGTCGAGCGCGCCCGCGGCGACGAGGCGGCGGCGCAAGCTTCGCTGGCGCAGATGCGCGACAGCTTCGAACGCCTCTGCGCCGACGACCAAGCCTGGTGCCGCGAGACGCTCGATCGCCTCGCCGCCTGATCAGCCCTGCGCCTGCTTGAGCATCGTCTCGGCGTCGCTGACCTCGAACTTGCCGGGGGCTTCGACATTCAGCGTCTTCACCACGCTGTCCACCACCAGCATCGAATAGCGATTCGAACGCAGGCCCATGCCGCGCGCGGCGAGATCCAGAGTCAGGCCGGTGGCCTTGGCGAAGTCGGCGCTGCCGTCGGCCATCATGCGCACCTTGCCAGCGGTCTTCTGGTCGCGGCCCCAGGCACCCATCACAAAGGCGTCGTTGACCGAGACGCACCAGATCTCGTCCACCCCCGCGGCCTTCAGCTGCTCGGCCTTCTCCACATAGCCCGGCACATGCTTGGCCGAGCAGGTGGGCGTGTAGGCGCCGGGCAGCGCGAAGATCGCGATCTTCTTGCCGGCGGTGGCCTTGGCGATGTCGAAGGTGTTGGGCCCGACCGAGCAGCCGTTGCCCTCGATCTCGATGAACTCGTTCAGGTTGCCGGCGGGCAGGCGGTCTCCGACTTTCAGCATGTTTTGCTCCTTGCAGTGGACGGGTCGCATCGACCCGGGGCGGCAGTATCGCGGCAAGGCATGTTGTCTGCCGGACCGAGGGGAAAGCTCACAGCCCCCGGCCGGGCGCCTGCCAGGCCCGGTGTCGCGGGAAGTCCGCGGCAACCAGCAGCTCGGCGCGCCATTGCAGGTTGTCGGCGCTCGCATCCTCGCGCAGCGCCATCGCCGAAATCACCTGGCGCGCCGCCGGCGCCAGCCGCGCCAGGTTGGCCTGGCAGCGGTCGAAGCCGGCCGCTGGCGATCTCCTGCGGATCAGGCGATCAGACCAGCCGCGCCTTCTCGAGCAGTCGCGTCACGTACCAGGCCTTGGTCTTGGAGAGCGGGCGGCCTTCGGTGATCTCGACCACATCGCCCATCTTGTACTCGCTCTTTTCGTCGTGGGCGTGGTACTTGCGCGATTGCGCGACGATCTTGCCGTACAGCTCGTGCGCGGTGCGGCGCTCGACGAGCACGGTCACGGTCTTCATGCGCTTGTCGCTGACGATACGGCCGACCAGCGTGCGCTTGTTCTTGACGACAGCCGCGGGGGCGGTCGATGTGGTGCTGGCAGCTTCGGTCATTTTGCGGCCCCTTGTTGTTGACGCTTCTTCTCGGCGAGGATGGTCTTCGCGCGCGCGATGTCGCGCTTGGTCTTGCCGAGCTGGGTGTGGTTGGTGAGTTGCTGCGTCGCCTTTTGCATGCGCAGCCCGAAGTGAGCGCGCAGCAGGTCGGAGACTTCTTTCTCGAGCGCGGCGATGTCCTTGCCGCGCAGTTCAGATGCATTCATCGTGATCTCCTCAAGCCCCGACCTGGCGGGCCACGAAGGTGCAGCTCAGCGGCAGCTTGGCCGCGGCCAGCGTGAAGGCTTCACGTGCCAGCTCCTCGGGCACACCGTTCAGCTCGTACAGCACCTTGCCGGGCTGAATCTCGGCCACGAAGTACTCGGGGTTGCCTTTGCCGTTGCCCATGCGCACTTCGGCGGGCTTCTGCGAAATCGGCTTGTCCGGGAAGATGCGGATGAAGATGCGGCCACCGCGCTTGATGTGGCGGCTGATGGCACGGCGCGCAGCTTCGATCTGGCGTGCCGTGAGGCGGCCACGCTCGGTGGCCTTCAGGCCGAAGTCGCCGAACGACACCTTGTTGCCGCGCGTGGCGATGCCGGTGTTGCGGCCCTTCTGTTCCTTGCGGAACTTGCGACGACTGGGTTGCAACATCCTTACTCTCCTTTGCTCTCGGGCTTGGCGTCGCCCGCAGCCGGGGCCGCGCGGCGTACGCGCTTCACGGCCGGGCCCTTGGCCGCATCGCCCGCGGGTGCTGCCGGTGCGGCGGTTGCGGGAGGGGCGTCGGTGCGCGGCGCGTCGCCACGCGGCGCGCGGTCACCACCACCACCGGGCCGGCCACGTCCGGCACCCGGACGGTCGTTCGGTCCACGCGGGCCGCGGCGCTGGCGGCGGTCGTCATCACTCTCGGTCTTCGCCAGCTGCGGCGCTTCGCCGTTGGCCAGCCGGTCACCGCGGTAGACCCAGACCTTGACGCCGATCACACCATACGTGGTCTTGGCTTCGCTGAAGCCGTAGTCGATGTCGGCCTTCAGCGTGTGCAGCGGAACGCGGCCCTCGCGGTACCACTCGCAACGCGCGATCTCGATGCCGTTCAGGCGGCCCGAACTCATGATCTTGACGCCCTGCGCGCCCAGGCGCATGGCGTTCTGCATCGCGCGCTTCATCGCGCGGCGGAACATGATGCGCTTCTCGAGCTGCTGGGTGATGCTGTCGGCGATCAGCTGCGCATCGACCTCGGGCTTGCGCACCTCTTCGATGTTCACGGCCACCGGCACGCCCAAACGGCGACCGAGTTCAGCCTTCAACGCCTCGATGTCTTCGCCCTTCTTGCCGATCACCACCCCGGGACGCGCCGAGTAGATCGTGATGCGCGCGTTCTTGGCCGGACGCTCGATGAGGATGCGCGAGACCGCAGCATTCTTCAGCTTGGTCTTCAGGAACTCGCGCACATGCAGGTCTTCGGCCAACATGCTGGCGAAGTTGCGCTTCGTGGCGAACCAGCGCGAACTCCAGGCCCGCGTGACGGCGAGGCGGAAACCGATCGGGTGGATTTTCTGTCCCATGTCTGTTCCAGCTCCTTATTTGCCCGCGTGGGCGCCGACCGTCACGTAGACGTGGCAAGTGGGCTTGCTGATGCGGTTGCCGCGGCCTTTGGCGCGTGCGGAAAACCGCTTCAGCGTGGTGCCCTGCTCGACGTAGATCGAGGTGATCTTCAACTCGTCGATGTCGGCGCCGTCGTTGTGTTCGGCATTCGCCACCGCGGATTCGACCGCCTTCAGCACGATGCCGGCGGCCTTCTTCTGCGTGAACTTGAGGATGTCGATCGCCTGCGCGACCTTCTTGCCGCGCACCAGGTCGGCGACCAGCCGGCCCTTGTCGACCGACAAGCGCACGCCGCGAACGCTGGCTTTGGTTTGCACGCCGCGTACGGCGGCGCTGGTTTGATTCGCCATGCGAGTCGCTCCTTACTTCTTCGAGGCCTTCTTGTCCCCGGGGTGACCCTTGAACATCCTGGAGCGCAGTTGGGTGCTGCGTTTTCCGGCCAAGGGCTTCGATGCGGAGGGGCTGGTTGTCTGGCACGACCAGGGCTACTTGATCCGCAAGTCGGGCAAGGGCAAGAAGGCGGAATTGTATCGCTGGCCCCTGACCGCCGATCCGATCGTCACTCTGGAGGAGATCGGCAAACTGGAGGTCAAATCACCGGTGACCGGCGCGGCGTTGTCACGC
>JANNQO010000143.1:0-12389 GCA_031400795.1 Rubrivivax sp. | reverse complement strand
TTTCACTGCACCATCCCCGAGTCGCGCGTGGCGCAGGCGCAGGCCACCGCGGCGATCCTGAAAGACGAGGTCTGGAAGCGCTTCCCCTGGGCCTGCGGTGCGGATGGCGGGCCCACGCTGCCAACCACCACCGACCCCGTGCAAGCGCTCGTCAATCGCACCTGGAATCCAACCCTTTCGGTCACCGGCGTCGAAGGACTTCCCGATCTTGGCAACGCCGGCAACGTGCTGCGGCCGCACACCGCCTTCAAACTGAGCCTGCGCCTGCCGCCGCTGGTCGACGGCAACGAAGCGAGCCTGAAGCTGAAGGCGCTGCTCGAAGACAACGCGCCCTACAACGCCAAGGTCACCTTCCACGCCGATGGCCGCGCCGGGGCGTTGGGCTCCACCGGCTGGAACGCGCCCGAACTCGCGCCCTGGCTCGAGAGCGCGATGAACACCGCGTCGAACACGCACTTCGGCGCTCCGCTGGGCTACATCGGCCAGGGCGGCACGATCCCGCTGATGAGCATGCTGCAAAAGGGCTTCCCGGCGGCGCAGATGATGGTCTGCGGCGTGCTCGGGCCGAAGTCCAACGCACATGGGCCGAACGAGTTCCTGCATGTGCCGTACGGCAAGAAACTCACTGCGGCGGTGGCGCAAGTGATCACGGCTTGTCCTTGAGATGACGACGGCGGCGAGCGACGAGTTCTTCACGCGCGCTGCCGAGATCGGGCGCCGTGCCGACGCCCGCGCCGCGGAGATCGACGCCACCCGCCACCTGCCGCGCGACCTGGGCGATGCGTTGGCCGAGGCCGGGCTGCTGCGGCTGCTCACGCCGCGCGTCTATCTCGGGCACGAGTTGGACGTCGCGAGCTTCTTCGGCATCGTCGAAACGCTTGCCGCGGCCAACGGCTCACTCGGCTGGTGCGCGTTCATCGCCAACAACGCCTGTCTGCTGGCGGCCTATCTGCCGCAGAGCGCGGCACAGGAACTGTTCGCGCCGCCGCTGGCCAAGGCTGCGGGTGTCTACGCGCCGCGCGGCCGGGCGGTGCGCGAGGGCGACGGCTATCGGATCAGCGGGCGCTGGGCCTGGGGATCGGCCACGCACGATGCCGATGTCATCGCGGCGGGCTGCTTGATCGACGGCGACAGCAGCGGCGCGGTGCTGTCGGTGCTGCTGAAGTCGCACGAGGTGCATGTGCTCGACAACTGGCACGGCCATGGCCTGCGCGGCACCGGCAGCGGCGAGTTCGAGGTGCACGACACCTGGGTCAGCGCCGCGCGCACGGCGCTGCTGTCGAGCGCGCCGCGCATCGATGCGCCGCTCTACCGCTTCCCGGTGTTCGGGCTGCTCGCGCTGTCGATCGCCGCCGTGTCGTCGGGCCTTGCGCAACGCGCGCTGGACGAATTCACGCAGCTCGCGGCGGCCAAGACCCCGCAGGGCGGTGCTCGCTCGCTCGCCGAACGCGCCACCGTCCAGGAAGCCCTGGCGCGTTGCACCGCGGCGCAGCGCGCAGCACGGGCCGGCCTGATGCACGCCTTGGGAAACCTGTGGGCGGCCTGCCAGCTCGCCGAGCCACCGCCCATCGAACTGAGACGCGACCTGCGCCTGGCCGCCACGCACCTGGCGCACTGCAGCGCTGCCACGGTGGCGCGGCTGTTCACGCTCGCCGGTGGCTCGTCGGTGTTCGAAGCCTCGCCGCTGTCGCGCTGCCTGCGTGACGTGCAGATCACGACCCAGCACCTGATGGTGAGCGTTTCGACCTGGGAGCTGTGCGGCCGCTTGCTGCTCGGCCAGCCGACGCGCACCGAGATGTTGTGAGCCGAGTGTCGTGAAGCGGCCGCGATAATCGCCGCGCCTTGCCGACCCGCCCGCGTCTTCGTCCGCTGTCCGCCGCCTTGGCGCTCGCCCTGTGGGGGCCGGGCGCCTGGGCGCAAACGCCATTGCCGCTGAAGCCCGCCACCGATCTGGCGCCGCCGCCGGGTGGCGAGACCGGCAAGCGTTTGCCGATCGTGTTGCGCGCGCGCGAGATGAGCGGGCAGCCCGATTTGCAGACGGTGGCCGAAGGCGACGTGGAGTTCCGCCGCGGCGCGCTGGTCATCAACGCCGACCGGCTGACCTACGACGCCCCCGGCGACCTGGCCCGGGCCACCGGCTCGGTGCGCGTACGCCGTGACGGCGCGGTCTACAGCGGCCCCGAACTGCAGTTGCAGCTGCAGCGCTTCGAAGGCTTCTTCCTGCTGCCGCGCTACGAGTTCCTGCGCCTGGGTTCGGGCGGCAACGCCGAGCGCGTCGATTTCATCGACAGCGCGCGCGCCGTGGCCCTGAACGCGCGCTACACGAGCTGCCCGCGCGACGGGCCGGGCGATCCCGACTGGGTGCTGGAAACGCGCCGTGTGCGCATGGACTTCGATATCAACGAAGGTATCGCCGAGCATGCCGTGCTGCGCTTTCTGGGCGTGCCGATCCTGGCCGCACCGGCCTTGAGTTTCCCGCTCACCGACGACCGCAAGTCGGGCTGGCTGCCGCCGAGCCTGAACATCGACAACCGCAGCGGCCTGGAGCTCTCGGCACCGTACTACTGGAACATCGCCCCGAACCGCGATGCCACGTTCACGCCGCGCCTGATCACGCGCCGCGGCCTCGGCCTCTCGGCGGAGTTCCGCTACCTCGAGCCGCGCTACAGCGGCCTCGTGCAGGCCGATGTGCTGCCCAACGACCGCGTCGCCGACCGCTCGCGCGCGGCCTTGCGCTGGCGCCACGAAGCTCTGGCGCTGGAAGGCTTTCAAGTGCAGGCCGAGGTCGACCGTGTCTCCGACGATCAGTGGTGGCGCGATTTCCCCGATGCTTCGCGGGCGCTGACGCCGCGCCTGCTGGCGCAGCGCCTGTCGGTGGAGCGCGACCATCGCTGGGCCGGCGGCCACGCGATGGCCTACGCGCGCGTGCAGCATTGGCAGGTGCTGCAAGGCAGCGATGAGCTCATCACGCCGCCCTTTCAGCGCAGCCCGCAGCTGGGTTTGCGCGGCCAGGGGCGGTGGGAAAGCGGCCTCGAATGGTCCGCCGAGACCGAAGTGAATCAGTTCACGCTGCCGCGCCGCACCAGCCTCGCCCGAACCTTGATCGATGGGCGCAGCGACGGCACGCGCTGGCATGGCCTGGCCTCGCTCAGCCGGCCCTGGCGCGCTCCGGGCTGGTGGTTCACGCCCAAACTGGCGTTCAACGTCGCTTCGTACCACAGCGACCAGTCGATGAGCGACCGGCGGCGCAGCGCGTCGCGCGCGATCCCCAGCCTGTCGCTGGACAGCGGCCTCGAACTGGAGCGCCAGACCAGCGCTTTCGGCCGCACGCTGCGCCAGACGCTCGAGCCGCGCCTGCACTACGTGAACACGCCGTTTCGCGAGCAGGCGGGGTTGCCGAACTTCGACGCCGCCGGGCGCGATTTCAACGCCACCACCATCTTTGCCGACAGCAGCTTCACCGGCATCGACCGAGTCTCGGACTCGCACCAGATCACCGCCGGCGTGACCAGCCGCCTGGTCGACAACGCCACCGGCGTCGAGGCCTTGCGGCTCGGCGTGGTGCAGCGCTACCTGTTGCGCACGCAGCGCATCACCGCCGACGGGCAGCCGCTGGCACAGCGTTTCTCCGACGTGCTGCTGGTCGGCGGCACGTCGGCCATCCCGCAGTGGTCGCTCGACGGCGAGCTGCAGTACAGCGCCGAGACCCGGCGTACGCAGCGCGCGGTGGTCACGGCACGCTATGCGCCCGGCGACTTCCGCACCATCAGCACCACCTACCGGCTGACGCGCGGCGCCAGCGAGCAGATGGAGATCGGCTGGCAATGGCCGCTGCGCCTGTCGTCGCCCGGGCCGGCCGCCGCCGCTGCGGCGGCCGCACCGGCACGATCCGGGGCCTCGCCGTGCAGCGGCACCTGGTACACGGTGGGCCGCATCAACTACAGCGTGCAGGAGAAACGCATCACCGATTCGGTGATCGGTTTCGAGTACGACGCCGGTTGCTGGATCGGCCGCATCGTCGCCGAGCGGCTGTCCACCGGGCGCAGCGAGGCGACGACCCGGCTGCTGTTGCAGCTCGAGTTGGTCGGGTTGTCGCGCCTGGGCGCCAATCCGCTGAAGGTGTTGAAGGACAATATTCCCGGCTACCGTTTGTTGCGCGACGAGGTTCGTAGCACCGTCGATGTTCCGATCTATGACTGAGCTTCCCACTCTTCGGCCCTCTCTCCGGCCTTTTCTCCGGCGTTTGCGCGCTACCCTGCTGCTGGTCCTGGCTGGCGCGCTGGCCCTGGCCGCCGCCGCGCAGACACGCAGCGCCGTGCGCAACGGCGACTACATCGTGGCCGTCGTCAACCAGGAGCTGGTGACCGCCGCCGAAATCGACCAGCGCATCGAACGCGCGCGCGAGGCCGCGGGGCGGGCCAAACAAGCGCTGCCGCCCGAGGTCGATCTACGCAAGCAGATCCTGGACGCGCTGATCGAGGAGCGTGTCGTCATCACCTACGCCCGCGACGGCGGCCAGAAGGTCGACGACCCCGAGATCGACCGCGCGGTGCAGAACGTCGCCACGCAGAACCAACTCACGCTGCCTCAGCTGCGCGAGCGGCTGCGCGGTGACGGCATCGACTACCCGCGCTTTCGCGCCAACCTGCGCGATCAAATCCTGGTCGAGCGGGTGCGCGAGCGCGAGGTCTACCAGCGCATCCGCATCACCGACGCCGAGATCGACAAGGCGATCGAACGCCAGCGCGGCCAGGCCGCCGCCGACGCCGAGCTGAGCATCGCGCAGATTCTCGTCACCGTGCCCGACGGCGCTGCCGACGCGGTGGTGGCGGCACGTCGCGCGCGTGCCGAGGCGGCGCTGGCGCGGGTGCGCGGCGGCGAGGCCTTCGAGCGCGTCGCCCGCGAGGTCTCCGAAGACGGCAACCGTGAAAAGGGCGGCGAGTTCGGCGCGCGTGCGGCGTCGCGGCTGCCCGACCTGTTCGTCGAGGCGGTGCGCCCTTTGAAGAACGGCGAAATCGTACCGGCGTTGTTGAAGAGCGGTGCCGGCTTTCACGTGCTCAAGCTGATCGATCGCCGCGAGGCGGCGGCCTTGCGCATCACGCAGACGCGGGCGCGCCACATCCTGCTGCGCACCTCGGAACGCCTGTCGGCCGAGGTCGCCGCACAGCGCCTGGTCGAGTACAAGCGGCAGATCGAATCGCGCACACGCAGCTTCGAAGACATCGCGCGCCAGTTCAGCGAGGACAGTTCTGCGACCAGCGGCGGCGACCTGGGTTGGGCACAGCCGGGGCAGTTCGTGCCCGAGTTCGAAGAGGCGATGAACAAACTCGACTTGTCCGGTATTTCCCCACCCGTGGTCTCGCGCTTCGGCGTGCACCTGATCCAGGTGACGGAGCGCCGCGAGGTGGCGATTGACACCAAGGCGCTGCGCGAACAGGCGCGCGGTGCGCTGCGCGAATCGAAGTTCGACGAGGCCTATGTCGAATGGGCCAAGGACCTGCGCGGGCGCGCCTACATCGAGATGCGCGAGCCGCCCTTCTGAGCGGGAGGCGCTGTGGCGGGTCATGTCGCGCGCAAACGCTTCGGCCAGCACTTCCTGGTCGATCAGGCGCTGATTGCGGCGCTGGTGCGGGCGATCGATCCGCGCGGCGACGATGCTTTGATCGAGATCGGCCCGGGCCTCGGCGCCTTGACGCTGCCGCTGCTGGCGCACAACCCCGCGCTCACCGTGATCGAGATCGACCGCGACCTCGCCGCGCGCTGGCGCCGCCGCGACCGCGGGCCGAAGGTGATCGAAGCCGACGTGCTGAGCGTCGATTTCGCAGCTCTCGCGGCGCAGGCCGGCCGCACGCTGCGCATCGTCGGCAACCTGCCCTACAACATTTCGACTCCGATCCTCTTTCAGCTGCTGCCCGTGGCCGATCGGGTGCAAGACCAGCACTTCATGCTGCAAAGAGAGGTCGTCGAGCGCATGGCCGCAGCGCCGGGCGACAAGGACTACGGGCGGTTGTCTGTGATGCTGCAGTGGCGCTACGCCATCGAGTCGGTGATGGATGTGCCAGCCGAGGCCTTCGACCCGCCGCCGCGAGTGGAGTCAGCGGTGGTGCGCATGGTGCCGCACGCGCAACCGGCGGCGGTGGATGCTGCGTTGCTCGAAGAACTGGTCAAGGTCGCGTTCTCGCAGCGCCGCAAGCTGCTGCGCCACACGCTCGGCCGCTGGCTCGAGGAGCGCGGCGCCGGTGGCGACTTCGATCTTCAGCGCCGCGCCGAAGAGGTGCCCGTTGCCGAGTACCTCGAACTGGCGCGGCGTGTTGCTACGCGGCCGGCATCCTGAGAACGCCGCTCGCGCGGCCGGCATCTCGAAAACGCCGCTCACGCGGCCGCCATCTCCAAAACGCCGCTCACGCGGCGTTGAGCCACATCGCCGTGTCGAAAGCGCTGCTCATCATCGGCATGTTCACGCCGAAGTTGGGGTTGGTGCCGGTCTTGTTCGCCGCCACCTTCGGCGCGGCTTTCACCGCGCTGCCGTTGTTTGCTGCTGGGGCCACTTCCGCCGCCCGCTCCCATGACCCGATTTCTTGGGAGCGGGCTACTGAAAAGAATAGAAACATCTGAACGGTATTCGTCGGTCCGCCCAGAAATCAGCGGCATCCCGGAAGACGTCCAACAACTGCTCCCGCGCCTCGCGGTCGAAGCGCGGGTTGTCGGGCAACTGCTCGAGCACGACGATGAAGCCGGGCTGCGCGCCCGACTTGTGCACCATGTCGGTCATGCAGTCGTACAGCGCGTCGAGGTTCTTGCCGAAATGCGTCGGAAACAGGAACGCGTCGGCAATGCCTTCGAGCACATCCTGTTTGGACTGCGCGCCGGAAAGGTTGGCGTACAAGAAGTGCTGGCCGGCCGCGGTGGCGGCCTGCATCAAGTCTTCCACGCGATACGCGCGGATCGACTGCACGATGTTCGGGCGGATGGTCTGCAACTGCATGGCTGCGATCCTCCTTTGACTTCAGAAGAAAAGAAAACGAATCCGTTGGCAACCGATCACTGCGCGATGCGGCGAAAACTCACGTAGTGGTCGGCGGTGTAATAACAGGCCTGCGGGACAGCGGGCTGCTGGCCACCACAGACGATTCGACGTGCGCCGCGGTTTTTGGCTCCGGGTGTCTTGACGGTGTACTCGCGGTAGTGGCCGCGTGCCTTGGTTGGCAGTATTCGCTCGCGGTTGCCGAAAACACTGCCGTCTTTGCTGTGTGGAAACGGGCCTCCGGCTCGGATCAGCCGGGCGGTCTGCTGCGCTTCGGGCGGCAGTGCGGCCAGGCTGATGGTGGAGGAAGCTTCGCTGGCGTCTTGCTGGCGGGCGTGCGAAGCCGTTGAGGCGGTGCCGATGACGGCGGCTGCGGCCCACAAAACAGCGAATGCCAGCCGCGAACGCACGGTCAAAAACACGGGTTAACCCTTGAAAATCAAGGCAAGATGCTACCGGAAGCCCCCCTAAAACTCAAGCCAATGCACAAGAATGCGGCAGGGTCGAAAGGATATCAGCGGGTGCTCACATAGCACCATGCAAAGCGCTTGCAAGGGTAGCGGCACTAGACCACTCGCTCAGGGGCCCATTGGCGCTACCTTGCCGCGTTGGCATCAGCCACTGTCAAGGCCGTCATGTTCACGATGCGGCGCACCGTGGTGGACGACGTGAGTACGTGCACCGGCTTGTCGGCGCCGAGCAACACCGGGCCGATGGCGATGCCTCCGCCGGCAGCGGTTTTCAGCAGGTTGTAGGCGATGTTGGCGGCGTCGATGTTCGGCAGCACCAGCAGGTTGGCGTCGCCTTTCAGCGTGCTGCGCGGCATCAGCGTCTCGCGCATCTTGCCGTCCAGCGCCATGTCGCCATGCATCTCGCCGTCCACCTCGAGCCAGGGCGCCTGCTCGCGCAGCAGCGCCAAGGTCCGGCGCATTTTCACGGCGCTCGGGTGTTCGCTGCTGCCGAAGTTGGAGTGGCTGAGCAGTGCCGCCTTGGGTTCGACACCGAAGCGGCGCATTTCTTCGGCGGCCATTACCGTGATCTCGCACAACTCTTCGGCGCTGGGGTCGGCGTTGACATGGGTGTCGACCAGGAAGACCTGCCGTCCGGGCAGCATCAGTCCGTTCATGCAGGCGTAGATGCGCACGTCCTGCGGCGTGCTCGGGCTGCCGCCGATGCGCTTGCCGATGACCTGGTCGATGTAGTCCAGGTGGTTGGCGGTGGTGCCCCAGGTGCCGCACAACATGCCGTCGACCTCGCCCTTGTGCAGCAGCATCGCGCCGATCAGTGTGAGCCGGCGGCGCATCTCGATCTTCGCCACCTGTGCCGTGACGCCCTTGCGCTCGGTCATGCGGTGGTAGGTCTGCCAGAAATCGCGGTAACGGTGGTCCTGCTCGACGTTGACGATGTCGTAGTCCAGGCCCTCCTTCAAGCGCAGCCCGAACTTCTCCACGCGCTGCGCGATGATCGCCGGGCGGCCGATCAGCGTCGGCCGTGCCAGGCCTTCGTCCACTACCACCTGCGCGGCACGCAGGATGCGTTCGTCTTCGCCTTCGGCGTAGGCCACGCGCTTGTGCTGGGCGCGCTTGGCGATGTTGAAGATCGGTCGCATCGTCTGGCCGGAGGCGTAGACGAAGGCCTGCAGCTTGTCGGCGTAGGCCGCCATGTCGGCGATCGGACGCAGCGCGACACCCGATTCCACCGGCGCTGGGGCGACGGCCGGCGCTATCTTCATCATCAGCCGAGGGTCGAAAGGCTTGGGGATCAGGTACTCGGGGCCGAAACTCAGCGTCGCGCCCGCGTAGGCCGCCGCCACCACCTCGCTTTGCTCGGCTTGCGCCAGCTCGGCGATGGCCTGCACCGCGGCGATCTCCATCGCATCGGTCACCGTCGTCGCGCCGCAGTCCAGCGCGCCGCGAAAGATGTACGGGAAGCACAGCACGTTGTTGACCTGGTTCGGGTAGTCCGTGCGCCCGGTGGCCATGATCGCGTCGCTGCGCACTGCCTTCACCTGCTCGGGCATGATTTCCGGCGTCGGGTTGGCCAGTGCCAGGATCACCGGGCGCGCCGCCATCGAGGCCACCATCTCGGGCTTCAGCACGCCGCCGGCCGACAGCCCCAGGAAGACATCGGCGCCGGCCATCACCTCGGCCAGCGTGCGCTGCGCGGTCTTCTGCGCGAAGACCACCTTGTCGGGGTCCATCAGCTCCTGGCGGCCTTGATAGACGAGTCCCGCCAGGTCGGTGACCCAGATGTTGCGCCGCGGCATCCCGATCTTCACGAGCAGCCCCAGGCACGCCAGCGCCGCCGCACCGGCGCCGGATGCCACGAGCTTGACTTGCGTGATGTCCTTGCCCGTCACCTTGAGCGCGTTGAGGATACCCGCGGCGACGACGATCGCCGTGCCATGCTGGTCGTCGTGGAACACCGGAATCTTCATGCGCGAACGCAGCGCGCGCTCGACGTAAAAGCAATCCGGCGCCTTGATGTCTTCGAGGTTGATGCCGCCGAACGTCGGCTCGAGCGCGGCGATCAGGTCGATCAGCTTGTCGAGGTTTTTCTCGTTCACCTCCAGGTCGAAGACGTCGATCCCGGCGAACTTCTTGAACAGGACCGCCTTGCCTTCCATCACCGGTTTCGCCGCGAGCGGCCCGATGTCGCCGAGCCCCAGCACCGCCGTGCCGTTCGTGATCACGGCGACCAGGTTGCCGCGCGCTGTGTAGCGAAACGCATTCGCCGGGTCGGCGGCGATTTCTTCGCACGCCGCGGCAACGCCCGGCGAATACGCCAACGCAAGATCGCGTTGATTGATCAACTGCTTTGTCGGCGCGATGGCGATCTTGCCCGGCGTCGGGAACTCGTGGTATTCGAGCGCGGCGCGGCGCAGCTCGACGCGCTTTTCTTCGTAGGTGGACATGGGTTGTGCTTTCGTTTCCGTGACGTGACCTCGTCAGAGGTGGACCGCGTGCGCTGGTACTGCGTTCTGCCAATGGCGCAACGCAGTACCAGGCGCGGCGAGGCCAAACCGCGCCATTGTCACCGTGTCCGCCGCTGCGCGCCGCGGCCCGCGCGCGGGCGCCCATAATTCCGCGACCCCGACGTTCTCTGCCCGCCACAACCACCCACCTGCACATGCCACTCGGCGAATTCGAACTGATCGACAGGTACTTCACCCAGCCCGTGCGGCGCGCCGCCCTGGGTGTCGGCGACGATTGCGCCCTGCTGCGGCCCGCGAGCGGCCAGCAACTCGCGGTATCGAGCGACATGCTCGTCGAAGGGCGCCACTTCCTGTCCACCGTCGCGCCAGACGCACTCGGGCACAAGGCCCTGGCGGTAAACCTGAGCGACCTGGCGGCGTGCGGCGCGGCGCCGCTCGCTTTCACCCTCGCCTTGGCCCTGCCGCGCGCCGACGAAACCTTTCTGCAGGGTTTCTCGCGCGGTCTGCTCGAGCTGGCGCGCGCCTTTGACTGCGAGCTGGTCGGCGGCGACACGACCCAGGGCCCGTTGACCATTTGCATCAGCGTATTCGGCGAGGTTCCGACCGGCCAGGCCTTGCTGCGCAGCGCGGCGCGCGCGGGCGACGCCTTGTACGTCAGCGGCACGGTGGGCGATGCGCGCCTGGCGCTCGAATGCTTCCGTGGCAACCTCGCACTGGCCGGCGGTGGCTTGAGCGCCGTGCGCCGCGCGATGGAGCGCCCCGAGCCGCGCGTGGCGCTTGGCGTTGCGCTGCGCGGCATCGCGACGAGCGCGATCGATGTTTCCGACGGCCTGCTCGGCGATCTCGGTCACATCCTGCGCCGCTCTGGTGTGGGCGCCACTGTGCACGTCGATGCGCTGCCACGCAGTGCCGTGCTCGCCACGCAGACGAGCGCGGTGCAGCGCGAGTGCACGCTGGCCGGAGGCGACGACTATGAACTCCTGTTCACTGCGCCAATACAGGGTGGCGCCGACGTTCAGGCCGCCGCCAAGCACGCGGGCGTGGCCGTCACCTGCATCGGGCACATCGACGCTGCGCCGGGCCTGCGCCTGCTCGACGCAAAGTCGCGGCCGATCGGCCAGCATTTCGCCGGCTTCGACCATTTCCGTTGAAGCGCGATGTTTGAGCACGAATCCACCCTCAACCCGCCCGTGGCGAGCGCGTCGCGCAAGCCGACACCGGGCTTTGTCTTCAGCCACCCGGCGCGCGCGATTGCATTGGGCTTCGGCTGCGGCTTGTCGCCGTTCGCGCCGGGCACGGTGGCCACGCTGTGGGCCTGGCTCGTGTTCACCCTGGCCCAGCCGCACATGGACGATGCTCGCTGGGCGGCGTTGCTCGTCGGCTCCACGCTGATCGGCGTCTGGGCGTGCACCCGCACCGCGCGCGAGCTCGGACTGGGCGACCCCGGCGCCATCGTCTGGGACGAAATCGTCGCGTTCTGGTGTGTGCTGTGGCTCGTCACCCCCACGGGCTTCTGGGCGCAGTTGTCGGCGTTCGCGCTGTTCCGGATCTTCGATACCGCCAAACCCGGCCCAGTGGCCTGGGCCGACGCGCTGTTCAAAGTGCGGCGCGGCGAGCCCGTCGGCTGGCGACAGGGCTTCGGCATCCTGTTCGACGATTTTGTCGCGGCGCTGTGCACCCTGCTCGTGATCGCGCTGTGGCGATTCCTGTGACACGCTTCGAACCCCTGGTCGAGTCGGTGGCGCAGGCCATGCGCCGCGCCAACGCCACGCTCGCCACCGCCGAGTCATGCACCGGCGGGCTCATCGCCGCCGCCTGCACCACAGTGGCCGGTTCGAGCGACTGGTTCGAGCGCGGCTTTGTGAGCTACTCGAACGCGGCGAAGACCGAGATGCTCGGCGTTGACGCCGCACTGATCGCGGCGCACGGCGCGGTGAGCAGCGAAGTCGCCCGCGCGATGGCCGCGGGCGCCCTCGCGCACTCGCGCGCCGACGTCGCGGTGGCGGTCACCGGTATCGCCGGGCCTGGCGGCGCGACGCCGGGCAAGCCTGTGGGTACCGTGTGGCTGGCCTGGGCGCGCCGCGCGAGCCCTGCCCAAGCCGAATTGCTCAACCTCAGCGGCGATCGCGGCGCGGTGCGCGACCAGACCGTCGTGCTTGCCTTGCAGCGCGCGCAAATGCTGGCCGAAGCCCCGGCCTCATCACAGCCATGAGCATTCTGCTTGCCGCCGATTTCTCGCAAGCCGAATGGGTGGCGTGGTGGCCTGCGTTGCAGTCCGCGCTGCCGGGCGAGACGCTGGTGCGCGAGGTGGCGAACCCCTTGTCCATCGAGATCGCGCAATACACGTCCGGATCCGACCCCTCCCCGCCGGCCAGGTCGCTGTTGGAAACCCAGAAAGCCAGCCACCTCCCCGCGCCGTCGTAGGCCATG
>JANNQO010000142.1:0-16096 GCA_031400795.1 Rubrivivax sp. | reverse complement strand
GCCGGGCGTCAGCGGGCCATCGTCCTGTTCATAGGCGGGCAACACCTCGAAGGCGAACTTCGACAACGCCAGGTGCACCACCTGCGTCTCGGACACATCCAGCTCCTCGGCGATGGCCTTCACGGTCTCTCGGGTCACGCCCGATCGGGTGTCCCTGGATCTGAACTTCAAGAGCAGTGAAGCGGACGACATCGCGGTGCTCCTCGCTTGGTATATGAAAAGTATATACACGAGGTGGACCCTCCCCTCCAGCAGTGAGTCGACCCCGCCGGGCAGGGCCGGCGGCAACAGGCATGGCCGAAACTGCTCTTGCGAGATCGGGCGCTCCGTCCGCACAATGGCTCACAGCAACCCTCCAGGAATAGCCGTGATGAGCGAAGTCGCAAGTCGTGATCGTCGCCGGATGCTCGCCGCCACGGCGGCCACCGGCTGCCTGCTGTCCATCGGCGCACGCGCGGCGGGCAAGAACAAGATCAACATGCAGCTCGGCTGGCTGATCGGCGGCAACCAGCTCGGCGAGGTGGTCGCCAGGAAGCAGGGCTTCTTCGAGCAGGAGGGCATCGACTTCGAGATCCAGCCCGGTGGTCCCAGCATCGATGGGGTCGCGGTGGTCGCGTCGGGCCGGTTCGAGCTCGGCCAAGTGTCGTCGAGCCCGTCGCTGATGCTCGCTGCGTCGCAGGGGCTGCCGGTCAAGTGCTTCGCGGTCGGCATTCAGAAGCATCCGTACTGCTTCTTCTCGCTGAAGAAGAAGCCGATCCGCAACGCGCAGGACATGGTCGGCAAGAAGATCGGCATCCAGTCCACCGGCATCATCCTGCTGAAGGCGCTGCTGGCGAAAAACAAAATCGCCGAGAAGGCCGTCACCATCGTGCCGATCGGCGCCGACATGACGCCGCTGATGACCGGCCAGGTCGACGCCGTCACCGGCTGGCTCACCAACACGACGGCGCTCAAGGTGCTCGGCGCCGAGCGCGTCGACATGGCGCTGTGGGACACCGGCGTCAAGCTCTACGCGCTGCCTTACTACGCCACGCACAAGACGCTGGCCGAGAAGGCCGACGTGCTGGCCGCCTTCGTGCGCGCCTCGGCCAAGGGCTGGCAGTGGGCCGACAAGAACCGCGACGCGGCGGTCGAACTGCTGGTCAAGGAGTACCCCAACCTCGACCGCGCCGACGAACGCGCCGCTGCCGACGTGATGCTCGCCTACAGCTTCGGCGAAACCGCACGCGCGCAGGGCTGGGGCTCGATGGACCCGGCCATCTGGCAGGACCAGATCGCGCTGTACAGCGAGCTCGGCCAGTTCACCGCCAAGACACCCAAGGTGGAAGACGTGATCACGATGGACATCCTCAAGACCACGCAGGCCGCGCGCCTGAAGGCTTGAGCGTGACCGTTGCGCTGGCCGATGCGCCGGCCGACTCGCTCGCCGTTGCGCAGCGGAGCGCCGACGCCCGCCTGGCGGTGAGCTGCCGCAACCTGCAGGTGCGCTTCTTCACGCCGCGCCGCTCGATCACCGCGCTGCAAGGGCTCAGCCTGGACGTGCCGGCAGGCGAGTTCCTGACGCTGCTGGGCCCTTCAGGCTGCGGCAAGTCGACCTTCCTTCGCGTCGTCGCCGACCTCATTCCACCCGGGGCTGGCGAGGTCCGCGTGTTCGGCGGCGCACCCGAGGCTGCGCGGCTGCGGCGCGACATCGGCTTCGTGTTCCAGGACCCGGCGCTGCTGCCCTGGCGAAGCGCGCTGGCCAACGTCGAGCTGCCGTTGCAGGTGGCGGTGAGCCGCGCGCGCCGCGGCAAGGCCACACCGCGCGAGCTGCTCGAGCTGGTCGGCTTGAAGGGCAGCGAGGCGGCCTACCCGCACGAGCTCTCGGGCGGCATGCGCCAGCGCGTCGCGATCGCGCGAGCCCTGGCCAGCGACCCGAAGATCCTGCTCATGGACGAGCCCTTCGGCGCACTCGACGAGATCACGCGCGACCGGCTCAACGAGGAGCTGCGTCGCGTCTGGCGCGAGCTCAAGCTGACGGTGCTTTTCGTCACCCACAGCATCCACGAGGCGGCCTACCTCGGCCAGCGCGTGCTGATGATGGCCGCCAACCCGGGCCGCGTGCGCGCGATCGTGCCGGTGGAGCTGCCGGCCGACCGCACGCTGGCCACCCGCGACAGCGCGCCCTTCGTCGCGCTGACGGCCGAGTTGCGCCGCCTGCTGGAGACCTGCTGATGGCCGCCGCCACCGCCGAGCCGGCGCAGCCCGCGGCAGGGCTTGCCGATGCGGCCGATCCGGCCGATACCGCCGATCTTGACGCTCAGGAAGCACGCTGGCGCGAATCGCAGCGCCGCGCGCGCCGGCGTCGCCGCGTATTGCCGGCACTCGGCATCGCCGGCCTGCTGGCGCTGTGGTGGTTCGTGGTCTGGGTGTTCGACGTCAAGCCCTTCATCGCACCGTCGCCCGGCGCGGTGGCGCAGACGCTGTGGAACAAGCGCGCCGTGCTGCTGGCCAACCTGGTGCCCACCGCCACCGAGGCCCTCGCCGGCTTCCTGCTCGGCAACCTCATCGCGATCGGGGTGGCGACCTTGTTCGTGCACAACCGGCGGCTGCAGGAGATCTTCTTTCCGGTGGTGGTGATGTTCAACTCGATCCCGGTCGTCGCGAAAGCGCCGATCCTGGTGCTCATGATGGGCAACGGCGTCGAGCCGAAGATCGCGATCGCCGCGCTGGTGTGCTTCTTTCCGACGCTGGTGAACAGCGTGCGCGGGCTAGAGGCCGTGAACCCGCAGGCGCTGGAGCTGATGCGCGTGCTGTCGGCGAGCCGCAGCGCGGTGTTCTTCAAGCTGCGCGTCTACGCCGCGCTGCCGTTCCTGTTCTCGGCGCTGCGCATCGCCGCGTCGATGTCGGTCATCGGCGCCGTCGTCGGCGAATGGATCGGCGCCACCCAGGGCATCGGCGCGATGATCATCCAGGCCACCTACAACTTCGATTCGGCGCTGCTGTACGCGGCGATCACGATGAGCGCCTGCCTGTCGGGCGCCTTCTTCCTGGCCATCGTCGCGCTCGAGCGTTTGATCATCCGCTGGCAGCCCGATCACGCCTGAGGGCGACCGGTTGCCGATCCATCCGCAGGAGCCCCAAATGCCGCCCATTCCAGCAACCGTCCGCGAACCGGCGCGCGACGTCAAGGTCGTCGCCCAGGCCGACGTGGTGGTGGTCGGCGGCGGCCCGGCCGGCATGGCCGCGGCGTTCGCCGCCGCGCGCAACGGCGCGTCGACGGTGCTTCTGGAGCGCTACAACCACCTGGGCGGCCTGGCCTCCGGCGGCATGGTGCTGGTGCTCGACGACATGTGGGACGCGCACCTGCACGAGATCTCGGTGCGCGGCATCTGCATGGACCTGATCGAGCGCCTGGCCGCGCTCGGCCTGGCGCAGTTCCCGCGCCAGGACGAATGGGGCATAGCCGCCGCCGCGATCGCGCGCTGGACGCGCTGGGGCGCCTTCGACTTCCACACGCACGAGAAGCCGCATCCGATCGTCTTCGCCGCCGCGTTCGACCCCGACGGCTTCAAGCGCGTCGCGCTCGAGATGGTGGCGCAGCACAAGATCCAGCTGCGGCTGCATTCCTGGTTCTCGCAGGCGCTGGTGGAAGAAGGCCGCATCACCGGCGTCATCTGCGACACGAAGAACGGGCGTGAGGCCATTCTCGGCAAGATGATCATCGATACCACCGGCGACCTCGACGTGGCGGCCTCGGCCGGCGCGCCGCACATCGGTGGCGCCTACATGCTGACGACGGTGTTCCGCCTCGGCAACGTCGATACCGACACGGCGGAACGCTTCGAGCGCGAAGCACCCGCAGCCTTCGCGGCCGTGGACAAGGACATCAAGAAGCTGATCGGCGGCAGCTGGGCGCACTGGTGGCTGAAGACGCCGCTGCCCGGCGTGGTCTGGTGCAACTGCCCGCACATGACGGGTCTGGACGGGCTGAAGGTCGAGGACCTGACCGAGGCCGAGGTGCGCGGGCGCCAGCACATCCACGCCGCGGTGGACCACGCGCGCATGCACATGCCGGGCTTCGAGCGCGCGATCGTGGTGGACATCGCGCCGCAGACCGGCGTGCGCCAGACGCGGATGCTCGACGGCGAGTACGTGATGACCAAGGAAGACCTGGCCGAGCGCACGCGCTTCGCCGACGCGGTGGCGCGCGGGCGCGACTACACGACGCCGTACCGCACGCTGCTGCCGAGGGGAATTGACAACCTGCTGGTGGCCGGCCGGCACTACTCGGCCACGTCGACGGCGCAGAAGATGTCGCGCGAGATCCCGCCCTGCATGGCGATGGGCGAGGCCGCCGGTGTGGCCGCCGCGATGGCGCTGGACGCCGGCGTGGCCGTGCGCCACGTCGACGTGAAGGTGCTGCAGGCGCGGCTGCGCGCGCAAGGTGGCGACCCCGGCGACCAGGCCGGCCGCAACGCCGACGTGCCCGCGATCGCGCGCCGCCTGCAACACCAGGAAGCCGCATGAACGACACTGGCGAGACCGCGCTGCCCCTGTCCGGCATCCGCGTCATCGACTTCACGCAGGTGATGATGGGCCCGGTTTGCACGCAGATGCTCGGCGACTACGGCGCCGACGTCGTGAAGATCGAACGCGCGGGTGCCGGCGACCTGAGCCGCTCGACCTTTCCTCCACTCGACGGTGTCGACAACCCGATCTTCTGCAGCCTCAATCGCAACAAGCGCAGCGTCGCGATGGACTTGCGCGATGCCGCGAGCATGGCGGCCGTGAAGGTGCTGATCGCCGGCGCCGACGTCGTCGTCAACAACTTCCGCGCCGGCGTGATGGACCGCATGGGCCTGGGCTACGACGATTGCCGCGCGCTCAACCCCCGCATCGTCTATGCCGTGGGCACGGGATTCGGCGAGAGCGGCCCTTACGCGCACAAGGGCGGGCAGGACGTGCTGGCGCAGGCGATGAGCGGCGCGATGGCGCGCAAGGCCGACCCGTCGCACCCGCTGGCCACCTACCCGATCGCGCTGGCGGACTACTCGGCCGGCATGCACATGGTGCAGGGCATCCTGCTCGCGCTGCTGCACCGCCAACACACCGGAGTCGGCCAGAAGATCAGCGTCTCGCTCTACAACTCGATGCTGGCGATGCAGATGCAGGAAGCGGCGATGATCCTGATGCGCGATCAGGAAGTGAACTGGGCCGCGATGCCGCTGTCGGGCGTGTTCGAGTGCGCCGACCATCCGCTCGTGCTGGTCGGTGCGTTCAAGGCCAACCCGCTGCGCGACATCTGCGCCGCACTCGAGCTGCCCGACCTGTCGCTCGATGCGCGCTTCGCCAACCTCGAGGCACAGTTCGCGAACAAGGCCGAGCTGCAGCGCCAGTTCCGCGAACGCTTCAAGGCGGCGCCGCGCGACCACTGGCTCGCACGCCTGGAGGCGCAAGACCTGCTGTGCGCCCCGGTGCGCGACCTGCGCGAGGTGCTGGTCGACGCGCAGACGGTGCACAACGCGATGTTGCTCGACGGCCGCTTCGTCGGCAGCCCGATCGCGATGTCGGCCGCAACGGCGTCGCTGCGCCGGCCGCCGCCCAAGCTCGGCGAACACACGGCCGAGGTGCTGGCGGAAGTGGCCAAGGACCGTCGATGAGCACGCGTGGCCGCTCCAAAGCGCCCATCCCGGAGCGCGCAGCGCGGAGGGTTGTCCAGTGACCGTGCACTACGAGGTACACGATCACGTGGCGAGGATCACGATCGACCGCCCCGACGTGCTGAACGCGATCGACCTGGACACCGAAGCCGAGCTGCAGCGCATCTGGAACGATCTCGAGCAGCGCCGCGACGCGCGGATCGTCGTGCTCACCGGTACGGGCGAGCGTGCCTTCTGTGTGGGCGCCGACATGAAGAACCCGTCCACCAGCGGCCTGGAGTACTGGGCGCGCGCGCGGCCCGGGGGCTTCGGCGGCATCGCGCTGCGCGAGACGCTGAACCTGCCGGTCGTCGCGCGCGTCAACGGCTTCGCGCTCGGCGGCGGCTTCGAGATGGTGCTGGGCTGCGACATCGTCGTCGCCTGCGAAGAAGCGAGCTTCGGACTGCCCGAGCCGCTGGTCGGCCGGCTGCCGCTGGACGGCGGCATGACGCTGCTGGCGCGCCAGATCCCGCACCGGTTGGCGATGGGCATGCTGCTGACGGGCCAGCGCATCGCCGCCGCGCGCGCCGCCGAGTGGGGCCTCGTCAACGAGGTGGTGCCGCGTGCGCAGCTCGACGAGGCGGTGGCGCGCTGGGTCGCGAACATCCTCGCCTGCGCGCCGCTGTCGGTGCAGGCGATCAAGCAGGTGGTGCGTTGCACCGGCACGCTGACCGCAGTCCAGGCGCAGGCGCTGCGGCTGCCGGCGTTGGTGGCGGCGCTGCAGTCCGAGGATTCGCAGGAGGGCGTTCGCGCGTTTCAGCACAAGCGCAAGCCGGTCTGGCAAGGACGCTAGCGCGCAGATCGAGGGTGCCGCCGTCTCGGACCTGCGCGCCGCACGGGCGCTGCGCGACGAGCTGAAGTGACGCTCGGCTGCAGGCTCCTTATCATTCCAGTTTCATCCCGTCGTCTTCCGCTACAAGGGGTACCGCTTCTCTTCTATTCGAATGAAGGAAGTCCTCGCGAGCCTGCGCATATCCACACACGGGGCGACGGCGGTGAAGCCAAGTTTTGGCTCCGACCCGCGGTGCGGGTCGCGAATAGCGACGGGCTCGATGCACGCACTTTGCGCGAACTGGCGCAAGCGGTCGAAGCGAACCTGGAGCTGATCGAAAGGACGTGGAATGACTACTTCGGCTAAGGCCGTTCGTTTCGACGACGACAGCATGTGGGTCGATCTGTCCGATGGGCGCGTCATCGCAGTGCCGCTTGCATGGTTTCCGCGGCTGCTGCACGCCAGCGCAGAGCAGCGCGCGAAGGTCGAATTCAGCCACAGCGGACTGCACTGGGAGGCACTCGACGAAGACATTTCGGTCGCGGGCCTGCTGGCTGGCATCGGCGATCTGACGAGATCGACGCCGATCGCAGCGTGAGGCGACACGCCGCCGTCGACACCTTTGCCCTGACGGCCCGTGCTCGCGCATTGCGGTGGCGCGCGCTGACGCCCATTCGCGCCGGCTTCGAAGCGCGGGCAAATAAGCCTGGCATCCCGTCTCGTCGATGTCGCGGCGGAAGCAACCGGTCACCAGAAGGTTGCGCAGCGACAGCGGAAAGCCGGAGCGCAATCGCGCCTTGACGCTGACGCTCACGGGGCAGCAGAAGTTGCTGCCGCTGTTGCAAGCGTGACGGTCGTCGAACGCCGTCAGTTTCGACGCTTGCCTCGCTTGACGATTCGCAACTCGTATTCGCTGCCCCCGACCAGCCGTCCGCCGCACCAGTGCTCGACGTAGAACTTCACGCTCGCCGCCGACTTCGCCCTGGCTGGCAAGTCGACGAAGATCGCTGCCGACAAGCCTTCTGCTGCCGGGATGATGCCGCCGATCCCAGGATGGGGTTGCGCATGGCGCTTGCGCGTCTTGCCCACCTCGAGTTCGAAGGCGAGGTCGGTTCGGTACGGGATCGCCTCGGAACAGGCCAACTCGGGTCGTTCCTCGAGTTCGAACGGCTTGCGCTTGCGAACCGAGAAGCCGAGCAGCGACTCCTTGATCCCGCGCGCCGTCTCGAACGGCGGAAAGTACAGCCGAACGATGGACCCTCGAGGCAAGGTGCCGGGGTTGATCCGGATGTCGATGAGATCCTTGTTGCCGAACGCGGCGAAATCGATGAAGTACGGCCCTGCCCCTTCGTCAGCTCCGCCTGAACCGGGAACGACGTTGTCGACCTGGAGGTTCTTCAGCGTCACGTTGTTGTCGGCGTTCACCGCGGTAGCGATCACCAGCGAGCCGGTCGTCACGTTGTCCTCGGTCGAGCGTGCCACGGCCAGCATGCAGGTGTGGCTGGGTGCCGTCGCAGGAACCAGCCAGCTCCACGACACGATCTGCGGCTGGCTCGGATGAATCAGCGGCAGCGTGCGTGCGGTCCCCATCGGATGCCAGATCGAGGTGTCGGCCGGGTCCGCATTCGGAAACGCGGTCCAGAAGTCGACCGGCAGGTTCGGCAGCCCGCCGCCGGCGTTGGCCCAGAAGGCGCGGACCTGCACGTTGGTGGCTGGCGCGTGACCCCGGTTGTGCACTTGGACGTGCACACGCACCCAGGTGTCGCGACGCGGGTTGTCATGAACCAGTTCTTCGAACTGAAGGTAGTCGATGTCGCGGCTCGGCGTCTGGTACGCACCCGTGGCCGCGTCCGGTGCATCGACCTTGATGTCGGGCGATTGATACCAGTACACCGTCTCGCCGACGAAGAACGGGTGCTCCACGCCGGAAGGTCCCGGCGTTGCCAGGCCGGTGTCCAGCACGCTGTCGCGCAGGTAGATGTCGGTGGCGGGCAGCAGCGCCGCATCCGCCGGCCGCTCCCAGATCGAACGCCCATGGGTCGCAGCGCGAAGCAAGCGCCGCGGCGCGAAGAACTTCAAGTCCTGCACGGAGCAGTTGGGCAATCCGTCGTCCCAAGTGGCCCAGGTTCCACCGCCATTCGTGGACCTGAAGATGCCAACGTCGCAGCCGATGAACACGGTGTCCGGGTTCGCTGGGTCGAGCGCAACCGCGTTGACCGGATTGGCCTGCGCCAGTCCGGTGGACCGGTTGACCCACGTGGTGCCTCCATCGGTGCTGCGAAAGACATGGTCGTTGGTGAACTCCCCGGCGCCTTCGGAAAAGATCAGGTTGCTGGTGGTCAGGTAGACGATGCTCGGATTGGTCGGGTGCACCGCCAGATCCGACACCTGGCCCGCGGGCAGCGGCGCGGAGGTCACATTGGTCGCCGTCCAGGAAGCCATGCTTTGCGTGACACGAAAGACGCTGCCGTTCTGGAGCCCGACGTAGACCGTGTTGCTGTCGGACGGAGCGACGGCGATCGCCGTGATGTTGGTTGCCGCTCCGATCAACGCACCGGTGATCGCCGTCCAGGTGTTGCCGCTGTCGATGGTCCGCCAAAGCCGTTCGTAGCCGACGAAGAGGATGCGCGAATCCGAAGGATCCATCTCGAATGGCGGATAGAACCAGTTCGAATTGGTGCCGATCGTCCCTTTCCTGTCGACCCAGCTGCCCGGTGCGCCTGCGGTGTCGCTGCGGAACAGCGGGAAGCCCCACCAGCGGCTCTCGAACCAGCGCCGCGGGTCGCTGGTGGCATCGATCGCCGCGTACGCCCCGTCGCCCAGCGCGGAGTGCTCCCAGGCCGGGTGGCCGAGGTAGCGCTGGGCGCCGTTGTCCTGAGTGCCGCCCAGCATGACCGCGTCCCACTGCGGGTGGTGCGCGCAAATGAAGTACTGGAGCGTGGCAAGGTCTTTGTTCCGGTGCGTGTAGGTGACGCCGGTGTCCGCGGAGAGGAACAGGCCGCCATCGTTGCCGGCGAAAACCCGGCTGCCGTTGCCCGGGTCGAAGGCGATCGCATGCTGGTCCGGATGGATACCGGGGGCGCCGGTGCTGACACGCGCCCAAGCGCCGCCGCCATTGGTGGTGCGCCACAGGCTCACCTCGCCGAACAGCACGGTGTTCGGGTCGGTTGGGTGCACGCCAAGAACCAGGTTGTAGCCCGCCTGGGCCACGCCCGCCGGCGTCGCACCGGTCGCCGTCCAGGTCGTGCCCCCGTCGGTCGTGCGAAAGATGCCCGTCAGCGCCGCGCCGTTCGCGAATGCAGCGTAGATCGTTGCGGCGTCGCTCGGGGCCATCGCCAGTGCGACGCGGCCGCCCGAGGCGGGCAGGCCCCCCGCCAGCGTCGCCCAGGTGGCGCCGCCATCGCTGCTGCGGCGCACGCCGACGCCGAGCCTGCCGACGTAGAGCTCGGCTGCACCGGCGTTGGACCAGTCGACGACGAGATCGAAACAGATCCCTGGCTCGATCAGTGTCCAGTTCACGCCTTCGTCGTCCGACTCGAAGACTCCGATGTCGGTGGCGGCGTAGAGATGCTGGTTGTCGGTGGGATCGACCGCGATCGTGGAGAACGCTGCACGCAGGAAGGTCGCGGCACCGCGCTGCACCCAGGTCTCCCCGCCGTCGGAAGAGAACAACATGCCCGCGCCGTAGTAGCTGTCGCTGTTGTTGGGCTCGCCCGTGCCGGCGAGGATGCGCACCGATTTGCCGCCGACGGGATTGGAGCGGTCCACCGTGACGCAGCCGATCGCCAGCGAGGCCGCATAGTCGCTCTTGGGCCGCCAGTTCAGGCCGGCGTCGACGGACTTCCACACGCCGCCCTGCGCGGTGGCGACGTAGACGATGGCCGTGTCGAGCGGATCGTGGGCGATGCCGGTGATGCGTCCGGAGATCGGTGCCGTCGTGAACGTCGTGGCAGTCGCCGCGAACACCTGTCCGCGCCGCACCACCGACGGCCCGATGCAATACCAATTCGCTCCGGGTGTCACCGGCGCACCCGGATCGTCGGGGGCCTTCGCGTGGGCAGCGGCGCGCAGTGCGTCGCGGTGCTGCAGCGCGCGCAATCGGCTGCCGGGCCGGCGGTTCACACCGTCACTGAAGCGACTCAGCAAGAAGTGCTCGCGGCGCCTGAACCAGCGGTGTGTCGGCCGGCCATCCTTGTCGGCGGCCGGAACATCCTCGATCACGAACTCGGCTCGAGCATGTGTCTCACGTCCGCGCACCCGTTGCACGGCCGTGAGCTCGTGACGCCCGGCACGCAGCCCCGGGATGTTCAGCAGCAGCTGGAACTCGCCGCGCACGGGCCGCACGACGCCGGCAGATGCGTGTCCGGCCAGCACCAGGGCCGGTGCCACGTCGCGATCGCCATCGACGACAAATGCGACCGGACACTCAGGCCATCCGCGCCCGAAAACTTGGATCTTGTACGGGAAAAGGTAGCTCTGCGGGCCGACTTCGATGACCGGCGCGCGTGATGACTTTTGTTTGGCCATCTCAGACAACCTCCTCTCGTGGCTAGCGGCCCCGACCGAGCACAGAGCGCAGCGCCGCGTGCAGCGCGTCCAAGGCGAACCAGGTCAGCAGGAACGCACCGGTCTCGAGCAAGAAGCTGTGAAACTTGTAGAACGTCTCGGCGATACCGACGGCGAGCAGCAGCACCGGCAGCTGGTGGTAGGCGAGCTGACGCGCACTGAGACGACGTACAAGTTCGAACATGGAAGCCTCCCGTTGCTCAAGGTACGGGATCAGTCTATTGCCGGCGTCGCGCCAGTGTCACCCTACGGACTAGGGGCCCGGGTAGCAGTTCTCACAGCGCCGCCTCCACCACCATCTGCACGCGCTGCTGCCCGTTCCACTCGTCCAGGCTCAGCCGGTAGGCGAGCTTCACCCGCTCGGGCAGCGGCTCGCTGTGCCCGAACCAGATCGCGTCGCGCGGCACGCCTTGGTGCAGCACGCGCAGCTTCAGGTGCTTTTCGCCCACCAGCCGCTGCTGCTGTACCTGCACCTCGTCGCAGAAGAGCGGGGCCTCGAAGCCCTGGCCCCAGACCTGCGCGTCGAGCAGCGCCACGGTCTGTGGGTTGAACCACTCCAGCGCTAGCGGGCCGTCGCTCTTCAGCGTGCGCGTCAGCGCCGCGGTGTCCAGCCACTCCGCCGCCACCGCCTGAAGCGCACTCGTGAAGACCGGCAGCGCATCGGCCGCCAGCGTGCAGCCCGCCGCCATCGCGTGGCCGCCGAAGCGTTGCAGCACGCCGGGGTGGCGCTTGCTCAGCAGATCGAGCGCGTCGCGCAGGTGGAAGCCCGGGATCGAGCGGCCCGAACCTTTCAGCGCGCCATCCAGCCCACGCGCGAAGACGAAGGTCGGGCGGTGCAGCCGGTCCTTCACGCGGCCCGCGACGATGCCCACCACACCTTCGTGAAAACTCTCGTCGAAGAGCGTGATCGCACTCGGCGCCTCGGCTTGCCCCGGCAGGCCGTCCAGCACGGCCTGCGCCACGTCGCGCATCTCGGCCTCGACGACCCGGCGCTCGCGGTTGATGGCGTCGAGTTGCTGCGCCAGGTCGGCAGCGCGTGCCGCGTCATCGCTCCTCAGGCATTCGATGCCCAACGTCATGTCGCTCAACCGCCCGGCGGCGTTGATGCGCGGGCCCAAGGCGAAGCCGAAGTCAAACGCCGAGGCACGACGCGGGTCGCGCGCGGCGGCGGCAAAGAGTGCCGCCACGCCCGGCTGCAGCCGCCCGGCGCGGACCCGCTTCAGGCCTTGTGCCACCAGGCGCCGGTTGTTGGCGTCGAGCTTCACCACGTCGGCCACCGTGCCCAGGGCCACCAGGTCGAGCAGCGCATCCAGCCGCGGCTGCGTGGCAGCGTCGAAGACACCACGGCGGCGCAGCTCGGCACGCGTGGCCAGCAGCACGTAGAACATCACGCCGACACCAGCGATGGCCTTGCTCGGGAACTCGCAGCCGCCCTGATTCGGGTTCACGATCACCTCGGCATCGGGCAGCGCGGCGGGCTCGGCAGCCGGCAGGTGGTGGTCGGTGATCAGCACGCGCAGGCCCAATCCGCGCGCATGCGCCACGCCGGCGTGGCTGGCGATGCCGTTGTCCACGGTGATCAGCAAGACCGGCTGCCGCGCCATCGCCAGATCGACGATCGCCGGCGTCAGGCCATAGCCGTGCACGGCGCGATCCGGCACCACGTAGTGCAGGGTGTCGGGCGGCGCGCCCAACATCGCCAGCCCGCGCAGCGCCACGGCGCAGGCGGTAGCGCCGGCGCAGTCGTAGTCGGCGACGATGCAGATGCGCTGCCGCGCGGTGATCGTGTCGGCGAGCAGCCGCGCGGCTTCACCGGCACCTTTCAATCGATCGGGCGGCAGCAGGTGCTGCAGGCCGTCGTCGAGCTCGGCGGCATCGCGCACGCCGCGGCCGGCGAGCAAGCGCGCCAGCAACGGGTGCACGCCGGCTTGTTCGAGGCCGAAGGCCACGCGCGGCGGCACGTCGCGCTGCATGACTTGCAACGGGCCGTTCACAAGGTCGCCAGCAGCGACGCCACGTCCACGCTGCGCCAGCGCGCGGTGGTGGACTTCCACCACGACGATGAGGCGGCGCCGCGATCCCAGGTCAGCGACGAACGCTCGCCGCACAGCGTCAGCCGCTGCCAGGCAATCTCCGACAGCTCGCCGTCGATCACCGCCCAGGCCTTGGCCCAGGCGGCCTCGTCGTTGGCCAGAGCGGCGTGACGCAGGCGGGTGTCGAGCCGAGGCATCGCCGCGCTCGCGGGCTGCGTCGCACCCGTGCCGCTCAACCAGAACGAGTTGATCGCCAGCAGCCCCTGCGCCTCGCGCCGCCGGTTGATCGGGTGTTCGTACAGCAGCATCTGCACCTCGTTCTGCAGGCGGCGCAGCAGGCGCATTTCGCGGGCGCTTTCCAGCCAGCGGTCGACATTGCGGCCGATCACGCGGTCCAGCGACGCGCTGGGCAGCCGGGCCAGGCTCGGATGTTCGAGGTACCAGCGCCACGGCGCGCCGTAGTGCAGCGCGAAGCCTTCGCTCGTGAACAGTTCGCGCACCGCGGCCAACGTTTCACGTGACGCGGTCTGATCGAGCAGCAGCGCTTCAGGATCGCCCATGCTGATCTGCTCGGTGCCCAGGTGCCAGTGCACGGGCGTGACGAGGCCGAACTGCGCGTCCTTCGCGCCGCTCACGCCGTCGGCCAGCGCCTGCGCCGCGGCAAATGGCCACAGGCCGTCGCTGCCCTGCCAGCCGAGCGCGGCGGCGAGGGCCCGTTCATGGGGCGGCGTCAGCGACCATTCATCGCCGGCGTCGCGCTGCGGCTGCGGCAGCCCAGCCAGTTGCCGCGACAGCACCGGCCAGGCCAGCGATCGAAGCACCGAGGCCCCTTGCAGTGGCCCGGCATCGGAGAGCAGGGCAGCAAAGGGAATCACGAGGTGCATGCGCCGGGATTATCCTGGCGCGACGTTGTCCACTACCTGCCCCTTTGGCGCCGTGCGGCGAGCAAGTGGCCGATTTCAGACCAGGCAGTCGTACTCGTAGATGAAATCGTGCGGCGTCGGGGCCACTTTCTCCGCGAACACATTCACGTGCAGGTACGCAGGCGCTTGGTGGCCGCCCGGGTCGACATGCGAGTAGATGGCAGCCGGCGATCCATAGCCGGCCGCGTGCACCTTCATACCCATGCGCGCGCCGAACAGGGATCGCAGCGCGTCGGTGGAGAAGCGGAAGTAGTCGTAGGGCACGGCATGGATCGGAAACGTCTGGTGCGTCTGGATGAAGACGATTCCACCGACTTTGAGTGCCTTCATGATCTGATGCGCGGCCAGGTGCGGGTACTTGAAATGCTCGAAACCCGCTTCGGTGAGGATGATGTCGAACGCATCTTCACCGGTGGCCTCGGTCAAGCGGTGCACGTCGGCGATCAGGTCCACATCGACACCGGCCCGGATGTCGGTGCCGATGTGCTCCGACGCATGCGGGAACAAATGGTCCTTGCGCGTCGAGACATCGGCCAGCGCTCGGTAGGTACCCAGCTCGAGAACGCGCGGTGCCTTCATCGCCCTCGCCCTCTCCATGAAGGGCGGGAACGACTGCTCGCCCGGCCAGGCCTCTGTGCTCACGTTCCTCACCGCGAGCGCCCGGACTTGCGCGTCGCTTGGTTCCGCCGCGAGATTCGATGCACCCATTCCACACACTCCCGGAGTCGGCCCGCGAGCCGGCTGCGTGGCCGGCTCATCCAGGGCATTGTGCGGGCAGGCATCACGACGGACCTGTGACGGCCATCACCGCCGGTGGCCGAGTTGTTGCGATGCGAAACCACCTCTTGGGTGAGGAGCTCCCGCTTCAGGGTTCGCCGAGCAAGCTGGTGTCGTTCGGATTCGTCGGCGTAGGCTGGCCGCTTTCGCTCAGGATGAAGCCCTCGCTCAGGAGGAAGCCCTCGCTCAAGATGAAGCCTTCACTGAGGATGAATCCCGAGCCGAGCACCACCCCTTCGCTCAAGATGAACCCTTCGCTCAGGATGAAGCCCTCGCTCAGGATGAAGCCGGTGCCCAGACTCATGCCGCTGCCGCTGCCCAGCCAGCTCGACAGCGTGGCCGTGGGCATGAAAGCACCGGTCTTGCCGATCCACGAGCTGACGCCCAGCAGCGCCGTGGCCGAGACCACGCCCGTGGTGACCAGCGTCTGGTTGCCCGCCGCCGTTTCGACGATGCTTTCGGGGAAGGTGTTGGCGGCTACGCCCGAAGCGGCGGGCCAGTAGTTGACCGTGCGGCGCTTGGCCACATCGCGTACCCAGACCAGGCGCGGGTCGTAGATCGGCTGGTACTTGGTAAACAACGCGTTGCCGCTCAACACGTGGCTGCCGCCGGCCACCACGATGCGGCTCCAGTTGAAGGTCTGGCCGTTCAGCGTCGTGCTCGCCGTGGGCAGCGATTTGCCGCTGGCCAGCAAGTTGGCGCCGGCGGCCAGCGACCCGGCCGCGACGCCAGCGGCGATGTCGGTGCGCAGCGCCTGCGCCAGCTTCACCGCGCCGGCGATGTTCAGCAAGCCAGCGCCTTGCTGCAACAGGTTGGCGCCGGCAATCGGCTGCGCGCTGTATTGCAGGATGGCCTTGATCAGCGGCGGCGTCAGCCCCGGGTTGGCCTGGAGCAGCAGCGCGGCGGCGCCGGCCACCACCGGTGCGGCCACCGAGGTGCCCGACAGCATCATTACCGACTCGCCGCCCTTGCTGCTGGTGCCGGCGTTCTGCGTCAGTAGCGGGTACTTGACCGGCAGTGCACTCGGGAAGAGGAGCGTGAAGTTGTCGACCGACTTGGCGCCCAGCAGCTTGTTGCCCGGCGCCACGAGATCGGGCTTGAGCAGGTTGTCGATGCGACGTACGCCGGCGGCGTCGATGAACGAGCCGCGCGTCGGGCCGCGTGAGCTGAAGAAGTTGACGCCGTCGTCGCCGCGCGCCGCCGTGCCACGGTTGTTGGCCGAGCCGACGGTGATCACCGACGGGTCGTGGCCCGGCGAGCTGATGGTGCCGTAGCGTTCCCCTCCGGCCAGGGTCTGGCCGAAGTTGCCCGCCGCCACCACCACCGTGATGCCGGCGGCCGTGG
>JANNQO010000141.1:0-4907 GCA_031400795.1 Rubrivivax sp. | reverse complement strand
ATCTTGATGTCCAGCAGCCCGGCTTTGGCCGCTGTGCTGTGGATCGTGTCGTCGAGGTCGAGTTCCTCTTCGGCGCCTTCGCGGGCGAAGCGGCGCAGCCGGCGCAGCGCGATCTTGATGTTGCGCGTGCCCAGTTCCTTGCTGTCGTCGTAGTCCTTGTAGGCGCGCTGGTCCCAGACCTTCACGGCGCTCTTGTTGCGGCCTTTGTCCTGGCCGATGCGGATGCCTTGCGGGTTGTAGCCGTAGGCACCGAACGGGCTGGTGCCGCCGGTGCCGATCATTCGGTTGCCACCTTCGTGGCGCCCTTTCTGCTCCTCGAAGCGCTTTTTCAGCGTCTCCATCAGCTCGTCCCAGCCCATCTTCTCGATCGCCGCTTTTTCTTCGGGGCTGAGCTCGAGCTCGAGCGTTTTTCTCAACCATTCGAGCGGCACGTCCTGCGTGAAGTCGGTGAGCAGCTCCACGCCCTTGAAGTAGGCCGAGAAGGCGCGGTCGAACTTGTCGAACTGCGCTTCGTCCTTGACCAACGCGGTGCGCGCGAGGAAGTAGAACTCGTCCACCGAGCTGCCGATCACGCCGGCGCGCAGCGCCTCCAGCAGCATCAGGTATTCCTTCACCGAGACCGGCAGCTTGGCCGCGCGCAACGTGTAGAAGAAGTTGATCAACATGGGGTTCCGCCGGGTGCTTGCCTATTGTCGTGGTTTGCGCGGGCGGGCCCTACAGACGGCGGGCCGGCAGCCGATATCGGGACACGTCCCGCCGCCAACGCCGCCGGGTGCCCGCCCGCCGCATGTCGCCTGCCACCCTGTTGCTCACCGTCATCCTGATCCAGCAGGGCTTGATCGGCCTGGCCTGGGCGGCTGCCGCCTGGGCCGGCTTGTCGCGCCGCGCTGCCTGGCACTGGTGCGCCAGTGCGCTGGCGATGGCCGCCAGCCTGGTGCTGATCACGCTGCGTCCCGCGCTCGATGCCTGGATCGGCATCTGGTTTGCCAACCTGCTGGCCATCGCCGCGGCAATGGCGATGCGCCGCGGTGCGCAGCGCTTCTGCGATGCCGCCATCGCCGACCGTGAACACGCGCTGGTGATGGCCGTGCCGGCGCTCGCGCTGGCGGCCGTGCTGCTGGCCGGCGCTGCCCAGGCCTGGATCGTCTTCGTCACCTCGGCGGCCATCGCCTACAGCCTGCTCCGCTGTTCGCTCGAGCTGTGGCAACGGCTGCGCTTCGAGTTCGGCCTGCGCGCGGCCTGGGTGCTGGCCCTCTCGCCGGCCATCGCCGGGGGCGCCTTCGCATTGCGTGCGTTGCTCGCGCCGCTGCTCGGCGACGAGTTCGGCCGCCTGATGGCGTCGCCGGGGGCGATCAACGCGCGCTTCGGCGTGTTCGTACTCGCGGCGATGCTGATGCTGCACTTCGCGCTCGGTGGTATGGCCATCCTGCGCCTGGTGAAGAAGTTGCAGCACCTGTCGCTGCACGACCCGCTGACCGGGGTGCTGAACCGGCGTGGCCTGGAGACACGGCTGGACACCGAAGCGCAGCGCCTCGCCCGCTACGGCCAGAGCTTCGCGCTGCTGGCGGTGGACCTGGATCACTTCAAGCGTGTCAACGACCTGCAGGGCCATGCTGCCGGCGACCTTGCACTGCAAGCCGTGGCGCGTGCGCTGGCCACCGGGCTGCGCGAAGTCGACAGCCTCGGCCGCATGGGCGGCGAGGAGTTCTTCGCGCTGCTGCCGGCCAGCGACGAAGCCGCGGCACGCGGTGCCGCCGAACGGCTGCTGCAACGGGTGCGGCAACTGCCGCTGCTGGGCGAGCGCGCCGCCGTGAACACGTCGCTCACGGTGAGCATCGGCTACGCGGTGGCCGATGACCGGCGCGAGGCGCGGCACGACCTGCTGCGCCGCCTGGACGCCGCGCTGTACCGCGCCAAGGAACAAGGCCGCGACCGCGCCGTGGCGGCCGAACCATCGGTCTCAGCGCTTCGGCTTGCCGCCGACTGACTTGGTGGCCGGGTCCCAGGCTTTCAGCCAGTCGAAGAACTCGCCGTACCACTGCCGGCTGTTGCGCGGCTTCAGGATCCAGTGGTTCTCGTCGGGGAACCACACCAGCCGCGCCGGCACGCCCTTGGCCTTCAGCGTGTTGTAGTAGGCCAGGCCCTGCGCGTCGGGCACGCGGTAGTCCAGTGCGCCGTGAATCACCAGCGTCGGCGTGGCCATGTCCCGGGCGAAGGCATGCGGGCTTTGCGACTGGACGCGGGCCATGTCGTCCCAGTACCAGGCGCCGAGTTCCCGGGCGTGCCAGGTGTAGGCATCGTCGGCGAACATGCCCACCCAGTCGAAGCAGCCGGCGTGGCAGATGTAGGCGGCGTAGCGGCCGGGTTTCACATGGCCGTTCATCCAGGCGACCATGAAGCCGCCATAACTTCCGCCGCTGGCGAAGACACGCCGCTTGTCGGCCCAGGGTTTCTTCAGCAGCCAATCGGTGGCGGCTTCGACATCCTGCTCTTCGAGCCGGCCCCAGCGGTGCGTGATGCTGTCCAGGAAGGCGTAGCCGAAACTGCTGCTGCCGTGGTAGTTGACACAAGCCACCACGTAGCCTTGCGCGGCCATCATCTGCGTGTTCCAGCGGTAGTGCCAGGCGTCGCCCGAAGTGGTGTGCGGACCGCCGTGGATCAGCTGCAGCAGCGGGTGTTTTTTCTTCGGATCGAAGCCCGGCGGGTAGGTCAGCCACATCTGCACGCGGTCCGCCGCGTGGCCATCGGCGCTGGCGCCTTCGAACCAGACTTCCTCGCTGCGGCCCATCTCCAGCCGTGCCAGCAGCACGTCGTTGAACGACTCGAGGCGCCGCGGCGGCTGCCCCGGCACATGGGCCCGCGCAGAGCCGGGGTGGTCGATGGCATTGGCCACGGTGATCAGCGTGCCGGCGGCCTTGTCGAAGCTCTCCAGCCAGCCGCCGCGGAACACCACCTCGGCACGCCGCCCTGCAAGGTCGAATCGCCACAGGTGCCGCCGTCCCTGCTGCTCGGCAGCGAACAGCAGCGCCAGACCGTCGGCTTCCCAGCGCAGCGGCGCTTGCACTTCGTGGTCCCACTCGCCGCTCACCACCTGCCAGTCCTTGGTGGCGCGCTCGAGCACCGCCAGCTGCGCCGGCATGGTGTGCTTGGCGCCCTGGTGGCTGGCGGTGAAGGCAATGCGGCTGCCGTCGGGGCTGTAGCGTGGGTCGTTGCAGTCCCAGTCATCGTCCTGTACGAGCAGGCGTACGGGAGTACCTTCGTGCTGCGCACTACGGTGTTCGCCCTTGGGGCGGCCCGGCGAGCTCATGCCGCCGCTGGCGATCTCGATCTCGGCCAGCGCGAAGCGGTTGCCGATGCGCTTCTCGGCCGCGGGATCGAAAGCGAAGACGATGCGCTTGCCGTCGGGCGAGATATCGAACTGATTCGCATCGGGATCGGTGCGCGTGAGTTCGAAGCGGCTGCCTTCGAACAGGTCGCGCACCTTGCCGCTGGCCACGTCCAGCACGTGCAGATGCGCCACGCGGCCCATCGGCACCTGGTGGTCCCAGAAGCGGTACTGGGCCTCGGCGGTGACGTACCCGCTTTCCTTGCGCTCCTTCCATTCCTTGTGGCGCAGCGCCTGCGCCTTGCCGCCTCTCAGTTCGGGCCAGACCCACGACACGAACACCACGCGTTTACCGTCCGGGCACCAGCGGAAGGACTCGACACCGGTGGCGATCTCGGCCACACGCCGCGCCTCGCCGCCATCGGGGGCGATGACGTAGAGCTGCGCTTCGGCGTCCTTGCCGCCTTGCTGTTCGCGCTTGGCGGTGAAGGCGATCAAGTCGCCGCGCGGGCTCCAGGCCGGCGCGGCGTCCTTGTCACCGGCGGTGGTCAGCGCGCGCGGCTTGCCGCCGAGCGTGGACAGCAGCCACAGGGTGCTGCTGCCCTTGTTGTCGTCCATCGAATAACGCGTCACGCTGGTCACGGCCTGGGCGCCGTCGGGTGACAGGCTCGAAGCGCCGATGCGCTGGAGCTGCCAGAGCTCTTCGATGTCGATCGGGCGGGGCTTGGGCATGAACGGTCAGCGCTCGCGTTCGAGTTGCCAGTCGAGGTGCGCTTTCACGGCGGGCCATTCGACGGCGGTGATGCTGTAGACCGCCGTGTCGCGCAGCGAGCCGTTGGCAGCGCGCTGGTGCGAGCGCAGCATGCCGTCGAGCTGTGCGCCCAGGCGCTCGATGGCGCGCCGGCTTTGCAGGTTGAAGCGGTGCGTGCGGAATTCCACCGCGATGCATTGCAGCGTCTCGAAGGCGTGCGCCAGCAAGAGGCGCTTGCACTGCGTATTCAGCGGCGTGCGCTGCACGCGAGCCGCGTACCAGGTGGAGCCGATCTCCACGCGCTGGTGCACGTTGTCGATGTTCATGTAGGTGCTCATGCCCACCGGCGTGCCGGCGGCGTCGAGCACGGTGAAAGGCAGCATGTTCTGCTCGGCCTGCAACGCCAGGCGCCGCTCGGTCTCGGCGGCCATGTGCTCGGGCGCGGGGATCGCCGTGTACCAGAGCTGCCAGAGATCACCATCTCTCACGGCCTCGATCAGCGCTGCTTCGTGTCCGCGCGCCAGCGGCACCAGGCTCGCGTGTTCGCCGCGCAGCGCGACCGGCACGGCGATCTTCGGCAGGCCGGTCATCGGTTGTGTCTTTGCATGAACACCAGCTTCTCGAACAGCGTCACGTCCTGCTCGTTCTTCAACAGCGCGCCCACCAGCGGCGGCAGCACCACCTTGTCGTCCTTGCTTTGCAGCGCTTCGAGCGGGATGTCTTCGGCCACCAGCAGCTTGAGCCAGTCGAGCACCGCGGCTGAAGTGACGCCGGTGCGCGAGATCGGGCCTTACAAATTCACACCAGCGGCAGTTTGCCAGGCGTTGATGG
>JANNQO010000140.1:0-7393 GCA_031400795.1 Rubrivivax sp. | reverse complement strand
CGCTGCTGCGCAGGGAAGCCGCGCACGCCTGCGTGCTGGCCGCGCTGCTGGACCTGGCCGGCGAGACGGCGCAGGCCGTCACCGTGCCCGTCGAGCCCGAGTTGGACGAAAGCTGGGCCGAGCCGATGGCCTTCGATGGCTGCTCGACGCAGGGCCAGGCACGGCCCGGGCAGCCGCAGCCCATTCAGATCGTCAGGAACCCGGCGCTCGCGACATCGACAACGACAGCGCCGGCCCGATCGACCGCCGCACCTTCGCAAGGAGCTTCCGCATGAACGCCGTGCACAACTTCCTGTTCAACGTCTACCCGTACATCTGCCTGGCGATGTTCTTCATGGGCAGCCTGGCTCGCTTTGACCGCGACCAGTACACCTGGAAGAGCGACTCGTCGCAGTTGCTGCGCGCCGGGCAGCTGCGCTGGGGCAGCAACCTGTTCCACGGCGGCATCCTGTTCCTCTTCTTCGGTCACCTGTTCGGTCAGTTGACGCCACATTGGCTGTACGAGATATTCGTCACCGCGCCGCAGAAGCAGCTGCTGGCCGTGGTGGCGGGCGGTGTGGCCGGCGTGATCTGCTTCATCGGCCTGACACTGCTGCTGCACCGGCGCCTCTTCGACCCGCGCATCCGGCTGACCAGCCACCGCACCGATATCGCGATTCTGGTCATCCTGTGGGTGCAACTGGTCATCGGCCTGACCACGCTGCCCGCGTCGCTGCACCATGTCTCCGACCCGCAGACCATGCTGAGGCTGGCCGAGTACCTGCAGGGCATCGCCACCTTGCAGCCCAATGCTGCGCTGGTGGCAGGTGTGGAATGGCACTTCCAGGCACACATGCTGCTGGGCATGACGATCTTCCTGCTGTTCCCGTTCAGCCGTCTGGTGCATGTGTGGAGCGGATTCGGCACCGTGGCCTACCTGTTCCGCCCCTACCAGCTGGTGCGCTCGCGCCGTCTCAATGTGCCGGCCGGCCAGAACCAGGCCCGCCGTGTCGGCTGAAGCCCTCGAGGACATCGCCATGCACCTGAACAACCCGTCCCTTCCCCGCATCAACGGTGTCTTGCTGTCCGATGAGCAGGAAGCGCTGTCGGTCGAAGAACTTCGCCAGCGTGCCTGTTCGGAATTGCTGCGCCAAGCCGCGATTCAGGCGGGAATGCTGACCAAGGATGATCCTGCGCCATCGGGCGGCGCCATGAGCGAAGCCGCCAGCGCCGCCATCGAAGCCTTGCTCGATCGGGAACTGGCATTGCCCCAGCCGTCCGAAGAGGCTTGTCGCCGCTACCATGCGGCGCAGCGCGGGCGCTACGCCGTCGGCGAGCGTGTGCAGGTGCGCCACGTGCTGTTCGCCGTCACCCCGGGGGTGGACGTCAACGCCTTGCGCCAGCGGGCCGAGGGCTGCCTGCTGGATGTTCGTGGCGCGGCGCCCGACGGTGAGGATCGGTTTGCCGTGGCCGCCGCCGCCACGTCGAACTGCCCCAGCGGCGCCGAGGGCGGCGCTCTGGGCTGGTTGACCAGCGAGGACTGCGCGCCGGAGTTTGCGCGCGAACTGTTCGGCAAGCCCGAGGTCGGCGTGTTGCCGCGGCTGGTGCACAGCCGCTTTGGTCTGCACGTGGTGGAGGTGCTGGCCCGTGAGCCGGGCCAAGCGCCCGCATTCGAGGCCGTGAAGTCCGCGGTGGAACAGGCGCTGTGCCAGCAGACCTTCACGACCGCACTGCGTCAGTACCTGCAGTTGCTGGCCGGGCAGGCGCAAGTCGAAGGCGTCGACCTGGAAGCTTCCGCTACGCCGCTCGTGCAATAACGCGGCCGCGGCTGACGAGGGCAGCGCCATGCCGGACGAACTGCTGGAGCGTTTGCAGCGCTTCCACACCGACGCCTTTCCGCAGCACCGATCGCACTTTCGGTTGCTGGTGGACGACGGCCAGCACCCGATGACTCTGTTCATCGGCTGCAGCGATTCGCGCCTGGTGCCCTACCTGCTCACCGGTGCGGGCCCGGGCGAGCTGTTCCTGGTGCGCAACGTCGGCGCCTTCGTGCCGCCGCATGACCAGAGCCAGGGCTTCCACGGCACCGCCGCGGCGATCGAGTTTGCGGTGCTCAACCTGCAGGTCAGGCGCATCGTGGTCTGCGGCCACAGTCACTGCGGCGCGATCCGCGCGCTCTACGGCGACGTGCCGGCCGCGGCCAAGAACCTGGCCCAGTGGCTCGAACTGGGGCGCGAAGCGGCGCTGCCGGTGGCCGAGCCCGGCCCCGAGGCGCTGCGTCGCACCGAGCAGCGCGCTGTGGTGCTGCAGTTGGAACGCCTGATGGACTACCCCATGGTGCGTGAACGGGTCGAGGCCGGCACACTGGCCCTGCATGGCTGGCACTACGTGATCGAAGACGGCGAGGTGCATGTCTTCGATGTGCAACGCGGCGGTTTCGTGCCGGCTGCACAGGCTGACAACGCGGGCACCGGGCCTTACGTGCCGCACCTGCAACAAGAGGCCCCCGACGGGGCCACCGCCCGCGCCGAGCCCCGGCCTGTGTCAGGCCTGGCAGCAGACGAAGAGGCGACTCGTCTCTGAAAGCGCCGCCAGGGCCCAAGCGCGGGGCAATTGGAGTTGGTGCCGGTGAGGCGCCCGCGCCAGCGCCCGCCCAAGACGGGCTGATCAGCCCAGTTGCACCGCGTCGCCCCGGCGGTCGAAGGGAATCAGTCCCGACAGCTTGCCTGACTTCACAGCTTCGACCATGCGCTGCAGCGCAGCTTGCACCAGGCTGTCGGCTGGAGGGTGTCCGTCCACACCGGACAGGGCGGCCGCAAACATCAGCGCCCATTGCGGGCCCAGCGTGGAGGCTTGCGCCGCCAGCGCTGCAAAGTCGGCGAGAGCGCCCGGGTCCTTGTCCACGCACATCAATGGCGCCAATTCACCCGATTCACCGGCTTCGAAGCGGGCCCTCTGCTCAGCCGTGGCGTCGGCCGGCAGGCTGGCGCCGGCAAACACCAGCAGCAGCCGCTGCGGTTCAGGCTGCGCACGGGCCGCTGCGAGCAGGCCGTTGAAATCGCTGATCTGCATCGCATCGAGCTTACCCCGGATGCTCTTCGTTCCGGGCTCCGGGTGGGTCGCCGGGGCAAGCGCTCCGGTACATTCAGCGCATGCGTCGACCCTGGAGTCTTTCAGCAAAGCTAGGTGCCATCGGTGGCACGCTGCTGCTGATGGCCCTGGCCTCGATCGGGCTCACGCTGTGGGTCACCTGGCAACTGGAAGGCGGGGCCGCTGCCGTGAACGAAGCCGGCCGCATGCGCATGCAGACCTGGCGACTGGTGCAGACGCTCGCCGTTGCTGATCGGCAGCGCATCGATGTGCGGATTGCGCAGTTCGACCAGACGGTGGGTGTCTTGCGCGCCGGCGACCCGGCACGGCCGCTGTTCGTCCCCCATGACGAGCGCTCGCAGCAAGCGTTTGCCGACGTGCAACGGAGCTGGAGCCAGCTGCGCATCGACTGGTCGGCCAGCGCGCATCCGACGGCCGCCGACGCAGCGCTGCAGGCCGAGGCCTTCGTCGCCCGGATCGACGCGTTCGTGTCGGCCATCGAGCAGCAGCTGTCCCGCCTGACCAGCATCCTGAACGCCGTGCAGTTCATGATGGTCGCCCTGACCATCGTCAGCGCCGTGACCTTGTTGTATTCAGCCTATCTCTTCATCTTCAACCCACTGTCGAGGCTGCAGGCTGGACTTGCCCGCGTCGAAGCCGGTGACCTCGCGGCCCGTGTGGAAGCGGGTACCGATGACGAGTTCGGTGCGCTGTCAACTGCCTTCAACCGCATGACCCAGACGCTGCAGGGCCTGTACGAAAGCCTGGAATCAAAGGTCCGGGAGAAGACCGAGGGCCTGGAGACACAGCGCGCGCGCCTGGCAACCTTGTACGAGTCTGCGGCGTTTGTCGCGCGCGCAGGCACGCTGGACGAACTCGCCAAGGGCATTGCGCGGCAGGCACGCCGTGCGGCCCGGGCAGATGCTTCGGCGGTGCGCTGGTCGGACGAATCCAACCAGCGTTACCTGATGCTGGCCTCCGATTGCCTGCCGCAGGCGCTGGTCGATGAGGAGCTTTGCATTCCCACCGGCGACTGCTTCTGCGGCCAGGCACAGGACCAGGCCATGACCCGCGTCATACCGATTCACGCCGAGGAAACTTCGGCGCTGCTGGGCCACTGCGCGCGCGCCGGCTACCAGACCGTGATCAGCGTGCCGGTGCGCCTGCACGAACGTTTGGTCGGTGAACTGAGTCTCTTCTTCCGCGAGCCGCGGCAGCTCTCCGAAGACGACCGCGCGCTGTTGGAAACGATCGCCAGCCACCTGGCCGGCGCCATCGAGGGCCTGCGTGCCGCGGCGCTGCAGCGCGAGGCGGCGGTCGCGCAGGAGCGTGGCTTCATCGCCCGTGAACTGCACGACTCCATTGCGCAGAGCCTGGCCTTCATGAAGATCCAGATGGGCCTGCTGCGCAGCGAGCTCAAGAGCGGCAACGCGGCCAGCATCGACCGCACCCTGGGCGAACTGGATGCGGGAGTCCACGAAAGCCTGGGTGATGTGCGCGAGTTGCTGGTTCACTTCAGGACCCGAACAAACGAGGAAGACATCGCTCCCGCATTGAAGACCACCTTGCGGAAGTTCGAGCACCAGACCGGACTGGCCACCCACCTCGAGATCGAAGGCGACGGCCTGCCGCTGCCCGCCGATGTGCAGGTGCAGGTGCTGCACGTCGTGCAGGAAGCCCTTTCCAATGTGCGCAAACATGCCCAGGCCCGCGAGGTCTGGGTGGAGATTCAGCAGGCACCTCAGTGGCGCGTTGAAGTGCGCGACGATGGCCGCGGATTTGCTGCCCGTGAAGCGGCGCCTGACGAAACCCACGTCGGCATGCGCATCATGCGCGAGCGCGCGCAGCGCATCGGTGCCACCGTCGAGGTGGAGTCCGTGCCCGGGTCGGGCACCTGCGTCGTGCTCAAACTGCCCGAGCGTCTGGGGCTCGCAGCATGACGGCTGCGGGCGCCATCCGTGTGCTGGTGGTCGACGATCACACGCTCTTCAGACGCGGCCTGATCGCCTTGTTGGCGGGTGACGCGCGCTTCGAGATCGTCGCCGAGGCCGGTGACGCCAACGAGGCGCATCGCCGGGCCGCCGCCACGCAGCCCGATGTGATCCTGCTCGACAACCACATGCCGGGCGTCAGCGGAGTCGATGCGCTGGCCGGTTTCAAGGCGGTCTCGCCCGAGGCGCGTGTGCTGATGCTGACCGTCAGCGAAGACCAGGGCGATCTGGCCGCAGCGCTGTGCGGCGGCGCGTGCGGCTACCTGCTCAAGACCATGGACAGCGACATGCTGGCTGCGGCGATCCTGCGCACGATGGCGGGCGATTCCGTGGTCAGTCCCGAGATGACCAGCAAGCTGGTGCATGCCTTTCAGTCGCGCCAGGGCGAGGTGCCTGCGCCCGTTGCGGTTGCCGACCCCGATCCGATCCACAGCCTGTCGCCGCGCGAGCGCGAGATCCTGGCGCACATTTCCCGTGGCGCCAGCAACAAGGAGGTGGCGCGTGAACTGGGCATCGCCGAGGCCACGGTGAAGATCCATGTGCAGCACATCCTGCGCAAGCTGAGCCTGAACTCGCGCGTGCAGGCTGCCGTCTATTCGGCCGGGCGGCCGGGGTTGTGATCTGATGCGGCGTCATGGTGGTGGGCGCGCCGCGTGCCGGAAGGGCCGCATCAGCAGCTGCGCCAGCGCACGCAGCACGAACACGGTGTTGGTGTCCAGGTAACGCCAGGTCAGCCGTTTCGGCTCGCGCGCCAGGCGGTGCAGCCACTCGAGGCCGAGGCGGCGCATCCAGCGCGGCGCGCGTCTCATTGCCCCGGCGTGGAAATCGAAAGCCGCGCCCACGCCCAGCATCACCGAGGCGATCTGCCCGCGGTGTGCGGCCATCCACTGCTCCTGCTTGGGGCAACCGAGCGCCACGAAGACGATCTGCGCGCCCGAGCGCTGGATGTGCTGGACGATACGCGCGTCTTCTTCGGGCATCAGCGGGCGGAACGGCGGTGACAGAGCGCCGACCATGTTCAGCTTGGGGTAGCGTGCGCGCAGCCGCTTTCGCAGCGTGATCAGCGTGGGCTTGCTGCTGCCGAGCAGAAACACGCTGTGCTCGTTGATCTCGGCCTGCGCAAGGCAAGCCAGCATCAGGTCCGGCCCGCTGATGCGCGGCTGCTCGGCGTGCCCCAACAGGCGCAGCATCCAGGCCACCGGCGCGCCGTCGGGTGCGGCCAGGTCGGCGCTGTCGATGGCCTGGGCAAACTCGGCATTGCGCCCGTAGGTCACCACCGCATGTGCGTTGCAGAAGCACACCACGCGCGATTCGCGCTGGTTGGCCCACACCGCCACGCGTGCCAGTGCGTCGTCCCAGCCGAGCACGTCGATGGGGGCGCCGAGCACCGGCGCCGTCTGGCGCTGGATCACTCGTGGTAGTCGTAAGCCTGGAAGCCAGCCAGCTTGACGAGGCTGTCGCGCCGGGCCGAGTCGTAGTCGGACTCGACCATCTCTTTCACGAGCTCGGCAAAAGTGATCTTCGGCACCCAGCCGAGCTTGTCGCGCGCCTTGCTCGGGTCGCCGAGCAGAGTCTCCACCTCGGTCGGGCGGAAATAACGTGGGTCGACCTTGACGATCACGTCGCCCGGCTTGCAACGCGCACGTTTGCCTTGCACGGCGGCCACGGTGCCCACTTCCTGCTGCCCTTGGCCCCTGAAGGCCACGGTGATGCCGAGTTCGCTGCACGCCGCTTCGACGAACTGGCGCACGCTGTACTGCACGCCGCTGGCAATCACGAAGTCTTCGGGCTCGCGCTGCTGCAACATCAGCCACTGCATCTCGACATAGTCCTTGGCATGGCCCCAGTCGCGCAGCGCCGACAGGTTGCCCAGGTACAGGCAGTCCTGCAGGCCGAGTGCGATGCGCGCCACCGCGCGCGTGATCTTGCGCGTGACGAAGGTTTCGCCGCGCAGCGGGCTCTCGTGGTTGAAGAGGATGCCGTTGCAGGCGTACATGCCGTAGGCCTCGCGGTAGTTCACCGTGATCCAGTAGGCGTACAGCTTGGCCACCGCGTAGGGGCTGCGCGGGTAGAACGGCGTGCTCTCTTTCTGCGGCACCTCCTGCACCAGGCCGTACAGCTCGGAAGTGCTGGCCTGGTAGAAGCGCGTCTTCTTTTCCAGGCCCAGGATGCGCAGCGCTTCCAGGATGCGCAGCGGCCCCATCGCGTCGGCATTCGCGGTGTATTCGGGGGTTTCGAAGCTCACCTGCACATGGCTCATCGCGCCGAGGTTGTAGATCTCGTCAGGCTGCACCTGCTGCACGATGCGGATCAGGTTGGTGGCGTCGGTCAGG
>JANNQO010000139.1:0-14755 GCA_031400795.1 Rubrivivax sp. | reverse complement strand
TCGAGGACGTGCTGGCCCTCCGCGTGCCCGATGAAGTCCAGGAATGGCCCCGCCAGGCGTCGGCTCCATCGGCCCATCTGCAGTTCGTAGCCGTCGCCATCCGAGGCAACAAACGTGGAGGACGTGCTCATGGCAGGGTCTCCTCGGGAAGCACCGGAGTGTGCGCGCAACTTGCGGCCCCAGGTGATCACGGGCGTTCTGAGCGCGATGAAACAACCGGCGATGATGCGGTGGGCGTGCATCGAGTGCATCGCGCCATTGGCGCGAGAGGCTCCAGCACAACCGCGCCCGGTGCTCAGAGCCCAGGATGAGTCTTCCAGGGCATTCGTTCGATCGGCACCCCATCCAGCAGCTTGGCCAGCGCAGCGTCGCCGAAATAGTGCGCGGTGCCGTCATCGTCCTGGCCCATGAGCACGACCGCGGCGCCGCCGAATCGGGGCCGCAGGGCGCCTTGCAGCAACGCGGCCTCGCCAGGGCTGTCGATGAGCTCACGCCTGACGAGCACGACGACCATCTGCATGCCCTGCACCGAGATGGCGGCCGCCTGCACAGGGGTCGACTCGGTGCGACCCTCCGGGCCGGGCGCAGCTTCGCGGACGGGCGCCGATGGCTGCGCGGCGCATTCCGGACAGTCGCGGCCGTCGGAGGCCACGGCATCGCGCAGCAGCATGCCTTCCACCTCGACAACCCGAGAGCTGTCGAGCAGCGCACAACGCCAGTCGTCCCCGACCCGCAGGCGCACGACCTTCGTCTGGGCTGGCCAGTCCCCGACTCGGCTCGCGTCCACGTAGCCAAGCACCTGAACCGTGTGCGGTGCATAGCACGCAAAGGCTCGAACGGTCATCGATGTCTCCAGGTGCCCACGCGATCCCTGGATTGTTGACGACCACCCGGTCGTGCCGTGCTGCACCCTCGCGGCAGTCGGCTGGACACCCCGTCGCACGGTCGGCATACTGGCTGGCTCCCACCGCGAACCCCGTTCGGGGCCCAGCCATGGCCACCTCATCCGCGCCGATTGACGTCCGCGACGTCGGCGGCGCCCCACGCCACCACCGCGATGGCTTGAAGGCCGTCATCGGGATCGAGCAACGATGAGCGAAGGCGGGTCTCAGGGCAGCGGCCTGAAGGCGCAGTGGGGTGTCGCCGACCCCCAGGTGCCCTCCGCTGGCGCACCCGGCTCGGGCGAGCAGGCGTCGCGCTTGCGCGAGGTCTTCGAGACGGCGATCGCGGCGATCAACGAGAGTCTGCAGTCGGTGAAGACCAGCGCCGAGGCGTCGCGGCATCAGTCGATGGATGGCGAGCGGCAGCAACTCGTCTCGCAGTTCCAGGACACCCTTGGCAAGGTGGACCCGGCCAACCCGGCGCAGGCGCAGGGCGACATCGACAGCGTGCTCGCCGCCGCGCAGGCCCTTCAGTCGCGCGCCGCGAGCCTGGCGCAGGAAGGCGCAGCAGCGCTCGCCAATTGGCAGGCGCGCGCCGCCGCGTTCGACGAGGGCGTGGCCCAGGTCGTCGAGATGAACGACTGGGGCTACACGAAGGCCGCGCCGTTCCAGGCGGTGGCTGATGCGATCCGCGCGCGCGTGAACGCACGAAAGTTCACCGACGCGCTCGCCGGCGTCGACCGCTTTCTGCAGCCCTTGGCCGCCGCCTACGCCGACTACCAGAAGCACAAGCAAGCGCAGGGCACCGAGGGCGAAGCCACCGCCGGGGCCGCCGCGAAAGCAGAGGACTCGCCCGGCTTCTTCGGATCAATCGCCGGCGCTGTCGCCGGCGTCGCGGGCCGGGCGGCGGACACCGCAGTCGGCGCGGCCAAGGCCGTCGGCAAGGCTGCTGACCAGGTTCGCGGCGCTGTGGCTACAGCCGCGGGCCAGGCCGCCAACGCTGCGGCCGACGCCGTCATCGGTGCGGCGAACACCGTCGGCAACTCCGCCGATGCAGTCGGCGGGGCGGTCGGCGAGGTCGTCGGCAGCGCCATTGGCAGCAACGTCGGCACGGCCGTGGGCGGAACCGTCGGCGCGGTCAAGGGCCTGGCCGCCACCGGGCCGATCGGGGCCATCACGCCTGCCGTCGGGGCCGCCGGAGGGGTTGTCGGCGGCGCCACCGGCGCGGTCAAAGGGAGTGCCAGTGGTGCCGCATTCGGCCAGGCCGCCGGCGGCGACGCCGGTGAGGCCATCGGCGGGGTGATCGGTGGCGCGGCCCGCTGGCTGGCCGGGGCGGTCAGCGATGCGACGGGCAGGCCGCCGCAGACGCCGCCGAAGTCCCTGCAGAACCGGCCGCGCTCCGGCGCGCCGATCACGGCCAAGCCGCCGGTCGCGCTCAAGCCCGTCAAGGGTGCCGATGGCAAGACACTGCAGGTCGGCCAGGCGCCGGACGGCACCGTGACGCTCGTCGCGCCGCCGCCGAAGATCGAGACGATCACCTTCTCCGGCGGCGGCGGCAAGGGTGCCGCGCTGCCCGGGGCCGTGCGCGCGCTCGAACGCTCCGGCGTGCTGCAGGACGTGAAGACCGTCAGCGGCGCCTCGGTCGGGTCGATGACGGCAGCACTCGTTGCCGCCGGCATCACCGCCGAGGAGTTCGAGGAGATCGGCAACGACCCGGCCGTGGCCGGCCAGATCAAGGAAGGCAAGAGCATGCCCGAAGCGCTCTTCGACGGCGGCCTGTCCGGCGAAGGGCTCGAGGATCTCGTGCGCAAGGAGCTCTCGCGCAGCGTCAGCAAGCGCATCGTCGAGTACGTGCAGGCGCAGGGCGCGCTGGGCACGGCGCCGGACCCGCATGTGCTGGACATCGCGCGCAAGCTGGCCGACGGCAAGACGGGCGTTACCTTCCGCGACCTGCGCGACCTCTCGAAGGTGATCCCGCAGATCAAGGAGGTGGCCATCTCGGGCTCGTACATGTCCGAGGTCAACACGAAGACCGGGAAGCCGAAGAAGGGCACCGAGCAGTCGCAGCTCGTGATGTTCGATGCCGACACCCAACCGGACCTCGAGGTGGCGCTGGCGGTGCATGCGTCGGCCGCGCTGCCACCGGTGTTCAAGCCGGTCGACGTGCCGCTTTCCAACGGCACGACGGCCCGCTTCCAGGATGGCGGCGTGCTGAACAACGCGCCGACGCCGGACAGTGTCGGCGCCGAACGGCAGCTCGACCCGATGCCCGAGGGCGGCGGCATGACCTTCGTCTTCGAGGACGATGCCAGCCGCCAGGTGATCGAAGGCAAGGCCGCGCCGAAGCGCAGCCGCATCGCCGACTGGCTCACCGGCGCCGAGAACAGCGCCGCCGAGTACGGGAAGAACCGCGGGCTGGCCGACAAGCCGCAGGACGTTGTGATGCTGCCGCTGAAGTTCACCGTGCCGCCGAAGGGCAAGGGCGGCAAGCCCGAGGAGAAGGACTTCAGCGGCTTCATGAGCGGCACGGTCAACTTCGACATGGCGGTGGAGGACAAGCTACAGCTGCAGGCGCTGGCCGACGAGACCACCAGCGAACACATCAAGAGCCGTCGCGAGCCCCGCGCGCGCGAGTTCGCGTCGATGGAGCAGATGCTGATGTGCGTGCCGCGCGCCGACCTCGTCGCGATGGCCGGTGACGGGCTGGCCGGCGCACAAGAGGCGTTGGATTTCCGGGACAAGGTCAGCGGCGAGGTCTCGGGCTTGATCCCGCTGGTGCTCGAGCATCCGGACGCCGCGACCGCGGCGCGCAATCCGAAAGTTCAGGCCGTGCTCGCGCGACTCGACGGGCTTGCCGGCAAGAGCCCCGAGCGCCAGGGTGTGGTGGCGCGCGAGATGAACCGCTCGCCACGCCTGGACGGCCTGATCCAGGCCTGCAAGTCGGCTGGCAGCAGCGCCACCCTGAAGGCCTGCGCCGCGGCCAACGACGCGCTGCGCGCCCGCGCGCACGCCAAGGAAGTGCTGCGCGCCGTGGTCTACCCGAAGATGGTGCGCACCGACGCCGACGGCGTCGACGGCAACCTGCTGAAACTGGTCGACGACCGCCTGCGTGCCGCGGCGTCGATCGACGAGGTCAACGAGGCGTTGCAACTGGCCATCAAGCATTTCCGCAAGCGGCGTGACCTGCTCGGCATAAAGGGCCACCTAGCCTTCGCCCAGGAACTCGAAGACCGTCTGATGAAGTGATGAAGCCCTGAATCGAGGACCCCCATGATCACACCGCAAACCCACGCGCTGTTCGCTGCCCTGGCCAAGGAGCTGGGCCTGCCCGGACTCGAGCCCGACGCCGCCGGCGGCGTGCAGCTGACCGTCGGCGACGACCTGACGGTGCTCGTCTTCGGCCAGTCCGACGGCTTCGTGCTGATCGCGGCGCCGGCCGTGGCACTGCCCCGCGAGCCTGACTACGCCACGATGCTGTGGCTGCTGCAGCGCAACTTCTACGACTCCGACCTGGCACCGTTTCGCATCGCCGCCGATGCCGGCGGCACGCTTTTGCTGTGGGGACGGGTGCCGGTCGAGGGCCTGACCGGCGCGGCGCTCGCGGCGCTCGTCGATGCGGTCGCGGGGGAGGCTCGCCGCATCCGGGGCGAGGTCGAGGGATGACCTCCTGTCAGCGCCACCGCCAGGCTTGAAATCAACCGCGGCCCCGCCCACATCAAGCACGTGAGCATTCTGGTCGCCCTCGCGGTTGTCATCGTCGCCGCCGGGGTGGCCGGTGCAGCGCTGGCCGGCCCGACGCTGGCGCGGCTGTGGCGCCGGCGGCGTATTGCTCGCCGGCCGTTCCCCGCCGCTTGGCGCGACATCGTGCGCCGCCGCGTGCCGCTGGCGGGCGAACTGCCGGCTGCGCAGCAGTTGCGCTTGAAGAAGCACATCCAGGTGCTGCTGGCGGAGGTGCCCTTCATCGGCTGCGCAGGGCTGGAGGTCGACGACGAGATGCGCGTCACCATCGCCGCGCAGGCCGCATTCCTGCTGCTCGGGCGCGGCGGATCGTTCGGTAACCTGCGCGAGGTGCTGGTCTATCCGGGCCACTTCGTCGTGCCGCGCAGCGAGGCCGGCGCCGGCGGGGTGGTGCACGAAGGCCGCGACGTGCTGGCCGGCCAGAGCTGGCAGCGCGGCCAGGTCATCGTCGCCTGGGACGCGGTGCGAGACGGAGCGGCCGATCCGCACGACGGTGCCAATGTCGTCATGCACGAGTTCGCGCACCAACTCGATCAGGACACCGGTGCCGCCAATGGTGCCCCGTATGTGGGGCGCGGCGCGCTGCAGCAGGCCTGGGCGCGCGTGATGAACCAGGAGTTCGATGCCCTGCACGCCCGCCTGGCGCGTGCACAGGCCAGCCTCATCGAGCCGTATGCGGGCACCAGCCCGGCCGAGTTCTTCGCCGTCACCACCGAGCTCTTCTTCGAGAGGCCGGGCGCGCTGGCGGCCGAGCGGCCCGCGCTGTACGAACAGCTCAGGCGTTGCTACCGGCTGGACCCGGCGTCCTGGTAGGCCGCGGGTTAGCGCGGGCTCATGGCCTTCGGCCCGGGGGCTAGATTCGACGACGCTGCCGGCAAGCCGGCCCTCTCCCACCCTACGCGACACCATGACCCACGCCTTTGACCGCCGCCGCTTCGTCACCCGCTCGGCCGCGCTGGCGGGCGGCCTGATCGCTGCGCCGCTGCGGGCGCAGCCCAAGTTCCCGAGCAAGCCGATCAGAATCGTCGTCGCCTTTCCGCCCGGCGGGCTGACCGACGCCTACGCGCGCATGTACGCCGAGCAGCTGACCAGCGCACTCGGCGGCTCGACCCTCGTCGAGAACAAGCCGGGCGCGGGTGCGATCCTGGGCATCGACGCGGTGGCCAAGTCGCCGGCCGACGGGCACACGCTGCTGATGACCACGTCGGGCACGGTCTGGCAGAACCGCGTGCTCTACGCCAAGCTGCCCTACAACCTCGACAAGGACTTGACCCCGATCGCGGTGTTTCCGTCCGGCCCGCTGGTGATCGGCGTGACCGAGAAGGTGCCGGCGCGCACCCTCAAGGAGTTCATCGACTGGGCGCGCCGGAACCCCTGCTCGATGGGCAGCTACGCGCCGGGCTCGGTGCCGCACATGGTGGCCGACCAGCTCAACCGCAGCGAGGGCACCCAGATCCAGGCCGTGAACTACCGCGGCGAGAGCCCGATGTGGGTCGACGTGGCCTCGGGCAACGTCCAGATCGCAGTGGGCAGCTACCAGGCCTTCAACACCGTGGCCACACGCGGCGTGAAGCCCGTGGCGGTGACCGGCAACTACCGCAGCCCCAAGCTGCCCGACGTGCCGACGGCCCTGGAGCAGGGCGTGCAGGGCCGCTTGTTCGGCATGGAAGGCGGCCTGCCGCTGATGGCCCCGGCCGGCACGCCCGAAGCCGTGCTGCAGGCGCTGTCACGCGTGGTGGTGCAGGGTGCCGAGACCGAGCGCGCGGCCAAGCTGCGCGAGTCGTTCGCGATTCCGAACAAGCCGAAGAACCTGGCCGCGACCCGCGCCGACTGGGACCGCGATGTGCCGGTGTGGGTGAAGCTGGCGGTGGATCTGGGGATCAAGCTGGATTGACGCGGGTCACGGTATTTCTCCTTCTTGTCGAGCACGCTGTCGAAGAAGGCCCCGCGGAAGAAGCTGTCCAGCCCCAGGGGTTCCATCACCTCCACGACGAATCGATCGTGAGGGCGATGCCGTTCTTCAACTGATAGAGTATGCACTATCAACTGGGAGTACGCCGCATGTACACCGCCGTCGTCGAGCCGAGAAAAATTGCCCAGGTGTTGGGCCTGCGCCGCAAGGTCACCACCATCGAGCAACTGGATCAACAGGTCGAAGCCGGCCTTCCCAAGGCGGCGCTGGGCGCCGTGGCGCGCCATGTCTATGGCACCTCACCCGATGCGGCAGCCTTGATGCAGCGAGTCATTCCGTCGGCCACGTTTCACCGGCGGGTCGAAGACTTGAAGCCGCAGGAAGGCGAGCGAGTGGAACGTCTGGCGCGCGTGATCGCCACGGCGGAGCATGTATGGGACAGCGTCGACGACGCGCGGGCGTTCCTCTCCACGAGCCACGCCATGCTTGGCGGCAAGCGGCCGATCGAGGTGGCGCTGACCGAACTGGGGGCCAGACGCGTCGAGAACCTGCTGTGGTCGCTGTTCCATGGCGTCGCGGCGTAACGTTCCTGTCAGCGCGAAATCACCGGGGCCCGCCAGCGAGCCGGCGCAGGACTGGCAGGCGTGGCGTATCGCCGACGGCCGATTCGACCCGTTCAGTGCTGTCGGCGCGTCGTTGGTGGGTGGCCGCTGGAATTCGCCAGGGCTTGGTGTGATCTATGCCAGCCGCTCGTACGCTGGCGCGATGCTGGAATGCCTGGCCCACGCCGGCATCGGGCGGGTGCCGCGGAGCCATGTCGCGATCGAGATCGCCATTGCGGCAACCGTGTCAGTCGAACTGCAGGCCGAGAAGGGTCTTCCCGACGGTTGGGATCATGCGGATCTGCGCGTGGCCAGGGCCTTTGGCGACGCCTGGATTCGCGAGCGGAGAACGGCGGTGCTGGTCGTGCCTTCGGTGGTGGCACGCAGGGAAGGGAACGTTCTCATCAACCCGCAGCATTCCGATTTCAGAGGGATCGTCGCCGGCATTCCGGAGCCCGTGGTCTGGGATGCTCGGCTGTTCACTCCGCACTGAGGTCAGCCGTCAGGATCTGGGGCTCGCAACTGCTGCGAGGCACCCAAGACATCGTTGACACCCCGAGATGGGCACCCGCAAGCAGGCGCCCTCAAGGGCCATGGCGGCGCGCCGCTCGGTTTGAGACCGTGAAGCACACCACAGTTTCGACATGAGCAGCGCGTGCAAGCCACCGGTCGGCAGCTCCACCAGGCGCCGGATGGCGCGCCGGACACGAGGGTCCACTACGAGCGTCACCGCCCCGAGCAGACCACGCTGTACCGCTTGGTGCAGCAGCACGCCGCAACCTTCTTCGCTCAGGCCGAAGCCGCCACCGGAGGCGACCTGCCGCAGTTCGTGAAGGACGAGTTCGATGCCTTCCTCGAATGCGGCATCCTTGCGCACGGCTTTGCAGCGGCTGCGCTGCGGTGACTGTGACCACGACAAGCTGGTCGCGTTCAGCTGCAAGGGGCGGGGGTTTTGCCCGTCGTGCGGCGCCCGGCGCATGGCGCAGACGGCGGCGCGCCTGGTGGACCACGTCATGCCCACCTGCACTGCCTGGTGCTGGACGGCGTGTACCGGCGCGGCACTGACGGTGAAGCCGTCTTCGTCGAAGCACCCGCGCCTAGCGACGAGGCGCTGCGCTGCTGCGCAAGGGCTTTGCCGATGAATCGATCGGTGCGCTGGGCCTGCTGCTCGGCGCGCTGGCACCCACCGTTGTGGCCGCGGCGGCTTTGCTGCTGTGAGGTGCGGACCGAGATGCCGCTTCGCGGCCTACGCCTTGTACTTTGCCAGTTGACTCAAGTGCTTGGTGAGCTCACCAATGGCCTTGTCGATGGCCTTGCTATCCTTGATCCGCTCGTCGATCGCCGCACACAAGATCTTGCGAGCCTGCGCGATCTTCTTGACTTCCTTCTTCGAATCGAGCTGAAAGTCGTTCTTTTCGATCTTTGCCCGCAACTGCTCAGCGGCATTGATCACTCCGGAATTGGCGTTGTCAATGGCAAGCAACTTGTCTTGACACACCTCTACTGCCTCCGCGAACTCCCCTTCGGCCTTCTCAAACTCGGTATCGGCCTTGGTGGCAGCGGGTGGCAAGTCGGGCACCTCCGCGCCATCGCCAAGCATCTTTAGCGCCTCCTTCCTTGCGTCGGTCCAGCCCACAGGTCACCTCCTGTTGTCAAACAATCGGGCGGCCTCCACGCTGCCGCTCGTGTTGCGATGGTCGGGGCGACAGGGATCGAACCTGCGACCTCATGCTCCCAAAGCACGCGCGCTACCAGACTGCGCCACGCCCCGAAGGCCGGGATTTTAGGGGCCTTTGTTCATTGCGATGCCGGTGCCGCCAGCTGCAACTGCCGGCACACCGCCATGCGTTGCTGGATGTGCTGCTCGCAGACGTAGCGCAGCGCCGAGTAGGTGAGCGCGGCGGAGATCGCCTGGCCGGCGATGGGCACGAACTTGGCGGCCTGTTGCGTGGTCAGCCGCACGCCCACGAGCTTGAGCAGTTGCAGCACCAGCTCGCGCGTGACGAGGCGGCCGATCAGCACGCCCCCGGCCGCGCCGATGGTCTTGTAGACCACCACGCGCCGGTCGGGCGCGAGGCGCTCGATCTGCTCGTCGCTCAAGCCGAACGCCGCGTTGATCTGCGGCAAGAGGCGCACCAGCACACCGATGTCGGTCAGCCAATCGAGGCCCGGCAGCGGGATCATCGCCACGCCGGCGGCGACCAGCGCGCGTTGGCCGGCGAGCTTGCGGCAGCGGCGTGCCACGGCGTCGATGTCGCCGGGGCTGGCGGGCGTGTCGTGCACCAGCTCCCATTTCGCCGGGTGAACGGTCGTGGTCATGCCGCAGAGGCCATCACCACCGTGCCATCGGCATCGGCATAAAGCCAATCGCCGGGCCGCACCCACAGGCCTTGCACGCGCACCGGCACGTCGCGCTCGCCCTCGTTGCGCTTGTCGGGCGGCATCGGGCACAAAGCCCGCCCGCGCAGGCAGCGCCGCCCGCCACGTGCGAGGCGAACTGTGCGCACCATCGGCCGGTGCGGCTGAGTTGGGCTCGCCTGCTCAAGCGCGTTTTTGATCTCGACCTGGAGCACTGCCCGAACTGCGGTGGAGAGTTGAAGATCATCGCCGCCATTTTGGAGCAGCCGGTCATTGAGAAGATCCTCACGCACCTGGGTCTGCAGGCCCAGGCACCGCCGCGGGCGCCAGCGCGTGGCCAGGCGCTGCAAGCGGCCTGACCATGTCGGGTGGCTCCCTGGTGCAGCAGCCAGGGGCCTGACGGGGCATTGCAGGACCTCGGAGGTTTGCCCGGCTGGGTCACTCGGGCCGGTTGCGACTCGAGACAACGACGCGTGCCGACTGGGACCGGGATGTGCCGGTGTGGGTGAAGCTGGCGGTGGATTTGAGGATCAAGCTGCACTGACCTGAGTCATGGCAGTTCAAGCAGGCGCAGCACGGGGTAGCGCCGCCATTGCAGCTCGGCATGGCGTCGCGAGTTGAAGAAGATGAAGCCGAGCACGGCCTGCGGGTCGCCCAGCAGTTCGGGATGCTCGGCCTGCCAAACCTCGAAGCGGTGGCGCAGCTCGGGCTCCGCGGCCAGCAGGCGTTCGGCCTCGTCTTCGAACACGTAGTCGCTGAAGCTCTCCTTCTTGTCGAGCACGCTGTCGAAGAAGGCCCAGCGGAAGAAGCTGTCCAGCCCCAAGGGTTCCATCACCTCCACGACGAATCGATCGTGAGGGCCACCCAGCGGCAGCAGCCAATCGCCCGCGGCCACCTCGGCGACCGTGGGCTCGGCCCGCACCTCCAGCACGTCGTGCAGGTGCCGGCCCTCGAAGGGCACGCGCCGCTTCTCGTGGCGCTCGATGCGGTAGGCCTCGGCGGGCACACGACCCGCGCGCGTTGCGCGCTGCAGCGGCACCCGATGTGCCTGCAAGCGCAGCGCGACGTCGTGCCAGGCCTGCGGCAGCAAGTACGCCCGCGGGGGCACGACGCTGGCGGTGGCCTGGTAGCGGTCGAAGTAGGGGATGTCCTTTTGCCACGGCGCCGCGCGGTCGTAGCGCAGGCGCTGATAGCTGCCGAGCCGGCTCGGCTCGTAGACCGCCTGGAAGCCGCTGAACCGCAAGGGCCGGCTGTGCTGCAGGTCGAGCCGCCAGTCCAGCGCGACTGCCGCGCCGCCCGACACGGCTGCGCGGTCAGCCGCGCGCGCGGCGCGGATCGCGTCGCCGTGCGCGACGGTGTGCCTGAGGGCGCTCTCCACCAGCGCGCGCGTGCCGCGGTAGCGCGCGTCGAAGGCTTTCAGCATGTGCGTCTCCGGCATGAAGCCGATCGTGTGATGCAGCGCTGCGTAGCCGGTGGAAAAGCGTGGCGAGTCCAGGAAGTCGGTGATCCCGTCGTCCGGGATCTCCTGCAACGGATTCACGTAGGGGCACAGCGGGAAGCCTCGCTCCGTCATGTCGGCATACAGCGCAGGCAGCATCGTCTGGCGCAGGTGTTCGCCCGTGCGGCCGCCGAGCTTGTCGGGCTGGGTGGCAATCAGCGTCACCACGTGCTGGTAGTCGGCGCCGTTGGACGTGTGGGTGTCGACCATCACATCCGGGTCCCAGCGCGTGAACACCTGCGCGAAGGTGCGGGCGTTCAGGCTGTCGGCCTTGATGAAGTCGCGGTTCAAGTCGAGGTGGCGCGCGTTGCCACGAAAACCGAAAGCCTCGGGCCCGTTCTGGTTGACGCGGCTGGTGTCGCCGCGGTTCAGCGCGCCATCGACGTTGTAGATGGGGATGTAGACCAGCACCGTGCGCCCGAGCGCCGCGCGCCGGGCCGGGTCGAGGCACAGGTCGCGCAGCATCGCCATGCAGGCGTCGATGCCTTCGGGTTCACCGGGGTGGATGCCGTTGTTGTTGAAGAACACCGAGCGGCCGGCGGCCTTCGTTAGCTGCGGGTCGAAAACACCGTCGCAGGAGAACACGCCGGCATGGATCGGCACGCCTGCGTCGGAACGGCCGGCCTCCTCGAACCTCAGCCATTGCCCAAAGGCTTGCGCCAGCCGCTGATGGAAGGCGATGCATTCCCGCCAGGTGGCGGTCTGGTTGCCGTTGCCCTGCTCGAACGGGGTCGCCCAATCGCTGTTCATGACCATGTGCCATCCTTGTCGCCCGATGTCGAGATCGTGCCCTCTCGATCGTCGTGGAGGTAGCCGCATTCGTCCGACCTTGCCGAGGAGCCACCATGAGCCGCATTTCAGCCCCTTCCCCCTCCCCGTCCCCATCTCCCAGAAAGACCGCTGCACGCGGGACTGCATCGCCGACCCGCCTCATCCTCCTCGTGGCCACGCGCAAAGGCGCCTGGCTCTTCCACGGCGATTCCCGGCGCAAGGCCTGGCAGGCGGACGGCCCGCATTTCCTGGGTCACAACATCAGCCACGTGCAACTGGATCCGCGCGACGGCCGCACGTTGTTGGCAGCGGCCAAGACCGGCCACCTCGGCCCGACGATCTTTCGCTCCACCGATTTCGGCCGCAGCTGGAAAGAGGCGAAGCAGCCGCCGGCGTTTTCCAATCCCGCGGTCGCCAATCCGGCCGGCGGCCTGCCCGGCCGCTCGGTCGACCACACCTTCTGGCTGACCCCGGGGCATGCCAGCGAGCGCGACAGCTGGTACGCCGGCACCTCGCCGCAGGGCCTGTTCCGCTCGGAGGACGGCGGCGTCAGCTGGACGCCGCTGCCGGCGATCAACGACGACCCGCAGTTCCGCGAGTGGATGGGCTCGGTGCAGGACGGCACGCCCGACGGGCCGAAGCTGCATTCGGTGATCATCGATCCGCGCGACCCGTCGCACCTGTACTTCGCGATGTCGGGCGGCGGCGTCCACGAGTCGCGCAACGCCGGCCGCAGCTGGCGGACGCTGATCAAGGGCCTGGAGGTGGTGGAGGGGTTCGACGCCGCCACCGTCACCTGCCACGACCCGCATTGCGTGCGGCTGTGCCCGAGCAACCCCGATCGGCTGTACCAGCAGAACCACTGCGGCATCTACCGGCTCGACCGGTCGGGCGGCACATCTGGCGACCAATCTGCCGACCCATCCGGCGACCCATCTGGTGACACCTGGCAGCGCATCGGCCGCAAGATGCCCAAGCGCGTGGGCGACATCGGCTTCCCCGTGGTGGTGCATCCGCGCGATGCCGACACGGCCTGGGTCTTCCCGATGGACGGCACCACCGTCTGGCCGCGCACCAGCCCCGAGGGGCGCCCGGCGGCCTACGTCACGCGCAATGCCGGCCGCACTTGGCAGCGGCTCGACCAGGGCCTGCCCGAGAGCCAGGCCTGGTGGACGTTGAAGCGCCAGGCGATGACGGTGGATGCGCAGGCGGCGCCGGCGCTGTACCTGGGCACCACCAGCGGCGAGCTGTGGATCGGGCGTGACGAAGGCGCGCGCTGGTCGAACATCGCACGTCATCTGCCGGAGATCTACGCGGTGGAAGTGGCAGAGGTCGCGTGAAAGTTCTGATCCCCGGGGCACTGCGCTCGTACACGCACGAATCGCACGTCCAGGCCGTGGGCGCCACGCTGGACGAGCTGTTTGCCGACCTCGACCGCCGCTACCCCGGACTGCGTTTTCGCGTGGTCGACGAGCAGCACCGGCTGCGGCCGAACATGCGCCTCTTCGTCAACGGCATCGGCGTGCGCGAGCTCCAGTACGCCCTGCAGCCGGAGGATTTCGTGGCCGTGGTGCTGGCGCTCAGCGGGGGGTGAGCCTGTGAAGCGCTCGTGCGAGCGCAAGACCAGCGGCACGCAGGCCGCGGCGCGTGTCATGCCGCAACCGTGAGAATGGACGCCCGAGCCCGGTTGTGGAAGTGGGTGCCATGCTCCGCGAGCTGCGGGTTGCGGCCCGTGGCCGAACAAACAAATGAGTCCTGAACGCGGGCGACTGATCTGGGCGCTCCTCCTCTCGCTGCTGGTTCACGGGTCGCTGCTGGGCCTGACGTTCGATGAACAGGGACTCGGCTTCCCGGGCTTCGTCGTCCCCTGGCGAGATCGAAGGATCGAGGTTCCCGATCTGCGCGTGGTGCTCGTTGCGGCGCCCGTCGCCGCCTCGCAGCCGGCGGTCGCCTCGGTTGCAGAGCCGTTGCAGCAGGCATTGATCGTCATGCCGTATGTGCCGGCAGAGACGCCATCGGTGGCCCCTGCGCCGACCCTGTGGGAGCCGGCGAGCATTGGCAAAGCCAAGCCGGCGGCTGAGGCGGATGCCGCGACGAAGCCTGCTCGCGCGACACCCGCTCCGCCCGAGAGCGACCGCAGTGTCGTGCCACGATCGATCGCAGGTGAGGCTCCTGCGATCGATCGCTCGCGCGCCGATGCGCAGGATGACCCTGCGCCAGCGCCGGCCCCGGAACAGGCCGTGATCGCCTTGGAGCGTTCCGTCAAGGAAACGTTTGTCGTGCCCCCGTCGCAAATCGACAACGAGGCGCGTGAGCGAACCCTTGAACTGGCCAGGCTCGAGCGTGCGGAGCAAGAGGCGCAACGGCAGGCCGCGCAGCTTGCAAGACAAAGGGACCTTGACGCAGCGCAACGATTGAAGCGTGACGAGGATGCCGCGCGGCAGAAAGCGCAGCGACAAGAGGTTGATCGCCAGCGTCTTGCTCAGCAAGAGCTCGCGCGACGCGATGCCGCGAAATTGGAAGCGGAAGCGGAAGCCGAAGCGGAAGCGGCGCGGCAAGAAGCAGCTCGGCAGGAGGCAGCCCGCCAGGAAGTTGCGCGCGTCGAGACAGCACGACTTGAGACAGCACGACTCGAGGCGGTTCGTCAGGAGGCAGTTCGCCAGGAAGTTGCGCGCCTCGAGGCAGTACGGCTCGAGGCCGCTCGTCAGCAGGCCACTCGTCAAGAGGCCGCTCGTCAGGAAGTTGCGCGAGTCGAGACAGCACGACTCGAGGCAGCTCGTCAAGAGGCCGCTCGTCAGGAAGCTGCGCGAGTCGAGGCAGCGCGACTCGAGGCGGCACGACAACAGGCGGCACAGGCCCTGCCGTCCAAGGTGCCCGAAGCCAGCAGTCCGCCCGAGGCGCAGCCTGCGGCGCGACTGCCACCGCTGCAAGCGACCACGTCGAGTGGCGCGCGTCGGCGAACACTCTTTGGACGCACCGACCCGAACGTCGATCT
>JANNQO010000138.1:0-1836 GCA_031400795.1 Rubrivivax sp. | reverse complement strand
CATGAAGTTTCTCCGGGTCGTTGGTTCGGCGAGAAGGGTTCCCGCCGCGTGCGCGCCGGAGTCTGCCAGCGGCGGCGGGCTTGTCGCGCGGGCACCAGAGCGCTCGGTCGCAGCTTGTGGCGTGGACGCCACAACGGCCTGCTGCCCGAACGCTGTGATGCATGCGCGCGAGCGCCGTGGCGGGGCGCTGTGTTCCGCTCATGTCCCCCGATGCGCTCGGTGCCAGCACGCCGACGCGGCGCAGGCCTGCGGCGGGAGTTTGCGCGCGCAGCAGCGCCGCGTAGCCCGAGAGGCTGGCGCCGAGCGCGAGAACGACAAAGTCGCCGTCGATTCATTCGATGACCCTTTCGACACGCAGCAGGATGGACTGCAGGATGGTGATGCCGAGCGCTTTCGCCATGACGGCCGATCATTCAATCGCCTCACACAGGGCCATGGGGGTTCGTCGTTTCACGCGATCGCGCCAGGCTCGGTCGGGTTGACATACTGATGCAAGGCAAATGTGCTTTGACATATGCGTACCACCGTTCGCCTGGACCCCCACCTGCTGACCGCGGCCAAGAAGCATGCGGCCGAGTCCGGCATCACGCTGACTGCCGTGCTGGAGCAAGCCCTGCGCGAAGCGCTGGCGCGCCGCGACACGAAGCAAGTGGCGCGGCCGCTGCGCCTGAAGACCTGCAAAGGCAGCGGCTTGCGGGCCGGGGTGGACCTGGACGACAGCGCTGCGCTGCTCGAGCTGATGGGCCCGTGAGATGGTGCTGGCCGATGTGAACGTGCTGGTCTATGCCCACCGCGAAGACGCGCCCCATCATGCGGCCTGCCGCGAATGGCTCGAAGCCGTGGTCAACGGCCGTGAGGCCTTCGGCTTTTCCGAGCTGGTGCTGAGCGGCTTCTGTCGTGTGGTGACCCATCCGAAAGTCTTCGCCAAGCCAAGCCCGCTCGGCGATGCGCTGGTCTTTGCCGAGCAACTGCGCAGCCGACCGAATGGCATTGCGGTGGCACCCGGGCAGCGGCACTGGGCCATCTTCCAGGCGCTGTGCATTGACGCTGGGGCCAAAGGCAATCTCATCGCAGACGCCTACCTGGCCGCCTTGGCCATCGAGGCTGGATGCGAGTGGATCACCACCGACCGCGACTTCAGCCGATTCAATGGCTTGCGCTGGCGCCACCCACTGCGCTAGCGTGATCGGCGGTTCAGTGGCGCATTGCCGATCGGTGTGGCGCAGGCGGTGAGCGCGAGCGCGGCGGCGAACCAAAATGCCTAGTGTGCCGACGCGGGCCTCGTCGTCACCAGCGTAGAAGCGATTCTCGGCGCATCACAGCAGGCCTTCCGGAATCAGCAGTGCCAGGATCTCCAGCATCAGCCGGCTCCAAAAGCCGCTCTCGGGCTCCTCGCGAACGCGCTCGATGCCATTGGCATCGGTGGCCGTCCATTCGAGCGAGCCGTCGTCGGCCAGGCGCACCCGATACGCGGCATTCTGCTTGATCAGGCCCACGATCTCGGTCACGTCGCGCGCCAACTCCGGACTGCGAATGATCAGCCCCATCTCGGTGTTGTGATGCTGAGAACGTGGGTCGAGGTTCAGCGTGCCGATGAAAAGGCTTTCGCCGTCAAACACCGCGCTCTTGTTGTGCATTCGAAACGCCGGCTCGCCCTTCAGCACGCCTCGGATCAGCCCCTTGCCGCGCACTGGACTGATCTCGTAGAGCTCGACCCCCGCCTTCAGCATCTCGATGCGGTAGCGCCGGTATCCGCCATGCACCATCGGCTCGTCGGTCGAGGCCAACGAGTTGGTCACGATCGAGGCGCGCACGCCGCGCGCCGCGCTGCCGCGA
>JANNQO010000137.1:0-11475 GCA_031400795.1 Rubrivivax sp. | reverse complement strand
CGAGGAACAGCTCGACCAGGTTCGGCGCACGCACGGTGCGCTGCGCACTGCCGCGCAGGCGCACCTGCTTCACCGGAGCCCACTCGGCGCCGATGCCCCAGCTGTCGGCGGTGAACTTCGAGTACTTCGACGAGCGGGCGCTCAGGGTAGCCGCGAGCAGGTCGGCCAGCGGTGCCTTTTCCAGGATCGGAATGCGCACCTCGCCAAAGACTTCCTTCACCGCGGCCGAGCCGCTCAAAGCCGCGGTCGGGCCGCCCGATCCGGACAGATTGCCGGCTGCGGTGTTCGGGTCTGTCTCCAGCGCCAGCTTTTCCGAACGGTTCTCGAGACCGAACGCGATGCCGATGCCGTTCTTGGACGTCGGCAGCTTGAGGCCGTAGTCGCCCAGGTCGGCCGAGACCGTGAGACCCTGCATGCTGAGTTCGGTCGAGCCCTTGCGGAAACCAGGTGTCTGCAGGTAGTCGAGCTGGGCCTGCGTCACGCCGCCCAGTCGCCAGGGGTTGTAGGGCAGGCAGGCGGCGTCGCTGCCATCGACCACCGACTGGCAGGTGGCCACGCCGTTGACGTTGACCACATTCATCGCGCGGTCGATGCGCTCATTCAGGAAGTAGTTGCGCTCGTTCTGGCTGTAGATCACGCGGCCTTCGATGAGGAAGGCGTCGTAACTCCACGGGCCGACCTCGCCCTTCACGCCGACCAGGCTGCGGTAGCTCGTGTTGCGGTACTCGGACTGGCGGCCGCCGCCTTCGACGTTGCGCCGCTGCAGCACGAAATCGGTGCTGTCGCCGGCCTTGGTGAGGCCGAGGGCCGCCTTCCAGCTGGCCGAGAGAAGCGGGTTGTCGAAGTTCGCCGTGTGCACGCTGCCGAACGCGCCGCCCGGGGCGATCTGCGCAACGGTGAGGTCGTCATGGAACGAGAACTCGCCGTAGACCTTGGCGAACTTGGTCGCCTCGTAATTGGCGTAGGCGTTGAATCCGTAGCGTTCCGACGGGCGCTGGTAGTAGTTCAGCGGGCCGAAGTTGTACTGGTCGGTGGCGTTGACGAAGCGCCGCGCGGTGCCGCTGCTGTCGGCATTGGTGTAGACGAGGTTGCTGGTCAGGTTGGTGATGCGGCCGGTGGCGTTGGTGCCCGAACCGCCGCAGGAGAAGCCGGCGGCACTCGAAGCCAGCGAGCAGGCGCTGAAATCACGCTCGGACTGCAGCAGCGCATCGTCTTTCTTGTAGTTGAAGTAGACCGTCGCGTTGCCCTTGTTGCCGGCGAAGTTGCCGCCGATCAGCACGCTGAAATCTGTGGACTTGCCATCGGCGCTCTTGTCGCCGGGCACCGCGAACGACGCCGGGTTGGTGGCGGAGCGGCCACGCACGATGTCGGCCACGCCGGCGGCGTTCTGCTGCTGGTGATTGTTGAAGCTGTGGTTCAGCTGCACCTGAACGCCTTCGAACTTGTCGTTCATGATGAAGTTGACGACGCCGGCCACGGCGTCGGAGCCGTACACGGCAGACGCGCCGCCGGTGAGTACCTCGACGCGCCGGATCAGGCCGGCCGGGATCTGGTTCAAGTCGGCTGAGGTGCCGCCCTGTACCGGGCTGCCCAAGGGCAGGCGGCGGCCGTTGATCAGCACCAGCGTGCGGTCGGAGCCGATGCCACGCAGGTTGACCTGCGCTGTGCCAGTCGAGCCGTTGGCATAAGTGCCGCCCTGGTCGGCGAAGACCTGCGGCAGGTTGTTCAGGAAGCTTTCGACGTTGCGAAGGCCTTCGGTCTTGATCTCCTTGGCGTCGACCACGGTCACCGGGCTGATGCCCTCGACTTCGATGGTCTTGATGCGCGAGCCGGTGATCTCGACTCGCTCAGGGGTTTGTGCGAAGCCCGGCAATGCCGTGACCGCGAGTGCACCGCCAAAGCCTAGCGCGAGGGCGGCGCAGATCCTGTTTCGCTTGAACATTCGCTCTCCTGATGAGAAAGGGGTGAAAGGGAGGCGGCGTACGTGTGGCTGCCTGGAGACGCCTTGTAGGCAGGCACCAACAGCGCACACGAAACCTGTTGCGAATTCTCCCCATCGGGGCCGCAGGCACGGCTAGGGGAAGCGAGTGAATGCGCGGTGACGTTGTTTTTGCGCATCTCGGCGATACACCGATGTGGGCACGCAACAAATGCGCGCAGCACGGATGCCAGGCCCGAGCGGGGTCTAGATACCCCACTCCTGCGGCGCGCCGCGCTGCCGGTCGATGGCCTCGAACAGGGCGCTGACCTGCTGGCGTTCGGCCGCGCTCAGCTCGGGCCGCCAGACCTCGAAGAGCAGGATCACGCGCGTTCGATCGCTGGTGTTCCAGGCCTCGTGCTCGATGGTGTCGTCGAAAACCCAGGCCCGGCCCTCCCCCCATTCGCGGGTCTCGTTGCCGACGCGAAAGGTGCACCCCGGCGGCACCAGCAGCGGCAGATGCACGATCAGCCGGGTGTTGACGAAGCCATGGTGCGGCGGGATGTGTGCACCCGGCCGCAGCTGCGAGAACAGCGCCGCCGGCGAGCGGCCGGGCATTTGCGTGAGCGGCGCGCCGGCCAGCGCGGCCATCGTGCGCGGGCAGCGCGCGGCGTTGCCGGCGACCACGCGGCCGTGTTGCCAGAGGTAAAAAGCGCTCCAGTCGAGGTTGTCGGTCAGCCCGTCGGAGCGCACCGGGGGCCGGCGTGGATCGGATTGCACGTACGGCACGAACGCCGCGCTGTCGCCGAGCACGGCCAACATCTCGGCACGGATGTCATCGGTGGCGGCTTCGATGGCATCCAGCCACGGAAACGTGGCGCGGTCGTGGAACTGGATCGCCGGCAGCTCGGGAAAGTGGAAGTGGCGCGGCTCGGAGGGGTAGATGCGGCGCTGGCCGGACAGGATATCCAGCGCCTGCGCGAAGCGCTGCGAGGCCGGCGCGCCGAGCGAAGCACGCAGCTGCGCCGACAGGCGTTCGGCCACACGCTCGCGCATCGCTGAAGCGCGCTCGAATTCGCGCTGCAGCGGTTCGGGCAGCGCCGCTCCTTCGGGCACCGAACGCACGGCTGCCTGGTAAAAGCCGGCGGCGGCAGCGACATCGCCCGCGGCGAGCAGCAGGTCGCCCTTCAGTGCCAGCGCGCGCAGGCTGGTGGGCTCCAGCGCCAGCGAGGCGTCGACCGCGCGCAGCGCGGCGGCCGGGTCGTTCAGCGCTTGGCAGGCGTAGGCCAGGCCGAGGTGCGTGTCGGCATCGGCGGCATCGCCTGCCACGAGCTGCTGGAACGCCTGGTGCGCAGCGGCGGCATCACCGCGGCGCAGGGCGTCCAGGCCGGACTCGGCAAGCCGGCGGGTCTGTTGGGACGACAGCGGTGTGAGGCGCATCAACGAGAACGGCCAGCGGAGGGCTGGCCGTTCGTGCACGTTTCGACCCGGTCGCTCAGAACTTCATCTTCGCGCCCACGAAGAACGAGCGGCCGAAGACGTCGTAGTAGCCGGGGATCGTGTCCAGCGCCTGCGTGCCCGCAGTGCCCGAGGCGAAGATCGGCGGCTTCTTGTCACCCAGGTTGGTGATGCCGAAGAAGGCCTCGCTGTCCTTGGCGAACTCGTAGCCGACACGCACGTTGTGGTACATCGCCTCGGGGATGCGCGGGAAGCCATTGGCGGTGGTGCCCACCGCCATGTCGGCGCTGCCGATGTAGCGCAAGTTCCAGTTCGCCTTCAGCTTGCCACGCTTCCAGCCCAGGTTGGCGGCCCCGGTGACCTTGATCCATCCCTGGTCGCTGGTAGAGCCACCGGCCTGGCCGAGCAGGTTGATCGGCGCGCTCCCGGCCAGCGGCACCAGGATCGCCTTGTCGTATAGCGTCACCAAAGCGCCGACGTCGAAGTCGCCGATGCCGGTCTTCCAGCTGTACTTGACGTCGAGGTCGACACCGGCAATATCGTTCGTGGCCACGTTCTGAAGCTGCTCGTTGACGGCCGTGAGGATGTAGGTGGCGCCGGGCAGCAGCGGATTGGTGCCGCGCGTGATCGCACCGCAGAGCAGCCGCTCGACGGTGTCGTAGCACTTGTCGACCGCGATCTGGCGCGAGACAGTCGTGATGATGTCCTTGATGCCGATCTTGAAGCGGTCGACCGCGACCGTCAGGCCCTTCAGCTGCTTGGGCTCCCAAACGAAACCCAGTGTCAGCGTGGTGCCCTCTTCCGGCTTCAGATTCGCGTTGCCGCCCGTCTGGCCGCTCACGCTCTGCTCGATGACCACCGGCGGCGCGTAGGTTGCCGGGATGCCGTCGGTGGCGCAGTTCGCGGCGCGAGTCGGGTTGTTGTTGCGACGCGCCGCCGTGCAAGGATCGTTCACCACGCCGGCGGTCAAGCCGCCGCCGGACAGCTCGCCGGGCAACGGCGCACGCACCGATCTGGCCTTCATCGCGCGAAAGCGGAAGCCGGCCACGGGCTCCCAGTCACCACCGAGCTTCCACGTGTCGTAGCTGAAGCTCTTCGTTTCGGAGCTGCGGAACGCGCCCTCGAGGTTGAACGACTCGATGCCGGGCTTGCCTGCAAGCACGGGCACCAGCGCCTCGACGAAGACCTCGTTGGTGGAGATCGTGGCTTTGTCGGTGTCGGCGATCTGGTTGCCGGTGGCGCCGCCCTGGTTGATGATGGTCGCGTAGTCCAGGCCGCCGCTGAACTTGCGACGCTCCAGGCCGCCAGCTGCGCGCAGCGAGCCCGCGGGCAGCTCCATCAGCGTGCCGCTCACCGCAGCCACCGTGTTGCTGAGTTCGCTGCGGCCGTTGGAGATGGCCCCGATGCGCAACGCCGTCTGCATCTCCGGCGTGTAGTCCGCGAACGGGTTGATCGGCACACATCCCCCCGCACGCGCCGTGGCATCGGCGCAGCGGAATCGGCCCGCAGCGGCCGGATCGGGCTCGACACGCAGGCCGTTGTACAGGTTGGAGGTGTTGACGAGACCGTCGGTGCCCAGCGCGACCTTGGTGCGGCCCTCGACGTGATAGAGGTCCCAGCGCCAGTCGTTGCCGAAGACCTTCAGGTCGCCCTTGATGCCGAGCACGCCACGCGTACTCTCGCGATCGTTGGTGGCACCGCGCGGGCCACCGGCGTTGTTCAAGCGCTGCCACCAGGTCAACGCCGAGATGCGCTGCGCGGCCGGCGCCGTGGCATTGAAGCTGTTGACCCCCGCCAGCAGCGCAGCGGGGATGAACGGGTTCGTGATTGGGATCGTGGCCTGCAGGGTGCCGAACAAGCTGCCGGCGGCCTGCGACTGGAACGGATGTCCTTCGAAGTCCGACGTGATCTCGGTCTTCCCATAGTTCAGTTCGCCATACACGCGCACGTTGGGCGTCAGCGCGAACTCCGCGTCCAGCGCGCCAATCGTGCGCTTGGTGGGGATGGCCAGGTCGCGATCAGCGTTGCGGTTGTAGCCGTCGATCGTCACGTCGAACGGGATCAGCGCGCCGGTGGAGCCGGTGAAGCTGTTGTTGCGGCGTGTGTAGCTGGTACCTCCGATGAAGAAGCGGCCGCCAAGGCCAACGCCGGAGTAAGCCGCTGGGCCGCGCAACTGCGTCGCCGGCGCGCCCCAGAAGAAGTCTTCCGCGCAAATCTCGCGGTTGCGGCAGCTCACCTGTCCTTGTTTGTCGAATTGCAGTGTGGCCAGGATGCGGCCTGAGTCGCCGAAAGTGCGGCCCCACATCACGTGTCCCGTGGGGTTCTCGTTGTCGCCGGCTTTGGCTTCGCTGTAGCCGATGCCCGCCTCCAGGCCATTGAAGTTCTTTTTCGTGATGATGTTGATCACGCCGGCCACGGCGTCGGATCCATACACCGCCGAGGCACCGCCGGTGATGATCTCGATGCGGTCGATGTTGGCGGTGGGGATGGTGTTGAAGTCCACGGAGGTCGATGTCGACGTGCCGCCGATGGTGCGCCGACCATTGATCAGCACCAGGCTGCGCACCGAGCCGAGGTTGCGCAGGTTGGCCAGGTTCAGGCCCGACGACGCGACGCCCGAGAAGGTGGACTGCGTGCGTGAGGCGCCGAACGAGGGCGCGAACTGCGGCAGTTGCGTGGCCAGGTCGGCGAAGTTCTCGATGCCCAGGTTGCCCATGGTCTCGAGGTTGACCGAAATCGCCGGCGTGTTGCCGCTCAGCTCGGGGCGCAGGATGCGCGATCCCGTCACTTCCACGGTCTGCGCCTGTTGTGCGAAGGCGACGCCATGCGCCAGCGTCAAGGCACCTCCCAGCGCGAGCATCGCGCTGGTGGCTAGTCTGCTTCTCTTGAACATCATTTGGGACTCCCGGGCCATAGGCCCCGCAAGGATGGCGCCATGGCCCCAACGGCAGCTTGTGGAAAAGCCACCGACGCCAAGGACCGCGACATGTCGGGATTGTCTCCGTGTGCAACGCTGTGGCCTGCTGCGCACATGTCACCGGGGGCCTCTGCCGCCGGCTCGCAGAGCTGCGCATAACCGCTGCAAATTCAAGGGCTTACGCGATGCATGCGACAGGGCGCGACATTCGCGATCGGGGCCGCCCTAGGGCATGTCCCTAGCGCGGATGCGGGGCGCTCGTTGTCGATCAACAACAGCGCTCGGCGCTGTGAGCGCGATCCCGTCGCGACTCGGCGACTACTTGGGCGCGTCGTTGAACTGCTGAGCATTCGCGCGCAACCTTGACCTTCTGCGCGGCCGCATCGTGGCGCGCCAACGGAAGCTGACGCTCGCTAGCATCCATGCCGCTTAACGCAGCGCTTGCGCGATGTCTTCGCGCTCCAGATCGGGATACTCATGCAGCAGTTGCTCGAATGTCGCCCCGCTCGCGGGCTGCGCTGGGCGCAGCAGGCCGCAGCGCACCCGCTTTTCACAGTGCCGGTTTCGCGGCCGGCCTCCTCGCGGCGCCCACCCGTTGGCACTCAGGCACCGAAAAATTCGCAGGCTATGCGCGCCCGCGTGCACAAGGCATACAGGCGGCGGTCGAAGGTCAGCAGCGTGGCGGCATGGCGCCGCGCGGTGACGGCGTACACGGCGTCGTATACCGGATGATCGAGGTCGGCCGCGAGCTGCAGCGATTCGGGGAACAGCGTTTGTTCATCGACGAAGCGATGCACCAACGCGCTGGCCTCGGCGTGCCGCGCCAGCACCTCGGGCGTATCGACAACACCGGCGCGCTGATACTTCCACAACGCGTTGGCGGCCTCGACGCGCATCAGCGTTGGCGCCAATACGGTCGCGGCAGCAGCCAGGCGGTCGAGCAGCGAGGGCTGTGCGGCCGCATCCATCACCGCACGCACGGCTGCGGATGCGTCCAACACGACAACGGTGCTCACCGCCGTCCCGCCTTATCGCGCTTCGCGGTCTTCGCGCTGCAGTGCCTCGGGGCTTGGGGCTTGCAGCGGCAGCCGCCGGCCGCTGGCGCGCAGGTGGTCGATAAGGGCAGCACGACGGTCGGGCCCGCCCAAGCCGAGCGCACGGCGCAGTTCCACCACGGCCTGCTGCGACAGGCTCCGCTGCTCGGCCCGGGCGGCGGCGGCTACGCCCTGGTATACGTCGTCCGGCACGTCTCGAATCTGCAGGATAGGCATGGCTGCACTTTGCATGAGTTCTGCACGCACCAGCATATCACGAACAGTTCGGGAAGCCGATTGCGGCACGCCCGCCCGCTTGCGGCTTTCGCCACTGCGATCCCTCAACCGGCGCAGCGCGCGCGTTCAGACGCCAACCAGCCGCGGCACGGCGGACAGCAGCCGCTTTGTGTAGTCACGAGATGGCGACGACAGCACGCTGTCGCAGTCGCCCTGCTCTTCGATCACGCCGGCGTTCATCACCGCGATGCGGTCGGCGATGTACTCCACCACGCCGATGTTATGCGTGATGAACAGGTAGGAGACGCCGAACTCGCGCTGCAGCTCGCGCAGCAGGTTCAGGATCTGCGCCTGGACCGAGACATCCAGCGCCGAGGTCGGCTCGTCGCAGACGATCAGCTTGGGCTGAACTGCCAAGGCCCGCGCGATGGCGATGCGCTGGCGCTGCCCGCCTGAGAACTCGTGCGGGTAACGATGCAAGGCTTCCTGGCGCAGCCCGACACGTTCGGTGAGCGTCTGGATGCGCTCGAGGCGCGCTGCGGCATCCATCTCCGGGCGCAGCGCGTGCAGCCCTTCGTCGAGCAGCTCGGCCACACGCATGCGCGGGTTCAGCGAGGCGAACGGATCCTGGAAGATGATCTGCACGTCGCGCCGCGCCGCCAGCAGCGCCTCGCCTTGCAACTCGAACAGGTTGCGGCCTTCGAGCAGCGCGCGGCCGTCGAGCACGGCGATGCTTCTGAGCAGCTGCACGATGGCCTTGCCGGTGGTGGTCTTGCCGCAACCGGACTCGCCGACCAGCGCGAGGGTCTGGCCCGGCTGCACCTGAAAGCTCACGCCTTTCACGGCGTCGAACCAGGTCTTGCTGTGGCCGAGCAGGCTGCGCTTGAGCGGGAAGCGCACGCTCAGGTTCTGCACGTCGAGCAGTGGCCCGCTCGGCTGGCCCGCCGCGGGTGCCGAGCGCTGCGGCGCCAGGCGCGCCGGGGCGGGCTCGGCGCGCACGGTGGCTGCCGGCGTCGCGCCGGGCTCGTACAACAGGCAACGCACCTGATGCCGCGCACCGAGATCGGTCATCGCCGGCAAGGTGCCGGCGCAATGCGCCATCGCCTGCGCACAACGCGGCGCGAAACGGCAGCCGTCGAAGCGCTGGTTCAGCGGGGGCACACTGCCGGCAATCGCTTCGAGCTGCTCGCCGCGGCGTGCCGCATCGGGCAGTGCGCGCAGCAGCGCCTGCGCATACGGATGTTTGGGCGAGGCGAAGAACTCGGCCGCCGGGGCAACTTCGATGATCTGCCCGGCATACATCAACGCCACGCGGTGCGCCATGCCCGAGACCACCGCCAGGTCGTGCGTGATGAGCAGCAGGCCCATGCGCTGCTCGCGCTGCAGGTCGCGCAGCAGGTCGAGGATCTGCGCCTGGATCGTCACGTCCAGCGCGGTGGTCGGCTCGTCGGCGACCAGGAAATCGGGTTCGGAAGCGAGCGTCATCGCGATCATCACGCGCTGCTTCTGGCCGCCGCTCATGCGAAACGGGTACTCGTCGATGCGCCGCTCGGGCTCGGGGATGCCGACGCGGCCAAGCCACTGGATGGCCTTGGCGCGCGCCGCGGCGCCGCGCAGATCGGTGTGCGCTTCGATGGCTTCGACGATCTGCTCGCCGACGCGCATCACCGGGTTCAGGCTCGTCGAAGGCTCCTGGAAGATCATGCCGATGCGCCCGCCGCGCACGGCGCGCATCTGCGCTTCGGGCAGGCCCAGCACGTCCAGCGCATCGCGGCCTTCGCCGATCACGATGTCGCCGCGGGTGATCGCGCCGTTCTCGGGCAACAAGCGCATCAGCGCCAGCGCGGTCATGCTCTTGCCGCAGCCCGATTCGCCGACGAGAGCAAATGTCTCGCCGCGCTCGATGGTGAGCTTCAGCGCTTCGATGGCGCGAACGACGCCGGTTTCGGCGTCGAGTTCGACGTGGAGGTTGTCGATGTGGAGCATGGGGGCGAAATAGCGGCGCGCTTCACGCGGCCGTCAACGGAGCTTCGCGCTCGTCAAGTCGCCACGCGGCGAATTCCAGGGCTTGCGAAATGTCTTCGCGTTCGAGATACGGAAACTCGGCCAGCAATTGCTCCGGCGTAGCGCCACCCGCGATCTGCCGCACGACCATACCCACCGTGACCCGCATGTCACGTATGCAAGCCCTGCCGCCCATCACCCCCGGTGTGAAGGCAATGCGGTCGAAGCCTTCCATCTGGTTCTCCTCGAGAGGCCGAAGCCTCATCGTGCCACCAATCGCTTCACCCTGAACACTCGCGCCCGCGGGTCGAACGCATCGCGCACGCCGTCGGCAAAGAGATTCGCCGCCAGCACCAGCGTGACCATGAAGCCGAAGGCGGCGGCGAAGCTCCACCACACCACCGGGTCGCGGCTCATCTCGTTGCGCGCCAGGTTGATCATGCCGCCGAAGCTGTTCATCGACGGGTCGACGCCCACGCCCACATACGACAGCACCGCCTCGTACAGGATCAGCGACGAGAACTCGAGCACCGTGACGATCAGCATCAGATGCGCGACGTTGGGAAAGATGTGGCGCAGCATGATGCGCCAGTGGCTCACGCCGAATGCATTCGCGGCCTGCACGTAGTCGAGTTCACGCAGCTTCAGCGTCTCGCCGCGCAGCAGGCGGCACAGCCCGGCCCAGCCGGTCAGGCCGAGCACGGCACAGAGCAGGAACAGCTTCAGGTCGGAGCGCTCGGCGCCGGTCTCGAACAGATCCGGGTTCTTGTCCAGAAAGACCTGCACCATCAGCACGCAGGCGGCGATGAGCAGCACGTTGGGCACCGACGAGAGCACGGTGTAGACGTACTGGATGGCTTCGTCGACCCAACCTTTGAAATAACCCGCCATGATGCCCAGCACTACCGCCAGCGGCAGCGTGGCCACGGTGGCCAGCGTGCCGATGACGAAGGCGGTGCGGATGCTCTTCAGCGACTGGTAGAGCACGTCGTTGCCGGTGAGGTCGGTGCCGAGCACGTGGTAGGGGCCACTGAGCACCATCACCGGCCCGGCAAGCAGCGCGGTGACGGTGATCGTGCCCACGGCGGCGCGCCACGGAATCGCGCCCTCGCCGGCGGCAATCGAGCGTGCCGTGGCCACGAAACCCTGTCTGCCGCTGCGCGCAATGGCCGCGACGAGCAGCGCATTCAGCAGCAGGGCGGCCAGCGCGCCGAGCGCCAGGCCCGCGGCGGCGCGGCGGCTCAAGTCGGGCAGCCAGTCGCGCTCCGGGTCCTTCAGGTGCGCGCCACCGAACTCCAGCCTGGGCGCGACGCGCTGCACTTCGCCGCCCACCAGCACCGACGCTTTCGTGAAACCGAGGTAGGACAAGGGCCGTGAATAGGTCGGCTCGCGCGTGGCCACCAGGTCGCCGAGCAGGGTATCGAGCAGCGAGCGGGTGCGCGTGTCGTAGGCCGCCGCCGAATCCTTCATGCCTTCGACCGGCGGCAACAAGCGCCGGTAGTGCACGCTGTCCAGCAGCGTGACGCCCAGGCACAGCAGCAGCACGATGGACGAGGCGAGCGCCGCGCCGTCCTGGAAGACCTTGCGCCAGTTGGCCGACCACAGCGGCCGGCGCAGCACCATCACCGCATAGGCCACGAAGGCGCCCGTGAGCAGCCAGATCGCGACATCGGTCCAGAGCGGGACGAGTTTGGGCATGGGCAGTCAACCGAGCCTGACCCGGGGGTCGACCCAGGTGTAGGCGATGTCGATGAAGACGAAAGTCAGGATGTAGAGCAGCGAGCCGACGAAGACCATCGTGCGCACGATCGCGAAATCCTGCTTGCCGATGGCTTCGATAACGTAGGCGCCCAACCCCGGCAGGCCGAAGAAAATCTCGAACACCAGACTGCCGAGGAACACATAAG
>JANNQO010000136.1:0-5799 GCA_031400795.1 Rubrivivax sp. | reverse complement strand
CGGGTTGAATGGCTGCTCGGCAGCGGTTGCGGCCAGTCGTGGGCTGAGGCCCTACTCACGCTGACTGGCACCAAGCAGGCATTGGGCCGAGGGAGCGCCGCCAGATCGCATGTCCGCTGTAGAGGTGCTGCGGTCGCAGATCTGTCCGAGTCGGCTCACGCCGTCCCCGCGACCGCTTCTCCACAGCCCGAACTGGCAGTACCGACCTCAAGCCTGCAGATGGCCTTATCCAGATCGGACGCTCGGCCAGCGCGCCCTGGAAGGCTTCGGTGGCCAGCGATCGAGTTGGTAGCAGCCCGACTTTGCGAACTCAACCGGAATAGCCCCCAAAGTCCTCTTCGTCGTTGGCCGAAGTGACTGGCGACTCGACTACTTCGGTGTCGGGCATGACGACGCCTTCGTAACCTCCGTCACCCTCCGCGTAGTCAACCAGTTTGTCAAAGTCGTCGATTTCGTCCAGGTCGAAGAGGTCTGCGGCGATCTGGACGTGGTGGGCCTTCATCGCCAAAGACTTGACCTGAAATAACGGCGGCAGCTTAGCTGTCGGGTCATAGAAACGGACATTTGCCTGGCGAAGCACCTGGAAGTACCGGTCAGCCTTGACATGTGCAGCCGAAAAACCTGCCCAGCCACGAACACCAGCCTCGTATGAAAGTAGCCAGAGTTCTCCGTGCAACGCCGCGCTGTTCTCGAACGACTTCCAGTAAGTGAGGTTGGGGGCGTGTGCTAGGTTACCTGCCTGCGCCAAGTCGAGCAACAGCAATGCACACACCGAACTGTGCATGTCCGCAACGCGGTCGATATTCTGTACGTGCAGTTGTAAATCCAGGGCCTTGCACATCCAGAGACACCACGCCACCTCACTATGGTGGTCTAGCGGTGCGTGATCGTCAATCACAGCATTCATCAAGCGCCCGATGCGACGTCTGTTCAGTGGATAGGCCAGGTCGGCGTAAGTCGAAAGGAGCCGTGCGACGGTTTGCAGCGTATTCGGATAAGCGAGCGCAACGTGACACAAGTGCGCCTCGAACGAATCCCAGTTTTCCTTCCTGATGACGGTCGACGACAGACGCTTCAGCGCGTAGACCATCACGCTCTCATCTGCGTTCTTGCGCGCCAATTCTTTGGCCAACTCGAAGAAGTGATTGACGTCGGAAGTCTGTCGCCACTTACCACTCCGGACTTCAAAGTTCCGTAGCTGGTGCGTCCAGTAGTCATCCGCAATCTCGATTACCTTGCAGGTGCGCGTTTTCTCGAAGTTGATCTGCAGTTCGTACTGTTTCAGAACCCGAACCAGGGCAGCAAGCGCGCCTTCAGCCTCGCTCTCGGTGGCGAAGAAGAGAAAGTAGTCGTCCACGTAACGAAACCCGGATGGCCATGTACCCAACCGATCCCGAAGTTCGACGTCAACGGCCGTTGCGATGGCCTCGGCGATCAAGTGCGACGTGTCCGGCCCGATTGGGAGCCCAATCGTCTGCCCGTCTTGACCCTGCCTAAGCGCCAGGTCCAATAGGTTCCCAAAATTGGCGCCTGCGGGATCTTTGTTGCCCTTCGATGCTCCCTTGCCGTGGAAGGCCCAAGGCACCGAATGCGTGTAGATCGTTGGGAAGAACCGGGAAACATCGGTTCTCAACATGTAGCGATAGCCAGCGGATCGCGCGACCTTCTCGACGTAGAGCCTTTGCATCGAGGGGATGCTCGCGGCACGGGCTCCATTGTGGAGGAACCGTGGGTGACTGGCACTCAGTCGCGACTGTCGATAGTGCTTGACGAAGCTGCCCCAATGCGCTGCTACATGAGTGGCAAGGTAGGTCTGCGTGACCGGGTTCGGAATAGAGGTTACACGTCGTAGGTGGCCGACCCGCGCCACGCTGAACGCCTCCGGCTTGCCGGGCTCGGCCTTCGGGACGAACGGCTGGCCCTTTTTGGGCTTCTTCTGAAGAGCAACCCACGCCTGGTAGTAAGTGGCATGGTCAGCCGCCAACTGTCCCGTTGTGAAGGTTGGCGGCAACTGCGACGGCAGGTAGCCTACCTCCAACAAGCGCCTGACTCTGTCAATCATGCTCTGCTGCCTTCGCTCTCCGCAATCTCCCATTGTGTATTGGTACAGGCGTCGGTACCCGTGCAGGCTCCTGGCTCTGGGAGGGCGAGCGCGAGGCCAGATGGTCGTGCCGAGAAGTTGAGCCCGCGAGCGACCGTTATCGGGTACGAGTTGCAGCAAGCCGCCCCCTGCCGACGGGTTGAGTCCAACGCTTGACCTGTGAGCCGACCCTCAAGCTGGCGCCCGGTGCCTCGAAAGTCAGCTTTCTGGATGCACCGCGAAGGTTCGGAGTCGGCCATGAGCAGCTGTCCAGTCGCAAGCATCGAATGTCGCCTTCCAGGCCGATTCCAGTCGGGCAGACCCTACGCGTCACAGGTCTGCTTTAAGCTGGTGCGATGAACGACACGCCAGAGCAAATCGCTGCCACCATCGCCGCGCTTGAAGCGCAGCGTGCGATTCTCGGCGACGCGGTAGTCGATACGGCGTTGACCCCGCTGCGCCGTGAGCTCGCTACGCTACGCTCGCACCAACCCCGGGCGCACCAGCAACTCAAGCAGGTGTCGGTGCTGTTCGTCGACGTGGTCGGGTCCACCGCCATGGGCCAGCAGCTCGGGCCCGAGGAAATTCATGCGGTGATGGACGGCGCCCTCGAGCGCTTCACCGCGGTCGTGCAGGCACATCATGGCCGCGTGCTGCAGTACACCGGCGACGGCATGCTGGCTGCCTTCGGCTCCGAAGCGGCCAGCGAAGACGACGTCGAAAGTGCCATCTGCGCCGGGCTGGGCGTCATCGAGGAGGCCCGACGCCAGGCGCCGCTGATGCGCCAACTGCACGGCGTGCCGGAATTCAACGTGCGCGCCGGCGTGCATACCGGCACCGTGCTGCTGGGCGGTGGCGTAGACGTCGAAGGCAGCATCCGCGGCGCCACCGTGAACGTGGCGGCACGCATGGAGCAGAGCGCGCCGCCGGGCCGGCTGCGCATCAGCCACGACAGCTATCGCCACGTGCGCGGCGTGTTCGAAGTGGACGAACAGGCGCCGATCAACGTCAAGGGCGTCGAGCAGCCGTTGCGCAGCTACCTGGTCGAACGCGCCCGGCCCAGGGCCTTTCGCGTCACCAAGCGCGGCATCGAGGGCGTGCACACGCACCTGGTCGGCCGCGAAGCCGATCTCGAGGTCTTGCGCGCCGCGTTCGACGCGGTCGTCGCCGAGGGCCGGTCGCGCGCCGTGACCGTGGTCGGCGAAGCCGGGCTCGGCAAGAGCCGACTGCTCGCCGAATTCCAGCAGACCTTGAACCTGCCTGCCTGCTGGCTGCTGCTGGGCCGCGCGCATCCGCGCAGCGCGCTGCACCCGTACGGCCTGCTGCACGACATACTGGCGCGGCAGCTGCAGATCGGCGAGGTCGATGCGGCCCCCGTGGCCCGGCGCAAGCTGGTCGAAGGGCTCGCACCGCTTTTCACGGAGGAAGACGACGCGTCGATTCACCTGCTCGGTCATCTGATCGGGCTCGACTTCTCGGCCAGCCCGCACGTCAAGGAGCTGCTCGGCGACGAGCGCCAGTTCCGCGATCGGTCCTTCGAAGCGGCCGCGCTGTGCCTGCGCCGCCTGGGCGACAGCAAGCCGGTGCTGGTGGTGCTGGACGACCTGCACTGGGCCGATGCCGGTTCGCTGGATTTCATGCGCTACCTGCTTCGCAGCAACCGAGACATGCCGTTGCTGAGCCTGATGCTGACACGCCCGACGCTGTTCGAGCAGCAACCCGACTGGGTCGACGGCGATGCGCGCCACACCCGGCTAGACCTCAGACCGCTGGACAAGGCCTTCAGCCATGAACTCGCCGAGGCGCTGCTGCAGCACATCGGCGAAGTGCCGGCGGCACTGCGCGCGCTGATCACCGGCGGCGCCGAGGGCAACCCGTTCTACATGGAAGAACTGGTCAAGATGCTCATCGACGACGGCGTGATCCTGGTCGAACCCGAGGGCTGGCGCGTGTTGCCCGAAAGGCTGCTTGGAGCGCATGTGCCGCCCACGCTCACAGGCGTGCTGCAGGCACGCCTGGACGCACTGGCGCCGCGTGAGCGCACGGCACTGCAGCAGGCCGCGGTGGTCGGGCATGTGTTCTGGGACCGCGCCCTGGCGGCCATCGACCCGGCCGCCGCCGACGCCTTGCCGGGGCTGCTGCGCAAGCAGCTGATCGTGCGCCGCGACGCGCCCGCCTTCGACGACACGCGCGAATACTCCTTCCAGCACAACCTGCTTCACCAGGTCACCTACGACGGCGTGCTGAAGGCGCCCAAGCGCGCCGGCCATGCCCGTGTGGGTGCGTTCTGGAGCGCGCGCGCCGAGGTGGCTGGCCCGCAGGATGTGAACCCGGCCGCCTGCCGCGCGCTGGCCGAGGCGCAACACCACCGCTGCCGGTCCGATGCCCAGGCCTACGTGGGCTGGTTCGAGGGCCAGTTCTCCAACTACCTCAACGCCTATGCCGTGCAGACGCTGCGGCCGCTGGCGGAGCAATTGGTCGCGGTCTGCGAACGGGAATTTGGGGCCGAGCATCCGGAGTCTGCGAAGGCTTTGACGAACCTGGCCCGAGCCGTTCTGATCCAGGGGGGCGTCGAGCAGGCCGAGCCCTTGCTGCGCCGGGCGCTGGCGGCGCAGGAGGCCGCGCTGGGTGGCGAGCACCCGGACACGGCGCGCACCTTGGCCGTGCTCGGCGGCTGCTTCATGGGCCGCGGCGACCATGCCGCGGCGGAACCCCTGGTCAGGCGTGCACTGGCGATCCGCGAGCGCGTGCTCGGCGCCGAAGACCCGTTGAGCGTCAGTACCCTAGACCTGCTGGCCAGCACCTTGAGCGAACTTGGCCGCCACGACGAGGCCGAACCGCTATGCCGGCGAGTGCTCGAGATCCGCGAACGCCTGCTCGGCCCCGACGATCCGGAAACAGCGGTCGCGCTGACGACGCTGGCCGACCTGATGCTAAAGCGCCGCGACTTCGCCGCCGCCGAACCGCTGGCGCGTCGCGCGCTGGCGGCGCAGCAACAGACGCTGCCTGCCGGTCACCCGGACATCGGCCTGTCGATGTGGAACCTGGCCGAGGCCCTGCGCGAACTGGGCCGGTTGACCGAGGCCGAACCGCTGGCGGAGCAGACGCTGGCGCTGTGGGAGGCCGCGCTCGGCACCAGCCACCCGTGGATAGCATGGGGCCTGAGCAGCCTGGCCGAGCTGAGGCTGGCCCAGGAGCGCGCGGCCGAAGCGCTGCCGCTCGCCGAACGCTCGTTGCGGATTCACGAGCAGATGTTCGGCGCGCAGCACCCGACGGTTGCGGCGAGCCAGGGCCTCGTCGCGCGCGCGCTGGAGGCGCAGGGCGGCGTTGCGGGCGCTTAGCAAGGCAGGCATTGCTTTGGCGGCGTGCGACCCAGCCGCAGAGGCGGCCGCCGCGTGCTGGCGCACACGCGCGAACAACTCGCGCGGCATTGACGCGAATCGGGGCTGGCTAGCCTGGCCTGCCCTTGGGCAATCCTCACCGCATGTGTTCGCCGACACTCTACTGCGAACTGTACTTGATTGACCGCTTACCGCTGTATTGCTGACGCCTGAGCGCCGGCGCCGATAGACCGCAAGGGGTCGAAAGACCCAGTTCGCTGTCAGCGGGAGCAGTCGTTGGCCGGGCATCGCGACCAGATGGTTGACTTGCCCGTCCGCCCACTCGCCGCCGAAGCGCAAGTTCCGAGGACAGCGGTCATCCGCCCGACGAACCGGCCA
>JANNQO010000135.1:0-8428 GCA_031400795.1 Rubrivivax sp. | reverse complement strand
GGCGGCGTCGTTGACATCGGCAAAACACACCGCGCTATCCGACCGCAGCGGCCGCAGGCCGCGATAGATGCCGATCTCGCGCCGGCACAACGGGCACGCGCCGTCGTACAGCACGGTCAGCGGCGGCGATTCCTTGACGGGTTCGTGCACAGGCTCGGTCACCATGCCGGCACCTCATTGACGGCCAGCAGGTCCGCGGCCGAGTCCAGGCCGCGCGAGGCTCGGGCCCACCACACCGAGAAGGAATCGCAGCGCCGATCGACAGGCGGAAACAGCGCGGGCGCCGCTTCGCATTCGGCCCAGCGCGTCAACCACGGCGCGAGGTGGGGCTCGTCGATGCTGCGCACGCTGCGGGCACAAGCCTGAGTGCTGCCGATGGTGTCGGCGTCGCCATGCCAGCGCTCAGTGGCGAGTTCGGCCATGCGGCTGCCGACGAAGCGCCAGCGTCGTTCGCTCCACGGCCAGGCGCGGTGAAAGTCGGCCACCAAGACGCCGATCACCACCGTGCCGGCCCGCAATCCGGCCGGCAGTTCGCCCAAGCTCCAGGGGTGCACGAGCCAGACGTCGCGGCCTGCGATGGCAACGGCGCCGGGGGCCGTCAAGCCGAGATCGTCTGGCGGCTCTGCGCCAAGGCGTGGCTCGATCGGCGCTGGGCTGCCGGGCGGCGCGTCGTGGTTGTTTTGCGGCTGCGGGACGGGCTGCCGCGCCGGCTGTCGCGCAACACGGTCGAGTGCCTCGTAGGACGCGTCGATCACGCTGCCCGGGCTGTGCCATGACGCGGGTGCGTAACGTTCGACGTTGTCGGCATTGAAGAGGTAGGGCTTGCGGCTGCCGGTGCCGGCCACCCATTGCCAGCTGAGGTGGTTGCTGGCGAGGTCGCCGTCGAGCAGGTGGCCGTACAGCCAATCGGCGCCGGCTCGCCAATGCACCTTGCGCACATGCACCACATAGCTGGCCAGCCACATGCGCGCGTGGTTGTGCAGCGTGCCGGTGGCGTACAGCGTGCGCACCGCCTCGTCGACCACCGGCACTCCGGTGCAGCCCTGGCGGATGTCGGCCGGCAGCTCTCGGGCATACGCGTCGTCGGGCAGCAGGCCCTCGTGCAGCGAGCGCAGGATGCCCTTGCCGCGGTGCCGCCAGACATGGCGGAAGTAGGCGCGCCAGCCGAGCTCGAAGACAAACTTGTGCTGCACGTCCAGCGCATGGCGCGCCGCCACGCCGGCCAGCACGTCAGCGAGCGTGACGAAGCCATGCGTGAGGTACGGCGACAGGCCGCTGACGGCACCGTCGAGTGCGTTGCGTGTGCGTGCGTAGGCGCCCGGCCGCACGGCGGCGATGCGGGCCCGTGCCGCGGCGAGCGTGGGGGCGAAGGTCTCGCTCGCGAACCTTCGTGCTCCGCACTCCGGTATGAGCCCTTCGGACGGCCGGGCGGGCTCAGCCATGTTGCTCGACCCCAACCCCGACCTCGCCACGGCGGATCGCGGCCGCGCGTTGATTCACCGCCTGCTTTTGCCCATCGGTCAGGCGCGCCACGTTTTTCACCTGCAGCGCCATGCGCGGGTTCTTGGCCAGCGCTGTTTCATGGCGCATCAGAAAGTCCCAGTACAGGGTGGTGAACGGGCACGCGCTGTCGCCGCTGCGCTGCGCGGGGTCGTAACGGCAGCCCTTGCAGTGCGGGCTCATGCGCTGGATGTACTTGCCGGTGGCGATGTAAGGCTTGCTGCCCATCACCCCACCATCGGCGTATTGGCTCATGCCCAGGGAGTTGGGCAACTCGACCCATTCAACAGCATCGACATACACCGCCAGGTACCAGGCGTGCACCTGCTTGGGTTGCACGCCCAGCATCAGCGCGTACAGGCCGGTGACCATCAGGCGCTGGATGTGGTTGGCGTAGCCGTGCGTGAGCGTCTGCGCGAGCGCGTCGCGCAGGCAGGCCATGTCGGTGGCACCGGTCCAGTACCACGCGGGCAGGTCCTGCTGGGCAGCCAGCGCATTGCGTTCTGCGTAGCCCGGCATCGAGGTCCAGTAGATGCCGCGCACGTACTCGCGCCAGCCGAGGATCTGGCGGATGAAACCTTCGACGCTGGCCAGTGGCGCGTGCCCGTCGCGATGCGCTGCTTCAGCCGCTGCCACCACTTCACGCGGGTTCAGCAACTTCAGGTTGAGTGCGGCCGACAGGTGCGCGTGGTACAGCCACGGGTCGCCCGGCCACATCGCATCCTGATAGCGGCCGAACAGCGGCAGGCGCTCCTTGATGAAAGCCTGCAAGGATTGCAGCGCCTGCGCGCGTGTGACGGGCCAGGCGAAGCTGTCCAGCCGGCCGGGGTGTGAAGCGAAGCGGGTGTTGATCAGCGCGATCACCTCGCGCGTGACGGCATCGGGTTCGAAGCACATGCGCGGTGGCACGGCGCCCGGACCGGCAGCGCTGAAGGCCTCGCGGTTGTCGGCGTCGAAGTTCCACTGACCGCCGACCGGCTCATTGCCGTGCCCACCGTCCTGCTCATCGCTTTGCATCAACACGCGATGGCGCTTGCGCTGCTCGCGATAGAAGTACTCCATGCGCAGGGATTTGCGGCCCTTGGCATGCGCCGCGAAGTCACGAATGCTGGAGAAAAAGTGGCGGTCCTCGCGAATGTCCAGCGGCAGCTGGTTGGCCTCGGCCACGGCCTTGATCGCCTGCAGCACGCGCCAGTCGCCTGGGGCGGTCATCACGAGGCGGGCCGGCTTCAGGCGCAGGGTGTCGGCCTGCAACTGGGCACCCAGACTGCCGCGATTTCCGGGAGCATCCAGACGCGTGTAATGCAGCGTGCGGCCGGCGGCTTGCAGGGCGAGCGCGAAGTGGCGCATCGCCGCCAGGAACATCACCGTGCGCGGCTTGCTCGACCACACCTGGGTCGACTCCTCAGCCACCTCGGCCATCCAGACGGCGTCGAGGCCGGCATCGAAGCTGTCGAACGCCGCCGCATCGAGGTCGAGCTGGTCGCCCAGCACGACGATCAAGGAACGCAGCTCAGCCACGTGCAGCTTTGGCGTGAAAGTTCGAGCGCCGGCAGGCGTCGGAGCAGTACTTCACGTCGGCCCAGTTCTTCGCCCAGCGCCGGCGCCAGCTCATCGCCAGCCCGCAGGCCACACAAGGCTTGCTTGGCAACGCGGCCTTGTTGCCACGAAAGCTGGCGCTGCGCAGCATCACCGTGAAGCCTCGCGGCCGGCAAGTGTGTTCACGCCTTCGAGCCCGTGCACCGAGTGCCCGGCCGGCGTCAAAGTGCGCGCGCAAGCGGCACCGGCGATACCGGCAGCAATCACGGCGACGCGCTGAGTTTTACTGAGCATGACCGAGATGATACACTTTGCCGCTTCATCATGAGGTCGAGTGTGCAAAAGTCTCCGAAATACCATCACAATCGGCGTCAAAGAAGCTTCAAGTAAGAGATTTCGATGACCAAGAGCAAGCCATCGCTGCCGCCAACCCGCCATCCGACGGGCACGGGGGATCCATCGTTCCACCGCAGCGGAGCCGTGGCGCGCATGCTGCGCATGCCGGTGGCGACGCTGCGCGTCTGGGAACGCCGCTACGGGGTGACACAGCCCGAGCTGTCGCCGAGCGGTCAGCGCCTGTATTCGGCCGACGACGTGCGGCGGCTGGCGTTGTTGAAGCAGCTGACGGATCTCGGTCACGCCATCGGGAGCCTGGCGCCGCTGGACATGCCGCAGCTGCAGCGCGTCGCTTCCACGCACGCGCACGCGCTGTCGGCCACGCAGAAAGGCGCGCGCTCGGATGCGGCCTACTTGCCGCCGGTTCGAGCCTGGCGGCTTGCAGTGATTGGCGCTGCGCTGGGCACCCGGTTGCAGCGGCCCGCGCTGTTGCGCCGGCTGGGCCGGCCCGTGGTGCTGCTGGGGCCGTTCGACGACGCAGCGCAGGCCGCCGCCGCATTGCGGGGCTCTGACCTGGATGCATTGCTGATGCACGAACCGCATTTGCATGAGGGCTGGTTGGCCGCCATCGATGCTGCCATGCCGGCCTGTGCGGGGGTGCCGAAAGCGGTGCTCTTCGGCTTTGCTGCCGACCCCGTGTGCGAAGCATTGGCATCGTCTGGCACGGCGTTGCTGCGTGAGCCGCAGCCCGACGCCGTGGTGGCGCAATGGCTGCACAGCCTGTCCAGGGCGGCCGCGGCGCCGCAGCCCATGGCGGACCAGCTCGCGCTCTCGACCGATGCCATGCCGCCGCGCCGCTGGGACGATGCGGCACTGGCCGACTTCGCGGGCCTGTCGTCGACGATCGCCTGCGAGTGCCCGCGCCACGTGGCCGAACTGCTGGTGCAGCTGTCGCACTTCGAGGCCTACAGCGCCGAGTGTGAGCAGCGCAGCGTGTCCGACGCCGAGTTGCACGCCTACCTGGGTCGAGTCGCCGCCGCTTCGCGCGCTCGTTTCGAGGCTGCGCTCGAGCACGTGGCGCTGCACGAAGGGCTGATGCTGCCTTCATCACCGAGGCACGACGTCGCGGCGCTAGCACCGAACGCGCGACGTCCGAAGGCCTTGACTGCCGCGCGGCCACGCCGTCGGCCCTGACCAGGCTGCGCCTGAAACGCCGGACACTGACTTCGATTGCACCGTCTCATTCCTCACCTGCCCGCCTACCTGCATCCTGCCCATGCGCCACTTCCTGCTCCTGCTCACACTCGCCGCCATGCCCTTGTTCAGCCACGCGATCGAAGAACCCGACTACGAGGTGGTCAGGAAGTTCGACAACGTGGAGTTGCGCCGGTACGCACCCTACGTCGTGGCCGAGGTGGTGCTGGACGCCTCGGCCGAAGACGCCGGCAACCAGGCCTTCCCCATCCTGGCGGGCTACATCTTCGGCAAGAACAAGGGCGAGAAGAAGTTCGCGATGACGGCGCCTGTGACGCAGACCGCCGCACCCGTGCGCATGGACATGACCGCGCCCGTGACCCAGGCCGCCGTGGCTGGCGGCATGCGGGTGCAGTTCGTCCTGCCCAAGGGGGTGACGCTGGCGACGGCGCCCGAGCCGATCGACCCGCGCGTGCAACTGCGTGTGGTGCCCGCCGGCGCCTGGGCGGTCATCCGCTACTCGGGCACCTGGTCGCAGGCCAACTACCTCGAGCACCTGGGCGAGTTGAAGGCGTCCCTGGAAGCGGTGGGCGTGGCCACGCAAGGCGAGCCTGTGCTGGCGCGCTACAACGCACCCTTCACGCCGTGGTTCATGCGGCGCAACGAGATCTGGCTGGCGCTGCGCTGATGCCGCTGCGAGAGTTGGGCGGTGCCGCGGGGTCTGTAGCCGATGCAAACGCGGGCCCCGCTGACAGCGCCTGGCGGCTCATTGTTCAACTGATGGACTTCGATGCCATGACGGACGCGTCTGGGCGGCACTGTCGGCCCTCTCGAGCGTCGCAGCCGACTCCGAAGGCCGCATCAAGCGCAGTTAGGTGCCATGCCGGGGCGGTCATGGGCGAGAAAAAGGGCGTTTGAATTCCTATCCTCACCCCCCCACCCCCCACCGCCCGCACTGCCTTCACGATGGACCCTTCGCACCACCGCGTCTACGAACAGGCCCGCTGCTACGACGTGGCGTTCGGTTTTCGTGACATCGCCGCCGAAGGCGACACCTTGGCCGCGCTGGTGCTCAGGCACAGCGGGCAGCCGGTGGGGCACATGCTGGAACTGGCCGCCGGCCCGGCGCGGCATGCACGCGAATTCGCCCGACGCGGCGCGGTGGCCACTGCACTGGATGCGGCACCGGCCATGTGCGACTACGCCTTGGCCTGCGCGACCCGCGATGGGGTGCCGCTGAACGCTCTGCGCGCCGACATGTGTGACTTCCGCATCGCCCAGCGCTTCGAGCTGGCCTTTCTGGCCATGGACTCCGCCAGCTATCTGCTGGACAACGATGCCGTGCTGCGCCACCTGCAAGCGGTAGCCGAACACTTGGCTGATGGCGGCGTCTATGTGCTGGAGATGTGCCACCCGCGCGATACCTTCGGCGTGGGTCGCTCGACGAATTCGAAGTGGGTGTCCGAGGCCAACGGGCTGCGCGTCGAGACGCAATGGGGTGCTCCGGGCGATGCGTTCGACCCCATCACGCAGTTGGAGGAGGTCACCGTCACGATGGCCTGGAGCGGCCCGCAGGGCAGCGGGCAGCAGGTACAGCGCGCGCTTCAGCGCCGCTTCACGGCCAACGCGTGGGCAAGCCTGTGCGTCTTGCGGTGGGCTGATGCAAGCCGCCGTTGGCACTGATCGGGCGGAGTGCTGAAGCACCCTGCGAGTACAAATTCCCGGAGACCTGAGTGAGGGGATTGGGGTTGGCGCTCCTGGGCTGTCGTTCGACGGTGGTTCGGCGCCAGCCACGCGCGTGAACGGCATGTTCTCCATCCAGCAAGCATGCGAGCTGTCGGGGTCGAATGGCAGCACTTGTTGAAGGCTGTGGCGTACCTGCCCGACGCGCACCACTGAGTGACGAGCAGCCACAACCTGAGGGCAGATGCCACACAACCCTAGACAGCACCGTGAGTGCGCGGCTGTGCCATGAAGCTGACCTTCGGCGATTGCTACCTGACCATCAGCCCCGCGACTGGCTGGTCACGTCGGCATGGGCTTCAGCGCAGGTGCAGCCTCAGTTGCACGGTTCGCGACCGGCTTGCATCGGCACGCATCGAATCCCCGATTACGTCGACAGCGCCAAACATGTTGCTGTTGGCCTTGATCCGAGCGATGGCAACGTCCAGATTCTCTGACCCGAGCATGCTGATCGATGCGACGTACGCACTACCGACATCGCTGACCTTGTCAACAGTCGCCAAGGGCCTCAGGCTTCGCAACTCGTGCTCCACGCGAAGGACGCTCGGCCGCCAGCTGCGGCCGGCCGCAGTGCCCTCGGGCCAGACGGTCAGCTGCATGTAGTACGTATTGTTCGTCCAGATGGGCTGGGTCTTCATCTCGTAGGCAACCGACGCCGCACGCAGCCGATCCTCGAACTGGGAGACGTCGGCGGATCGGTGAGACGTCAGCGTGACCAGCACCGCATCGCCGCTGGCGGTTACCGACCCGAGCATCATGTTGCCCAGCACGCGGCTGTTCAAAACCGTCCGCACAGCAAGCACCGCCTTTGGCTCGGGCTCTCTTGCAACTTCTCTCGCCGGGGTCTCGGGCACGGGTTCGGAAATGTCGGGCCAACGCATCGATTCACGCAATACGATTCCAGTCCCCAGCTTGGGCAGGCTGATCCTGGCACTGTCGTAGATGTGCGTGATGCTGCGCTGGTTGCCGCTGAAGCGCACTTGAACGAACAGTGCACCCGACGGGCCGGACGGGCCGCGTGAGATGCTCACTGTGGAAAGGCCTTCGTACCAGCCCTGTTCCCTTTTGCGGCTGGCTCGCTCGGCGCGTTTGAAACTGAGCCAGCCGCCGTAGCAGCTAAAGTCGTCCCCGTGCGACAGCACCGCGTTCGGGCTTGCGGGCATTACGCCGGTCGACCCGCTTTTGACCCGGACCTCCAGACTGCCACTGGGCAGTAGGCTCAGTGCCACTTCGCTGCCCGTGAAACCGCCCTGCTGAGCGCGCAGGGCCGCCAGAGCCTCGGCCCAGGCGTCGGAGTCCGTGACTGCACCGGCAGAGCCGGTGACTCTGAAGCGGCCTGACACGTCTGGGCAACCGTTCACGGATCGGTTGACTCGATCAGCCGTCTGGGCCAGCGTGGACAACGGCTGGGCCAGTGTGATGGTGACGATGACCAGCCAAGTCATGTTTCGGCCAGTCTGAAGGAAGCTTTCGATACCACTTCGCATAGCGCATTTTAGGGCCACGCCGTGCCGACGAAACAGATCCCGCAGCCCGTCTTCCTCAGTTGCCCCTGACCTGAAGGCGTGATCGGTTGAGTTGGCGAGGATTGCGGCGTGCTTGGAGGCGGCACCCGATGGGTGAGCACAAGATCACGGGCGAGGCGATGCCCGCACGCACGCCGGGTGGGGTTGTCGATGTTTGCTGATGCGAGCGCGGCACGGCCACGGCGATGGGCCAACTGGTCTTCATTGCCAAGTATCTCGAAGCCACGGGTCTGTCCGAAGGCTGGCTTCGAAGCAGTCCGCTGAAGTACAGCAGCCCATTGAACGTTCCACAAATCATGACATCACCACAACTCAGCCTGCTTCCAACACGCGACAATGATCGTCGGGCGGCGCTGATAATAATCCCGCCATTAACCCGAATTCGCCTTACAACCCACTCACGGACTTCACCCCCATTGTCAGTCTGGCATCATCCCCAAACATTCTGGCTGTGACTGCGAGCTTTCCCGCGAAGGACTACAAGGGCTTCGTCGATGCTGTTCGGAAGAACCCCGGTAAGTTCACCTATGCATCGTCTGGCATTGGCGCTAACAGCAACTTGCAGATGGAGCTTTTCAAGATGAGCACGG
>JANNQO010000134.1:0-11301 GCA_031400795.1 Rubrivivax sp. | reverse complement strand
GCGCTGGCTGTCGCTGCCTGCCAGGAAGCCCTGGGCGCGGCGCCGACGCTGCTGGCGCACTGCGTGGGCAGCACGCTGATCGCACCGCTGCATCGCACCCGCCTGGACGCCTACCGCGAGGTCATGCGTATCAACCTCGACAGCGCGGTGTTCATGCTGCAGGCCTGGATCGCAGCGCTGCAGGGCGCGTCAGGCGCCGCCGTGTTCGCGAGTTCGGTGGTGGCGCGCATCGGCGTGGCAAATCACGAAGCCATCGCCGCGGCCAAAGGCGGCGTCGAAGCCCTGGTGCGCAGCGCCGCGGCCACCTATGCGGCACAGGGCCTGCGCATCAATGCCGTGGCTCCGGGCATGACCGAGACGCCGATGACCGCCGGCATGCTGAAGCTGCCTGCCATGCGCGAAGGCGCAGCGCGCCAGTACCCGCTGGGCGGCGTGCAGACGGCCGAGCAGGTGGCCGACGTGATGGCCTGGCTGCTCGGAAATGTGGGTCAAGGCGCGGCCCGCCTGACCGGCCAGGTGATTGCGGTGGATGGCGGCTTCACCACCGTGCGGCCGCTTGTGAAATAGGCGTGAAATGGCTTGAGTGACATCAAGGAGTTCCGAATGGACGAAGACCCACGCTGCTGCGGCAGCGGCACCTGCATCATCGACACCGAAGGCCGCTGCTGGTGCGGCCAGCAGTGGGACGGCCAGAAGATGGGCCATGCACCGCTGGTGTCGGTAGAAGCACCTGATCGTGCAGGCGGGGCGGAGCCGTCGCGCTCGTCCACTGGGAGTGGCGCATGACCTTCAGCCTGCGGGGCCTCGGCCAAATGATGGGGAGGATACGACGCCGCCTCTGGTGCGTGGCAATGCTCGGCCTGCTCGCACCCGCGCTCGCCTTCGCAGCGGTGTTGGCCGAACCGGATGCGCGCGCCGTTCGCCAAGTGGTCCAGGCCCAACTCGATGCCTTCGCTGCGGACGACGCCGAGCGTGCCTTTTCCTACGCCTCGGGCGCCATCCGGGCCCAGTTCGGCGACGCGCCGACCTTTATGGCCATGGTGCGAAGCGGCTACCCCATGGTGGTACGGCCGGCCGCGGTCTCGTTCTTCCAGGCGCAAACCGAAGCAAGGGAAGGTGGGGCTGAAGGAGCCCCGGCGACCGCGCGGCAGAACGTGCAACAAAACGTGCATTTGCGTGACCGCGAAGGCCGCCTCTGGATGGCCACCTACCTGCTGGAGCGGCAGGCCGGCGCCGGCTGGCTGATCAACGGCTGCGTGGTGGTGGCCGACAGCGGAAGGTCCTTGACCTGATGCCGTCATTCCAGGGCCAGTCAGTCAGGAGCCGGGAGCCTGGCGTTAGCGAGCCGCGGGCCGCGCGGGCATCATCACTCAGCATCGGGCAGCCCGTCCGAAATCACGGCTCCGCAGCCGAAGGTCGAGGACTGATGACGGCGGATGAGGCAGGCCCTTCGCTATGGGCGTGGTGGCTGGGCTTTGGCGGGCTGATTCCGTTTGTCAGCTTTGCAGCGGCGCTTTGGGTGGCGTTGCCAGGTGACTGGCAGCTGGCAAGGATGGCACTGCTGGGGTACGGCGCGACCATCGCCAGCTTTTTGGGGGCCATCCATTGGGGCTTGGTGATGCGTGAGCGGCCTGCCCAGCCCGTGCCACGGCTGCTTTGGGGCGTGGTGCCCAGCCTGCTGGGCTGGGTGGCCCTGCTGCTGGGCCCTGCACCGGGGCTGTTGCTGATCGCGGCTTTGCTTTGGGCCTGCTTTGCGGCGGACCGGGTGCTGTATCCGCGCTACCAGCTACGAGCCTGGCTACCGATGCGATTGCAGCTGACTCTGGTGGCCAGCATCAGTTGCCTGGCCGGGGCGGCGGCTCTGCTGCAATAGGCGCAACAGCATGCAGCGAATCTGATGTCATGCTGCATGAGGTTTGCACGGTGACAGGCGTGGCGCCGGATGGCTGCTCGAGACGGCGCGCCGCCATGTTGCCGAGCCGTGGCGCGAGAGCTTTCTGCGCGGCACTCCGGCCAACCGTCGCCTGCTGGCTGCGGCTCTTGCACCTTGATGCCGAGCCGCCTTGGCGTCACTCGCGCGCTGCTCGCGCAGCGTCAACCCAACCCGCCGATCTGCCCTTGCGCGTCGACATCGACCCACGCGTGGACGTCTGGCACAGCGCCAAGACCACGGCGCGCTTGCCGGCCGCCAACCCGGGTGGCCGCCCGGTACTGATGCGCATCGACGCCCAGGCCGGCCACGGCATGGGCAGTTCGGTGACGCAGCGCCAGGCGATGGCGGCGGACATGTAGGCCTTTCTGTTGTGGCAGGCGGGGAAGCTGGGGTTGCGGACCTGAAAGGTTTGCGTTCAGCAGGGGGCAAGCCCCGGCTCGAGTGCAGTGACCTGACCATCGTGCCTGAATCGCGGGCTTCCCCTGGGCCGGCGGATCGGGCACCTGTTGCAGACTGTGCGTCGTCTGGAGGCACTCATGAAGCAATTCCGTGCATGGGTCTCGCTGCTCGCTCGGATGAAGGTGCAGACGCTGCTGGTGCTTGTCATCGCAAGTGCCGCTGCGTCCACAGCAGCAGGTGCTGCCACCGACCAGAAGCTGCTCGCTGCCGCGCGTGCAGCCGAGCCGGCCGTCATCGAGTCGCTGAAAGAGATGGTGACCATCGAGTCAGGCACCATGGACATGGCCGGGCTCGGCCGCATCACCGACTACGCGCAGGAGCGGTTGAAAGCACTGGGCATGCAGGTCGAACGCCGACCCTCGAGCACGGCAAGAGGCGACATCCTGATAGGCCGGCTGCATGGCAACGGTCGACGCAAGCTGATGCTGATCGCCCACCTCGACACGATCTACTTTCCGGGCACCCTGACCACGCAGCCGATCAAGCAGGACGGCAACAAGCTCTACGGCCCCGGCATCGCCGACGACAAGGGCGGCGTGGCGGTGATCCTGCATTCATTGGCCATCCTGAAGGCCGCCGGCTGGCAGGACTACGCCCAGCTCACGGTGATGTTCAACGCCGACGAAGAATCCCAGTCTGCGGGCTCTGGTGAGGCCATCGCCGAGGTGGCCGCGCAGCACGATGTGGTCTTGTCCTACGAGCCCACCGGTGCCAAGGCGGTGCTCAAGACAGAAAGCGTGCTGCTGGCCGCCGCCGGCACCGCCACCGCGACGATGACGGTCAAGGGCCGCGCCTCGCACGCCGGCGCGGCGCCCGGCGATGGGCGCAATGCCTTGGTCGAACTGGCGCACCAGATCGGCATGACCACCGACATCGCCAAAGGCATCCCTGGCGCGCAGCTCAACTGGACCCAGGCCAACTCGGGCAAGGTGCGCAACCAAATTCCGGACCAGGCCATGGCCAGTGCCGACGTGCGGCTGACCGCCGCCGATGCGGCGAGCAAGCTCTTGGCTGCGCTGCAGGCCCAGGCGGCGCAGCGCAAAGTTCCCGACACCGAAACCACGGTAACACTTGACATCGGCCGACCGCCATTTGCCGGCGACGCACGCACCATGGCCCTGGCCAGGCGCGCCCAGGCGATCTACGCAGAACTGGACGGCCGCCCGCTGATGCTGGTGCCCGGCACCGGTGGGGGCACGGACGCCGGCTACGCGAGCCGCTCGGGCAAGCCTGCGGTGCTGGAGAGCCTGGGCCTGGCCGGTTGGGGCTACCACGCCAGAGACGAGTACATCGAGATCGACTCGATCGTGCCGCGGCTCTACCTGAGCACAAGATTGCTGATGGAGCTGGGACGCGATTGACCCCCGCCCCCGGAGGAACTCCCCATGACCCACCTCACCCGCCGCGAAGTCCTCGCCGGCGCCGCCGCCCTCGCCGGCAGCAGCGCAGTGCAGGCCGCCGACACGCCCGAGTACCTCTCGGCTGCGCAGGTCGTCGACGCGTTGCGCTCGAAACGCTTCTCGTCGCTCGAGCTGACCGATCGCGTGATCGCCCGCATCGAACGGCTCGATGCCAGCCTGAACGCCGTGGTTGCACGCGACTTCGAGGGTGCCCGCGAAGCGGCGAAGGCGGCCGATGCGGCCCTGGCCCGCGGCGATTCGCGGCCGCTGCTCGGCGTGCCGATCACGGTCAAGGACTCGTTCAACGTCACAGGGCTGCCGACGACCTGGGGCATTGCGGAGGCGAAAGGTTTCCGGGCAAGCGACGACGCGCTGATCGTCTCGCGCGTGCGCGGCGCCGGCGCGGTGATCCTCGGCAAGACCAACGTGCCGCTGGCGCTGGCCGACTGGCAGAGCTACAACGCGATCTACGGCATCACGCGCAACCCGTGGGATCTCGAGCGCACGCCAGGTGGGTCGTCGGGCGGATCGTCGGCAGCGCTGGCGGCGGGGTTCGGTGCGTTGTCCCTGGGCTCGGACATCGGTGGCTCGCTGCGCGTGCCGGCGCATTTCACCGGTATCGCCGCGCTCAAGCCTTCGCACGGCGTCGTGCCGAGTCGCGGCCACACGCCGCCCGGATTCCCGGCGCTGGCGCGCGAAGTCGACCTCGCGGTGGTCGGGCCGATGGCGCGCAGCGCGGCCGACGTGGCGCGGCTGTTCGACGTCATCGCCGGTCCCGACGAGCTCACCACCGCCGTCGGCTACCGGCTCACGCTGCCCCCGCCGCGGCGGCAGGAGCTGAAGGGCTTTCGCGTGCTGCTGCTCGACAGCCATCCACTGGTGCCGACTTCCGCTCCAGTGAGACAGGCGCTCGAACGGCTGGGCAGCCGTCTCGAACGCGCCGGCGTGAAGGTCGAGCGCAACCATCGCCTGCTGCCCGACCTCGCCGAGATCGCGCGGGTCTACATGCGGCTGCTGATGTCGTTCACCGCCGCTACCTGGCCAGGCCCGCTGTACGAGCGACTGCGCGGCATCGCCGCGACGTTGGCGCCCGACGACAAGAGCCTGGCCGCCGAACGGGCGCGTGGCATCGCGCTCAGCTACCGCAACTGGCTGTTCGCCGACACCGCGCGCGTCCGCCAGCAGCAGCAGTGGCGCGCGCTGTTCGCCGAGGTCGACGTCGTGCTCAGCCCGACGATGCCGGTGACGGCCTTCGCGCACGACCACTCGGAGCAGCAGGAGGCTCGCCGCCTCGAGATCGACGGCAAGCCCTTCCCGTACATCGACGTCGGCCTGGTCTGGGCCGCGCCGGCGACGAGCAGCGGGCTGCCCGCCGCGGTGGTGCCGATCGACCGCGGCGACAGCCCGCTGCCGATCGGCGTGCAGATCGTCGGGCCGTACCTCGAGGACCACACTGTGCTCGCCTTCGCGGCCTTGCTCGAGCGTGAGTTCGGCGGCTTCTTGGCTCCGCCGGGTTACGCCTGAGCGCCGGGCGCTCGTGGTCGGAGGCGCTGTCCTGGGAGCTCTGCTCCTTCTCGCTTCTGGCGACGACGACCAGAGATAGGACGCTCCTGCGGTCCGGCGCCAGCTGGTTCCCATGCCGCCAGCCGGCGCTCGTAGAAGGGCCGCTCGCGGTGGCGTTTGAATCGCCCTATCCTCGCCACGAAAGCCATCGATGAAGACACTGCGCTCACTTCTGTTGCCGGCATGGCTGTCGCTGGTGTGTGCCACGGCCGCAGCCCAGGTGCCCGCGAACCGGCCCGAAGACGTGGGCATGTCCGCCACGCGGCTGCAACGGGTGGACGCGTTCATCGCGCCGGCAACCACTTCTCGACGCCGGCCGACTATCGACGCGGATCGGCTTGGTCACGTAGTCGTCCATGCCGGCGGCCAGGCACTCCTCGCGGTCGCCCTGCATGGCGTTGGCGGTCATCGCCACGATGCGCGGCCTTTGCTGTGCCGTCCACTTGGACGTTATGCGCCGGCTTGCTTCAAGCCCGTCCATCTCGGGCATCTGCACGTCCATCAGCACCACGTCGTAGGTCCGTTGTTCGATGCGATCGACCAACGCCTGCCGCCATGCCGGCTTCAGAGCCTGGACAGATCCGGCCCCGCGGACGGCCCGAACCAAGCGCGCCCGTAAGACCGCCGGGCCGCCGTTTCGCCGTTGCGATCGCCCTTGCGGCGATAGACCTCCGCCAGACCGGCGAGCGCCCAGCCGTTGTTGCGCACGCGGACCAGTGAATCGCGGAGCGCCTGTTCGGCATCGTCGAGCCGGCCTTGCCGCAAGCGGACGCCCCCGAGCGACTGGCGCACCGGGTAGTACCAGTACGGCGGCTCGGTGTAGCTCAAGCTGTCCTCCAGCGCGATCGCGCCTTCGTAGGCCTTGGCCGCGCCCTCGAGATCACCGGCCGCGTCGGCGATGCGGCCGGCGGCGACCAGCCGCGCGGTTTGCAGGATCGCCTTGGCCGGCACCCCCCAATCGTCGTAGGGCTTGAAGTTCGCCTGCGCCTCGATCGCGTCGATGGCCGCGACTTCGGCACGTGCTGCCGCAAGCGCCTTCTTGCGTGCGTGGGCCACGGCACGGGCGTAGTGGTGCATCGTGCGGACGAGGGCAAGCTTCGCGTCGGGCGCGGCAAGCGCCAGAACGGCATCGGGATCGGCGAACTCGAGCTGCGTCGTGAAGGTGGCAGCCTTCACCGGTTCCATGATCGGGAACTGACTGGCAAGCTCGGCCGGAACCGCGGCGTCCAGCTTCGTCGCCGCATCGATGGCCGTCTCACCGTCGCCGCCCATCTGGGCCGAGACCATCACAAAGTGGATGTTGTGCGGGTAGTAGGCGCCGCGGTACATCGGATCGGAAGGCGAGTTCTTGAAGTACTGCTCGTCCACCTTGACGGCAAGCCGGTTGGTGTCGAGCGAGCGGCGGTACTGGCCGACCCGGTAGTAGATGTGCGCCGGCATGTGGACGATGTGTCCTGCGCCCGGCATCAGCGCACCGAGCCGCTGCGCATGCGCCAGGGCCCGCTCCGGCGTGGTCGATGCTTCGACCGCATGGATGTAGAGGTGGATCGCGCCGGGGTGCTTCGGATTGCGCTTGAGCACCGTCTCGAGACTGGACAGGATCTCGGCGCCGCGGCCTTTCGGCTTCACGCCGCCGGGCTCCCAGTAGTCCCACGGCTGCGTATCCATCGCGCTCTCGGCGTACAGCGTGCGGATCGTGTCATCAGCCGGGAAGCGGGCGGCTACCTTCTGCATCGCATCGGCATACGCCGCGTCGAGCGCGGCACGCTCGACCTTCGGGTCTGCCGAGTAGCGCTGCTGCAGGGCCTCGATCAGCGCGCGTTCCTTCGCGCCGGCACGGTCTTTCAGCGTCACCGCCTTGGCCAGCGCGGCGAGTGCCGGTGGGTTCGCCTCCGCCATCATCGGTGCGTTGATGTTCGGGCCGAGGATCAGCGCCTCGCCCCAGAAGCACGCCGCGCAGGCCGGATCGAGCCGCTGCGCCATCTGGAAAGCGCGTTGCGCCTCGGCGTGGTTGAACGCGAAGGCGAGCCGCAGGCCCTGGTCGAAGTAGGCCTGCGCGCGTGGATGGCGCGTCGAGATGCGCAAGGCCAGCGTGCCGAGGTCCGGATAGAGCGGCACGTCGCCTGCCACGGCCTTCACCGGCTGCGGCTGGAACGGCGCGGTCTCCGTTTTCGTCGCGACCGCGAGCAGCCACTGTGCCTGGCGCATGGACCTGCCGCCAAGCGGCCCGCATGCGCTCGCAGAGCCGCCATCGAGCAGGGGATCGAACGTCGGATCGGAAGCGGCAACAGCTGTGCCGCCAGCGCTACGGCGATCGACAAAGATTTGGCCTGCCAACAGTAAGCCGGCGGCAACCAGCGCAAGCACGAGGCGGCGCCGCAGCGAACGATGGGCCGGATTTGGCGACATGGCAGGGCCTCTCGTTGAACGGCCACGACGGCCTGAGTTCAGGGACGCTTGCCGCCAGGGCCGCGACCGTCACGCGGCCCTGGTACATCCTCGACAAACGCGTCGTGGAGTAGCGTTAATCGTGGCACCGGCGCGCCGGCGGCGCAAGTCCCGTGGGGCTTCCCCTTGGCAATGGACCGTCACAGTCGACGGCAAGGTAGTTAGGGTGGTTCTCGCTGAACATCCACCTGCACTGCCTCGTGCTGGACGGCGTATACCGGCGCAGTAGCGACGGTGCGCCGGAATTCTTCGAAGCACCCTTGCCAACCGATGAAGCGCTGCAGGCGGTGTTGCACAAGATCACGAGGCCCGCACGCTCAGGCCGCTGCAGGCCGCCGCTTGTACTTACCGGATCGCCTTCGGCCCGCGCGGGGGCCAGAAGGTGTTGACGGTACAGAACGCGATGCCCAGGGGCGGCGGCATGCCCGAGTGGCGTGCGGCCAGCCGGCCGGTGGCCAGCGCGGCGCCGCAGTAGGGCGAGCGCCGCGATCTGCGGCGTGTGCTGCCCGGCGCAGCAATCAGCGGGGCGTGCTCGACCTCGGTCTCGACGACGATGTGGTGCACCCGATCGTCGAACTCGATGCCTGGCCAGGGCCGCGGCGCGCTGCAGAAGCCCTAGAAACTCACGTGCAGCCGGGTGAAGTACGAGGCCCCGTTGAGCCCGAACTGCACGCTGTCGTAGATGAAGCCGTTGTCGGTTTCGTTGGCGTCCTGCTTGCTCGGCTTGACGTTGAAGATGTTGTTGCCGCCTACGGTCAGGCGCATCGACTTGTTCAGCGCCAGGCTGAGCGACAGGTCGGCCGATGTGCGTGGCGCATAACGCGCGTTCGGCACGCCCGAGGCGGTGCCGGAGAAGGTGCCCAGCGTCTGGCTGCCGAAGTGGATCAGCCGCGCGTCGGTGGTCCAGGCGCCCTGTTGCCACTCGAAGCCGAGCGTGGCCTTCAGGCTCGGCCCGCCTTGTTCGAGGAACAGCCGCTCGCGCTCGGACAGCAACACGTCCTCGAAGCCGCGCAGCGCTGCCGGCGCGTGCACGCCGCTCACCCGCGTGCGGCCTTTGTTGAGCGCCAGATAACTGTTGAGCTGAGCGCCGCCGAGCTTGGTCTTGTGCGAGACGGTGAGGTCCAGCCCGGTGGTGCGCGTGTCCACCGAGTTGACGAAAAACTGCGCTTGGCCGACGCCCAGGTTCTGCAGGATGCTGCCCAGCGCCGGGAAGTTGTCGGCGTCGAAGCGGCCCGACAGCACGATGCGGTCGCGGATGCTGATGCGGTAGAAGTCGGCCGTCACCGCCCAGCCCGATGCCGGCTTGAAGGTGGCGCCCAAGGTGTAGTTCTTCGAGCGCTCCTGCTTCAGCCTCGGGATGCCGGCAGCGTTGGTGATGGCGCCGCCGTTGGGCGCCAGCACCACGTCCAGTGGTTCGCCGCTGATGAAGTCGGTGAAGGTCGAGCTGAAGAACACCTGCTGCAGGCTCGGCGCACGGAAACCCGTGCTCGCCGCGCCGCGCAGCAGCAGGGCCGGGTTGGCCCTCAGGCTCGCGGCCAGCTTTCCGGTGGTGGTGCTGCCGAAGTCGCTGTAGTGCTCGCTGCGCAGCGCCAGCTGGGTGGTGAGCGCGGCGCTGGGCGTCGACTCGAGTTCGGCATACAGCGCGCGGCTGCGCCGGCTCTTGCGCGCTTCGTCGCTCGGCTGAAAGCCCGGGAAACCCTGGCTGCCGGCGTTGCCGCCGAAGCCCACGCCGTCGGCGTCGACATAGGAGCCGCTTTCGCCGGCGCCAATGCGGTAGCGCTCGCGGCGCAGCTCGGCACCGAAGGCGATGTTGGTACCGCCCATCAGGGCTGCAAAGTAGCGCGACAGGTCCAGGTTGGTGGTCGACTGGCTGAACGAAAAGCCGCCCGCGTCGAAGGCCGTGGGGCTGATGCCGCGGCCACCGGCCAGCAGGTCATTGTTGGCGATGGAGGCGTTCAGCGTGCGGCTGATGTCGTAGCGCATCTCGTTGGCGCCGTGGGTCTGCGAGAGATCGACCGTCCACTCGCCGAACCTGCCGCGCCAGCCGAGGATGCCGTAGCGGTCATCGACGTCTGCGTTGATGAACGGTACGAAACCGTTCGGGTACATCGCCGCCGAGTTGCGCGACGGGATGTCGTCGCTGCCGATGCCGCCACGCGCGAAGGCGCCTGAAGAAGCGCGCCGTGTCTGCACACCACCGGTGAGGTACAGCGCGTGGCCGGCGGCGAGCGGGAACTCGCCGTTGACGTACAGCGTCTCGTTGCGCACCGCGGTGTCGCCGATGATGCGTGGGTTGCCGGCCTCGGCGCGGTTGGAACGGCCACGGTCTTGCCACTCGCCGGTGATGGCCAGAGTGCCGCCGCCCAGCTTCACGCCGCAGTAGGCGCTGAGCAGGCTGTTCTCGCCGTCGCCCGCGGTGTACTGGCCCCAGCCGGCCACGGCCTCGCAGCCGGCGCGCTTCTTCAGCGTGATGTTGATGACACCGGCAATGGCATCCGACCCGTACTGCGCCGCGGCGCCGTCGCGCAGCACCTGCACGTTGTCGATGGCCAGGAGCGGCAGCGCGTTCAGGTCGGTGCCGGTGGAGCCGCGGTTGCGCGCGCCGAACAGGTTCACCAGAGCCACGGTGTGGCGGCGCTTGCCGTTGACCAGCACCAGCGTCTGGTCCGAGCCCAGGCCGCGCAGCGCGGCTGAGTCGATCAGGTCGGCGCCGTCGGCACCGGTCTGGCGAGTGGAGTTGAAGCTGGGCGACAAGTACTGCAGCGTCTGCGCCAGGTCGAACTGGCCGCCGCTTTCGCCGGCTTTGGAGAGCGAGTAGATGTCCACCGGCACCGTGGTTTCGGTGGCCGAAGCGACAGGTGCCAGACGGCGCGAGCCGATGATGGTGATGCGCTCGTCTGGTGCTGCGGTCTGTTGTGCCCAAACGCTGGGTACGAAGCCGGCGATCGTTGCCGCAAGGGTGGCGGCCAGGGTGCTCAGCTTCAGGGGCGATAGCGGTGGGGTGCGACGGGCCATGAAGTTTCTCCGGGTCGTTGGTTCGGCGAGAAGGGTTCCCGCCGCGTGCGCGCCGGAGTCTGCCAGCGGCGGCGGGCTTGTCGCGCGGGCACCAGAGCGCTCGGTCGCAGCTTGTGGCATGGACGCCACAACGGCCTGCTGCCCGAACGCTGTGATGCCTGCGCGCGAGCGCCGTGGCGGGGCGCTGTGTTCCGCTCATGTCCCCCGATGCCGGCCTTGCGGCCGGAGGATAGGAAATTCGCTTACCCTCCGCGCGACGGCTGATGCCGGGTTGCGCTGGATCGAGACGGGTTGGCTTGAGGATGACATCCTCCTTCACGCGATCGCGCCAGGGTCGGTGGGTGTCAACGCAAAGTAGAAATGTCCCCTCGTCTCGCAAAGTAGAGATGTCCCCGTAGCGAGGGTGTTCTGGCTGTTCGGTTTTCTTTCTTCGGGCCCCCGCCAGGCCGCCGGAGGCCTCCCCGGTTGGGCCATGTACTCATG
>JANNQO010000133.1:0-9459 GCA_031400795.1 Rubrivivax sp. | reverse complement strand
GTCGCTCGAGCGGCCCAGCGGCGACCACTCGCCGGTGTCGAGCAGCGCGTGGGCCACGCCGTGCGCGCGCAACGCCGCGCGGGCGCGGTCGGCGGCCAGGCCTTGCGCGATGCCGTTCAGCGTCACCGCCATGCCCGGCCGGGTGAAGCGCAGCAGGCGCTCATCGATCTGCAGTGCGCGCCAGTCGACGAGCGCGCGCGCCGCGGCGAGTTCGCGCTCCTGCGGCAGGCGGGCTTCGCGCCGCGCACGATCCCAAAGCGCCCACAGCGGCTGCACCGTGACGTCGAAAGCGCCACCGCTGCGCCGTGAGACCTCTTGCGCACGCCGAAGCAAGTCGACGAGCAGCGGATGCGGGTCGTGCAGATGGCCTCGTGCGTTCAGCTCGGCCAGCGCACTGGCGGGGTCGAACAGGCTCATCAGCCGCTCGACCTCGCGCAGCGCCGCCACCGCGGCATCCAGCGCTTGCTCGACGCGCGTTGCCTGGTGATGCGCCGCGCGCAGCCACAGCGTGGTGCCCAGGCCGAGCAGCGCCCGTTCGCGCCAGACCAGGTTTTCAGCGTTCGCCGCGCCGACCAGCGGCGTACCCAAGGCCAGGCCGAGCCACTGCCGCCGCTTCACGCCTGCGCTCCCGCCGCATTCACCGGCAACGCGACGATCGGAATCACCCGCGCACCGCGCACCAGCGGCAGGCAGCGCTTGGGGTCGTCGTGGATCGCCACACAGTCCAGGCACTGGAAACACTCGTCGTACTGCACCGCGCCTGAAGGCTCGATGGCCTGGTAGTCGCAGCGGTGCCGGCAGGTCTGGCACGGCGTGCCGCACTCGGCGCGCCGCGGAATCCAGCCGACGAGGCGTAGCCGGCCGAGGATCGCCAGCGCCGCGCCCAAAGGGCAGACGTAGCGGCAATAACCGCGGAACACCAGCGTTCCCGCGCCGGCACACAACAGCGCAAACAGCACGTACGGCCAGTCGCGCTGGAAGTACATGCTGATCGAGGTCTTGAACGGCTCGATCTCCACCAGCTGCTCGGTCAGCGCTGCCGACACGCCCGCCGCGCCGACGATGGCCGCGAGCAGCGCGTACTTCAGCAGCTTCAGCCGCTGGTCCCAGACGCGGCGCAGCCGGTGCTGGCGCAGGCCCAGCGCGCGCGCCAGCAGCGCGAGCAGTTCCTGCAAGGCGCCGAACGGGCACAGCCAGCCGCAGAAGGTGCCGCGGCCCCAGACCAGCAGCGTCACGCCGGTGAAGGCCCACAGCACGACGGCCAGCGGGTCGGCGAGCAGGAAATCCAGCGCGCGGCCGGCCACACCGGCTTCGATGGCCGAGGTCAGCGTGAGGATCGTCAACTGCCCCTGTGCCCACCAGCCGATGAAGACCAGCGTGAAGACCAGGTACGCGGTGCGCAGCGCGGCCAGCCGGCCTGGCCTGGCGCTGGTCCAGCGCTGGCGCGCGAGCAGCCAGGTCAGCACGAGCAGGCCCGCGCCGAGGATCGCCAGATCGGCGCCGCGCTGCGACCACGCCGCCATCCAGGCCGGCCACTCGCGCTGCGGCAGGTACTGGGCCACACCGGGGATTTCCAGCCGCTGCTCGAAGCTGGCCACGCCGCGCTGTGCCGGGTCGTCGTCGCCGCGCTGCAGCCGGATGCGCAGGGTCATCGGCTGCGCGATGTCGAGCTGCGTGCCGTCGGCAGCGGGCACGGCAGCGAAGAGGCGCGGTACGGCGTTTTCGGCCACGCCCGAGCGCTGGCCCGAGAGTGCCAGGCCGATCCGCACGGCCGTTTCTTTCAGCACGAACTCGCGCCCCTGTTGTTGCACCGCGAGCGTGGCCGAGCGCGGGCGCAGCGGATCGGGCGCGGCCATGAACGGGTAGCGTCCGCCGTCCAGCAACATCAGCAGCGCCGCGCCGTCTTCGCGCAGCTGGCGCACCTGCATCCAGCTCTCGGGGTCGAGCAGGTTGCGGCCGGCCTGCGGCAGGCCCGGCAGCAGCACCCAGGCATCGATCGCGGCGTTGTCGGGGCGGATCGTTCCTTCGGTGTCGCGCCCGGCTGCAGGCGTGCCTTTGAAGGCCGCCTCCGCCTGCCGGTTGCTGAAGAGCAGCGGCTGCACCAGCCGCGCCGCTGCCAGCGCGTTGAAGCCGCTCTTGCGATAGCGATCATTCGGCCCGCGGTGCCTGGCCGGCACGGCACCGCTCGCCTCGCCACGCGCTTCGCGCAGCCGCGCCTGCGCCACCTGCGCCGCCGATTCGAGGATGCTCTTGTCGATGGCCATCGCCGACACCGTGCCGGCGAGCACGCCGTGCAAGGTGGCGCTGGTGTCGGTCTGCACGCGCTGTGCCTTGTGCGTGAGCACCTGGATCTGGTGGTTGATCGACAGGCCCTGGTACTGCGCCGCGAAGCGCTGCAGCGTGGCGTTGCCCTCGGCGGACTTGAAGATCGGCTCGCTGTGCGAGAGCAGACGCACGTCGCGAAAGCTGCCGTCGCGGTCCATCACCACCAGCAGGTTGCTCGGCGAGCCGCCGTAGCCGGCCACCGGCTCGAGGTCGACCGTCTCGAAGACATGCGCCTGCAGCTCGAGCTGCGCGCCGGCGCGCCTGAAGATCGGCCACACCGGCAACGCCGTGCCACGCTCGCCCACCACCAGCGGCGGCGGGAACATCGCCTCCACCGCGGCGCGCTCGAGCGTGCCGGCCGCAGCGAGCGCGCCGGACAGCGCCAGGAGCAGCAGAAGCGCGCAACGCAGCAGCGATACGATGGGCGTGCCGGCAAGGGAAGTGCGCATGTCCGAGCGAAGGAAACGATCGTTGGCGTCGGCCGACTGTATCGGCCTTCGGTCGCACCCGATTCCGCGGCGGCGGGCAGTTGCGGGTACCACCGCGGCCCAGATGATCCTGCACGGCTACCTGCCCGCTCACCGGCGGGGCCTGGCTTCCACGCTGCGGGTGGTGGGTGGCGAGGCCTTGCGGTTCGGGCCCGGCTGGACCCCGAACTCGTCGGCGAGGCGCTGCGCGTGATGAAGAGAGTGGCCGAGGAAGGCCGCACGATGATCGTCGTCACGCACGAGATGAGCTTTGCGCGCGAGGTCTCGAACCATGTCGCCTTTCTGCACCAGGGGCAGATCGAGGAGCAGGGCAATCCACGCGAGGTGCTGGTGAAGCCGCGGACGCAGCGGCTGCAGGTGTTCCTGGCGAATACGCTGAAGTAGCCCCACGTCCGGCAAGGCGCGCACTACCATCGCCGGCCCGAATCAGAACTCTGCTGCCATGCGTGCCAAGCCCAAAGTCGAATCGACACTCGCCGACCGCTGTCAAACGATCATTTCAAAGACCGTGCGCCGGGAACCCGATCCCGCTCTGGTACGGTTTCTCGCCTTTTTGGCCCGGGACATGGTGCGAAGGCCGGCTCGGCAGAAAGCGCTGGACAAGACGCTGGCACAACGCATCCGTGCCTTGGTGAGCGACACGCAAGTGGATCTGGACGCTACGCTGTCGGACGCCGATCAATGCGACTCGCCTGCCAGCGGCCCTCTGGTCGCCGGCGGTGCCTGACCCAATACCGTTAAGTTAGGAGTTTTTGAGCTATGATGCTCTCCCGTCCCCCGAAGGAGACGGCTCATGGCTCGAACCAAGGCCGGCCTGGGCGCCGGTGCCCGGCTCGCGGACTACCTGAGCGCCAGCCTCATGGCGCGCGTGGTGCCGCCGAAGATCGTCCATGAGGTGCTCGATGCGCACGGTCGCAACAGCCGACGCATCCGCGCCTTTCCGGCAGTCGCCGGCGTTTACTACGTGATGGCGCTGAGCCTGTATCCCGAGGCTGCCTACGAGGCAGTGTTCTCGGCGGTGTCGCAAGGGCTGGCTTGGGACGCGGGCGCGCCGCAGCCCTCTGGTGTGAGCAAGGTCGCCATCAGTCTGCTGCGCTCGCGCATCGGGGCGCAGCCGCTGGCTGACTTGGTGCGCCGCTGCTGCGTGCCGCTGGCCGATGTGCGCATCCATCCCGAAGCGTTCTATCGCGGGCTGCGTCTGGTCGGAATCGACGGCAGCACCTTCGAGTTGGCCGACGAGCCCGAGATCGAGCAGGTCTTCGGCCGGCCGGGCGGACGTCAAGGCCGGGCAGGCTACCCGCAGGCGCGTTGCGTGGTGCTGGCCGAGTGCGCCACCCACGCCATGCTGGGCGCCAACCTGGGCGAGTACAGAAGCGGTGAGTGGGCGCTGTGCAAACCGCTGCTGGCAAGCCTGAAGCCCGGCATGCTGTGCCTGGCCGACCGGGGCTTCAACGGCTTCGAGCACTGGGAACAGGCCAGCGCCACCGGCGCGCACTTGCTGTGGCGCTGCAGCTCGACCCGTAAGCTTGCCGTGGAGCAGATGCTCCCAGACGGCAGCTATCTCAGCACGATCCGGCCCACCGGCGTGAGCACCGCCGAGGCCCGCTCCAGGGCGATCACGGTGCGGGTGATCGACTACAAGCTGCCCAAGCTTGCCGATGCCGAACCGCATTACCGGCTGATGACCACGCTGCTGGACGCGCAGGTGGCCCCGGCGATGGAGCTCGCCGAGCTGTATCACCGGCGCTGGGAGATGGAGGCGATCTACGACGAGCTGAAGACGCACTTGCGGCAAAGCCGCCGGGTGTTGCGCAGCAAGACGCCAGAGCTGGTCAGCCAAGAGTTCTACGGCTGGGTCTTGATGCACTACACCGTGCGCTGGCTGCTGCACCAAGGGGCGGCCAGCCACCGAATACCCCACGTGGACCTGTCCTTCACCGGACACGTGCAGTTGCTGCGACAGGAACAGCCCCTGTCAGGGGCCTTCCCCCCCAGAGCGGCCACGAAGGCGGGCTCGCTGGTTCGCTAGCCTGCTGGACACCTGCGCTACCTTGCATGCCAGCCGAACGATCAACCGCCGCTCACCGCGCATGGTCAAGCGACGCAACTCGCGCTACAAGGCCTTCGACTGGGGCGCCCCCAGGCGCGTGCCGATCGACTGCACACCGCAGACGGCGCCGCCGATGCGGATTGCTTCGCCGGGCAGGACGCGCAAGCGCAAGCTATGGTCGAAAAGCAATCCCACCGGGCACTTTATGCCCTAAGTTAACGGTATTGGTGCCTGACCCGCCTTGCTCGGACTCGGGCCACGATGAACGACTGATATGACTGTGCCTGCCATCGATCCGGCCAAGCGGGTGTTGCTGGATGCCGGCGCCGGGAAGGTTTCGATCATCGAGGCTGCCTCGTTGTTGGGCCTGCCTGATGCGGGCTATGTGTTGCGTCGCCTGGCCGATGAAGGGCTGCCGCTGCCCCGGCTCGCGGACGACGAAGTGCTCGGCCAGGGCGACGTTTCGCTGGCGGCGCTGCAAGACTGCAGGCGTCCCTGCTGAACGCGCAGCGCATGGGGCTCATCGAATCCGCGGCCCGGGCGCACGCGGCGGCTGCGGGACGTCATCAAGCGAGAGGAACACGCCGGCACCCGCCGGGTGTAGGCTTGCCGTCGTCCTGGTGGCCTGTAACAGCGGAGTGGGAGGCGAAGAGTGTGCGACACGGGGTGCAATGCGATGCGTGAGACACCGCGATGCCCATAGATATGGCGAGCCTTCGCAACGCCGCAGCGGGCTTCGTATCGCGTGGGCGGCGCTTTCTGACTTCGCTGTTTCGGAAGCCGCCCACGGCCCGGCCTCAACCCGATGGGGAAGATGCGATGAAACAGCCCGATCCGTCGTCGATCGTGCGCCTGCGCGTCACCGGCACACCGGTGGAAGCGATGGAACTGCTGCGCGCAATCCCTGTCGAGGCGCGCCGGGTGATCGAGCGAGAGGGCCAGGTCACGATGGACATCTTCGTCGAGCGCGCGCTGCTGGACAAGATCAATGCCATCGGGTTGCACATCGACAAGCTGATCGACACCCGCGACCCCAGGCGCAGAGACCTGGCACCGGTGGGCGAAGGAAACCGCTTTGGCGGCGGCCGTTTCCCGCAGGGGCTGGGCGAACTCGAGCGGGAGGGTTGAGCCATGGAGAAGTACTACAACACCCAAGAGGCTGAAGCCGCCGTACTCGCGCTCGAACAGCAGTACCCGGCTCTGGCCAAGGCCATCGCGCTGCCGAAGTTGACGGCTTCGGGCAAACAGTCGCACGCGCTGCACCTGAGCACCGACTTCGCGGCCAAATGCCCCGTGGTGGTGATCATTGCCGCAGTGCATGGCAACGAATGGGGCGGCTGCGAGATCGCGATCAATGTCGCCGCGGATGTTCTCAAGACCCTCAGCGCGCCAGCGCCTTCGTCGCTGGTATACGGCCCGAAGAAGTTCAAGTCGCATGAGATCCACGGCCTGTTGGCGCGGCGAGATCTGGTGATCTTCCCGCTGGTCAACCCCGACGGGCGTGAGTTTGCACAGACTCCGGGCGAGGATCGCTCGTGGCGCAAGAATCGCCGGCCGCCCTTGGTGGACGGCGGGCCGGTGGGCGTGGACATCAACCGCAACTTCGACCTGCTCTTCAACCTGGCGGCATTCGATCCATTGGCACCGTCGCCGGCCGGCGCGACCCCGCAGTCGCACTACTACCAGGGGCCTGGTCCGTTCTCCGAGCCCGAGACCGCGAACGTGGTGGATCTGCTCAACAGTTTCCCGTCGACGGGCTGGTTCATCGATCTTCACTGCACCGGGCCGGAAATCCGCTACGCCTGGAGCATCGACGAAGCCGGCGCGAACACCGCACAGAACTTCATGAACCCTTTGTTCAATGGGCAGCGCGGCTCCATCGGGGGTTACCAAGAGTTCCTGAACGGCACCGATGCGACAGAGATGGCGCGGCTGGCGAAACGCTTCGTCGCTGATGTGGCCGCCGTGCGCAATGTGGCCTACCTGTCCGGGCCCGGATTCGTCAACGCACCCACCTCGGGCACGAGCCACGACTACGCCTACTCGCGCCATCGGCACGATCCGAGGCTCGGCAGGGTGCTCGGCTTCTATGTCGAATGGGGCCAGATTTCCACGCGCAACGACACCGGCCCCGATGACCAGCCGCCCCCGGCGGAGATGAGCGAGATCATCAAGGAGGTCAGTGCCGGCCTCATCGGTCTGTGCATTGCGACGTAGTGGCAACGCGCGTATCGTGTCTTTGAGGGAAGCCAATTTTCGGAGGAGCACCGTGAAACAAGCAGCATCGCTGGCATTGGCCTTTTCGTGCGCGATGATCGCTGGCTGCGGGAAGGTCCCGCCGCCGCCCGCGCCCGCGCCGACCCCAGCGCCGACCCCAGCGGCGACTGCGCCGCCTGCCTCGGCGCCGGCGTCGGCGCCGCCTGGCAGCGCAACCCTGTGTCAGCAATCCAGCACGGCAATGAAGACCTGCAGGAAGCTTGGCGGGGTGATCGGCAGCCCCGGCAGTGGCGACTGGCAGTGCGATGTCTACGTCTACACCGCCAATCCGCCGATCGTGCTGCCCTACAGGCTGGACGCGCCCAAGAACGTTCCGAACCTCAAGATCGTCTGGCACTTGATCGACCCCGACGCCTTCTTCGAAGCCTCCGACGGCCCGCTGTGGACCAAGCCAAGCAGTCCCGCGGAGTTCACCGACGTTGGCCCCGTGAACAGCCCCAGCGATCCAGCCTCTTCGGCCAAGGCCAACAAGTACCGCATCACCTACAAGAACACCGTGGCCAGCCAGGAGCACCCGTACGTGATCAAGTTCAAGAAGCCTAACGCGCTCGATTCACGCCTCTCCGACGAGTTCAGCTGCGACCCGAACATCACCAACTCGGGCAACTGAGAAGCTCACCCGCGGTTCGGCGGCGCTGCGCCCGATCGGGCCAGCTCGCGAACGCTGTTCAACGACACCGCCAGTTCCGAGCCGGGCTGGGCGCCCACTTCCACGGCCAACAGCTCCGCGGCAGCCAAGGCGGCCTGCGCGGCGGTGGGGGCGCCAGCGAGGTGTTCGCACTCGGCGCGGCAGCAGTGCAGAAGCGCCAGGCTCAGACGATCCGCAAGCTGCGCGAGATGCCACGCACCCACATCTAGGCAGTTGCGCGCTTCGCCGAAACGGCCCTGGCGGGCATGAAGCAGACCGAGGTATCCCAGCACCTGGCCCTCCGAGCGCCGGTCGCCGAGGCCTTGCGCAACCTTCAGGGCCGCTTCGTAGTGCCCGCGTGCGTCGGCGGGCGAGTTCAGCGCCTCGGCGACTATGCCCAGGTTGCACGAGACCACACACTCCAGCCGCACATAGCCCAGTTCGCGAGCTGATCGCAATGCAATGCCGAGTTCATCGGCCGCTTGCGCGAAGTGGCCCTGCACGTGATGCAACAAGCCGAGGTTGCATAAGGTGTTGCCTTCCCACTGGCGATCGCCCAGTTCGCGAGCAATCGCCAGCGCCTCGCGGTAGTACTGCTCGGCTTCGGAATTGCGCCCCTGGTTGGTGCTGAGAATGCCCAGGTTGCCCAGGCTGCCGCCTTCCCAGCGGCGATCGCCGGCGCGCCGCGCACAGGCCAGCGCCATTTCGTAATGCGCACGTGCCTCGTCGAGCTCGCCCAAATTAGTGCACAGATTGCCCAGGCCCGTGCAGGCATCGCATTCCAGGTCCAGGTCGCCGCAGCCCCCGGCAAGATGCAGCGCAGCTCGTAAGGTCTCGCGGGCCTCGCCAGTGCGGCCGGCATTGGCATGCATGTCGCCCAAGTGAGCCAGCACATGGCCTTCGGCGCGGCGATCTCCTGCAGCACGCGACGCGACCAGCGCGGCATTGAAACGCAGTTCGGCTTCGGCCACTTTGCCGCAAGCCTTCAGGGCCCATCCGGCCACCCAGTCCACACGGGCCATCGCCGCGGCGTCCAGCCCCGCCATCGCTTGCACGCCCTGCGCCAGCTCGGTCACCGCACGGAACGGCCCGCGCAGCTTGAAGGCGGCCCAGGCGCCTTGCAGGGCGCCGATCGCGATGGCCGTCTCACCCAGCGACGTGGCGCGGCGCGTCGCGGTGACGAGGTTGTCCAGATCAGCACACAACTCGGCTGCCTGGGCAATCGCACCCAAGGCCGCATAGAACTTGCCATGTCGCCGCAGCGCGGTGGACCGTTCAGGGCCCGCAGCCTTCAACTGCTCGGCCGCGTAGTCCCGCACCGACACGAGCAGATCGAAGCGCCGCCTCGCGCGCTCGCGCACCAGTGACTTCTCCACCAGCGCCTGCAGCACGTTCACCGTCTCCGGCGCGCCGCGAAACGCCGACAGATCGAGCACCGCCTCCGCCGCCTCCAGCGTGAATCCGCCGGCGAACACCGCAAGCCGCTGGAACAGCAGCTGTTCGTTAGGTTGCAGCAGCTCGTAACTCCAGGCGATGGTGTCCCGCAGCGTTCGGTGCCTCGCTTGCGCTTCTCGCGCGCTGCTCGTCAGCAAACCCAGGCTCTGTTCGAGCCGCGCGGCGAGCTCCTTCGGCGAGAGAGTGCGGATCCGGGCGGCCGCGAGCTCGATCGCAAGCGGAAGCCCATCGAGACG
>JANNQO010000132.1:0-26470 GCA_031400795.1 Rubrivivax sp. | reverse complement strand
TGGCTCCAGCGGTAGCTGAACCAGCCGTTGCGGATCACCAGGCACTTGGCATCGTTGGCGAATTGCCGTGCCACCGCCTCCATGCCGAAAGTGCCGCTGCCCGGCACGATGGCCGTGGCTTGCGCCTGGTAGACATCTTCCAGTACGCCGGCGACGTCGCGCATCACGTGCTGGAACTTCTGTGACATGTGGTTCAGCGCGCGGTCGGTGTAGACCACGGAATATTCGAGCAGGCCGTCGGGATCGACGTGGGGGAGCAGGCCGGGCATGGTGGTTCTCGTCGGCGGCAATGAAACCGGGGCAACGAGCTTAGCATCGGCCACTGGCCGCATAGGAGGAGCGAAGGATGGCGTGGTGGCGTCTGGCGCTGGTCGGGCTGGCGCTGCTCGGCGGTTGCGCCCCGTTCGCGCCGCAGCGCGTGGGCGTCGCACCCGACGACATCTGCACCCTGCCGCAAGATCGTGCGGCGCCGTCAGCGGCCTGCCGCGAAGCCTCGATCGAACGCACGCCGAACTTCGACATCGCTTATGTCGAGATGACCGACCAGGGCTGGTTGCACCTGCGCGCGCAATGGGATCGTGCCTGGCAGTTGATCGAGCAGGCCCCGAGCGGGCGCGAGGCGCAGGACGTTCAAGTCGTGCTGTTCGTTCACGGCTGGCGCCATTCCGCTGCCTTCGACGACCTGGACGTGCGCAACTTCCGCGAGGTGGTGATGCCCGCATTCGCCGCCGCGCACCCCGAGCGCCGCACGGTGGGCCTGTACATCGGCTGGCGTGCGCAGTCGATCGACGTGGCGCTGCTCGAACGCCTGAGCTTCTGGGACCGCATGGCCACCGCCGAGCGGGTCTCGCGCGGCTCGATCCGCGAGCTGGTCGCGCGGCTGCGCCACCAGCACGCGCGCACCCGGCAACAAGTGCATGTCTCGCTGATCGGCCACAGCTTCGGCGGGCTGATCGTCTTCAACGCGATCGCCGAATCGCTGCTCGATTCGCTGGCTGCCGCCGCCCCCGGCCAGCCGCCGCGCGCGGTGGTGGACCTGGCGCTGGTGCTGAACCCGGCTTTCGAGGCCTCGCGCTTCGAGCCGCTGTTCCAGGTGGCGCGGCGCCTGCCGGCGCTGCCCGCCGCAGCGCGGCCCATCTTCGTCTCCATCACCAGCGAAGACGACGTGGCCACCAAGGCGGTGTTCCCGATCGGCCGCATGTTGAACGCGATCTTCGGCCGCAAGCGCTGGACCGACGAAGACGAGTGCCCGGGCGGCCGAACGCGCGACGGCGATTGCCCGGGAGGCGACCCGGCGCGCATGCTCGAACGTGTGGCCAACTCCAACACCATCGGTCACCTCGATCGTTACCTGACGCACCGGCTGGAGCCCGCCGGGCCGGGCCGCGGCGTGGCCTGCAGCACCGAGCCGGGCGGGCCCGCCGGCGGCCAGCCGTTCCCGCTGTGGACGCTGCGCAGCAGCGCGCAGCTGATGGCCGACCACCACGACATCTACCGCCCGGCGCTGTGGCAGTTCGTGGTGGCGCTGGCCAACGGCAAGACGGCGTGCTGAACCGAATCCACGAGGGTGAAGCGATGATCGACATCAAGCCTTTGCAGGCCGAAGACCGAACCCGGTGGGAGGTCCTTGCGCGCGGCTACAAGGCGTTCTACAAGACCGAGACCGACGACGCCGAGTACGAGCGCGCCTGGCAGCGGCTGCTGGCGCACGACGGGGTGCACGGGCTAGCGGCCCATCGCGAAGGTGCGCTGCTGGGCATCGCGCACTACCTGTTCCATACCGGCGTCTGGGCGCCGGCGGCCTGCTACCTGCAGGATCTGTTCACCGCGCCGGCCTCACGCGGGCAGGGCGTGGCGCGTTCGTTGATCGCGGCGGTGGCCGATGCTGCCGTGGCCGCAGGAGCGGCGCGCTACTACTGGCTCACGCAAGACCACAACGTTGCAGCGCGCCGCCTGTACGACCAGGTGGCGCGCTGCAACGGCTTCATTCGTTACGACCATCCGTTGCCGATCAAGAACGTGCCAGGCGCTCCGCGGTGATGATCACCACCTGCTCGGTGCCGCTGTTCACCGACTGTGCGCTGGTGTCGTGTGCGGGTGTGGCGAGGTGGTCGACGCCGCCGAGCATCGAGAGCGTGAGCATCGCGGCGAGTGCGAGCGAGGTGGCTTGACGTGAGAGGGTGCTGAACATGGTGGGCTCCGTGGTGTGAGGTGTGTCGATGAGTGCACTGTAGGCAGCCGCCACGGGCGCCGCGAGCGACATGCGATGGGTTGCAGCCCTTGCGCGCTGAAATGCATTCGCGGCGTCTGAACGGCGAAGACGCGCGGCGAAGTCGCCCACAATTCGGCCCGACAACATTGCAGGGAGTCTCTCGTGACCTTGACTTTCGATCGCCGTCGATGGCTGCTGGCCGGTGTAGCCAGTCTGTCCAACATCGCCGGACCCGTCGCTGCCCAGCCAGGCGCCGCGCCCAGGATCGCCGTGCTGTCGCTGTTCGGTGCCGAGCTGCACGTGGTGACGCGCAAGCCGCAGACCGGCAGCAACCTCATTCACAACGACGTGCAGATCGTGTCCATGGGCGGCGTCGTCGACCGTGCCGCTCTGGACACCGCCGAAAAGGTGCTGCTGAAGATGCAGCGCCTCGAGCCGGTGCTGCTGACCTCCACCAGCCCGAGCCTCCACAAGCAGCAGGAACGCTTCTTCGCCGACGCGCGTGTCACGCTGCCCGAGGCCTTTCTGAAGGCCGCCCGCGAAGACGGTGCCACCCTGCTCGTGCTGCTCACGCGGCATCGCGGCGGGGCCCAGTTCCGCATTCGCGACGGCTGGGTGGGTCAAGGCTCCGTCGAAGGCGCGGGCTTCTACATCGACCTGGTCGAGCCGCTGAAAGACTGGCAGCAGATGGAGGCGCGCAACGGCTACCTGGGCGCCTACGCCTACATTCGCATGACACTGGTCGACCTGGCCACGATGCGGATCGTTCGCGAGCAGCAGCTGCAAGGCAACGGCATCGTGCTGCAGTCCACCGGCGACGGCTCGCTCAACCCGTGGGGCGCGCTGACGAACGAGAAGAAGATGGAGCTGCTGAACCGCGTGGTGGCCGAAGAACTCGAGCGCGCGCTGCCGCAACTGCTGGCCGGGCGCTGAGCGTCACAGCCGTTCCCTCACACCCATTCCTGCGGCGCCGCCAGCGCCGCCTCGAATCGTTGCACCCATTCGCCCAGGTGCACGCCGTCCATCAGCGCGTGGTGCACGTCGATCGACACCGGCATCCAGCGCCGGTCGCCATCGGCGTCGATGCGGCCGAAGGCGAAGCGCGGGATCGAGTCCTCGCGGTCGCTGCGCCGCGCGTGCGAGAAGCTCGTGAAATGCACCCAGGGCAGCGTGGTGAAGTAGGCCACCGCGGATTGATCCGCGCCGGCCGCGAAAGGCAGCTGGCCGGCGCGTGTGGCGGCGATGGCCGCGGCGGCGCTTGCGGCGAAGTCGCTGAACGGCTCGCGCAGCACGAGCGAGGCGAAGGCAAAGCTGCCGTCCTCGCGCAGCACGGTGGTGCTGCCGCCGATGCGCTCGTGCACCCACACCTGGCCGCCTTGCAGGCGGTAGCGAAACGGCTCGACCTGGTTGGCTAGGCAGAGCGCGATGAAGTGGTAGGCCAGCGCCAGGCTGCCCTGGCCGCTGCTTGCCACCTGGCGCGCCAGCGGCGCCACATCCACCCGTGTGCAGACGCTGAACCAGGGCTTGTCGAAGCCGCGAAAGTGTTCGAAGGCCTCGCGGCGCGGCCAGCTGAAGAGGTCGAGCAAGTCAGGCATGCGACGATTCTGGCGCGCGTCGCCGAATGGGCCTCGGCGCAGGGCTGGGTGGCGGCGGCGCCAGCGGCCCTTCCCACCAACGCGGCCCGAAGCGGCTGGCGAGGAAATCGCAGAAGCCCTTCACCTTGTTCGGCACGAGCTTGGGGCTCGGGAAGACGGCATGGATCTCCTGCGCCGGCAGCGTCCAGGCTTCGAGCAGCGCCAGCACCGCGGTGGTCCTCACCGACTCGTGCGCAACGTACCAGGGCAGCGCCGCGATGCCATGCCCGGCGCGCGCGGCGGCGAGCAGCGCCGAGAGGTTGTTGCTGCGCAGCGGACCGGCCACGGCCACGCTGTGCGCCTTGCCGTCGGCGCCGCTGAAGTGCCAGCGCTCGTCGCCCTGCACCGTGCTGTAGATCAGCGCCGCGTGGCGCGTCAGTTCGGCCGGCTTCTTCGGCGTACCCCGCGCCTTCAGGTAGTCGGGGCTGGCCACCAGCACCCAGGGGTTGACGCCCAGGTAGCGAGCGCCAAGTTGCGAATCCGCCAGCCGACCCATGCGGATCGCCACGTCGATGCCTTGTTCGACCAGGTTCACGTAGCGGTCGTCGAAGCCGAGGTCGATCTGCAGCTGCGGGTGCAGCTGCATGAATTCCAGCACCAGCGGCGTGAGCACGCGCCGGCCGAACGCCACCGAGGTGCTGATGCGCAGGCTGCCTTGCACGCGCGATTGCATCAGCGCCGCCAGGTCGTCGGCGGCTTCGAGTTCGTGCGCAATCGCCTTGCAGCGCTCGTAGTACGCGTGGCCGACTTCGGTGGGCGTCACGCCGCGCGTGCTGCGGTGGAACAGTCGCGCGCCCAGGCGCTTTTCGAGCAGCGCGACATGTTTGGTAGCGGTGGGCTGCGTGATGCCGACATCGCGGCTGGCGCGGCTGAACGAGCCGGTCTCGACGACGCGGATGAAGAGCTGGATGCCGGCGACTCGGTCCATGTCAGCACCGCTCGGCCGCCCGAAGGTGCTGACGCGCCCCCGCGGGGGGCGGCGAGCGAAGCGAGCGTGGGCGCCATCTCATTCCGATATTCCACCATGGAATAGCTGATATCGGCGCGCTGCACTTCACGCGTCGCCGCGTCGAGAGCACGATACGCTCCAGACAATCTGTGAGGTCCACATGGCAAAGATGAGAGCGGCAATGGCGGCGGTGCTGGTGATGGAGAAGGAAGGCATCAGCCAGGCCTTCGGTGTGCCCGGCGCGGCGATAAACCCGCTCTACGCGGCGCTGCGCGAGCGCCAATCGATCGCGCACATCCTGGCGCGCCATGTCGAAGGCGCCTCGCACATGGCCGAGGGCTACACGCGTGCCAAAGCCGGCAACATCGGCGTCTGCATCGGCACCTCCGGGCCGGCGGGCACCGACATGATCACGGGCCTCTATTCGGCGATCGCCGACAGCATCCCGATCCTGTGCATCACCGGCCAGGCGCCGCGCGCGCGGCTGTACAAGGAAGACTTCCAGGCCGTGGACATCGAGTCCATCGCCAAGCCGGTGACGAAGTGGGCCGTCACGGTGCGCGAGCCGGCGCTCGTTCCGCGCGTCTTCCAGCAAGCCTTCCACCTGATGCGCTCGGCGCGCCCGGGGCCGGTGCTGATCGACCTGCCCTTCGACGTGCAGATGGCCGAGATCGAGTTCGACATCGAGACCTACGAGCCGCTGCCCGTCTACAAGCCCGCCGCCACGCGCAAGCAGGCCGAGCGCGCGATCGCCATGCTGCAAGCCGCCGAGCGCCCGCTGATCGTGGCCGGCGGCGGCATCATCAACGCCGATGCGAGCGCGCTGCTGGTCGAGTTCGCCGGGTTGGTCGGCGTGCCGGTCATCCCCACGCTGATGGCCTGGGGCGCGATTCCCGACGACCACCCGCTGATGGCCGGCATGTGCGGCTTGCAGACCAGCCACCGCTACGGCAACGCCACGCTCCTGGCCAGCGACTTCGTGCTCGGCATCGGCAACCGCTGGGCGAACCGCCACACCGGCTCGACCGAGGTCTACTGCAAGGGCCGCACCTTCGTGCACGTGGACATCGAGCCGACGCAGATCGGGCGTGTCTTCAACCCCGAACTGGGCATCGTCTCCGACGCCAAGGCAGCGCTCGAGCAGTTCATCGCCGTCGCGCGCGACTTGAAGGCCGCGGGCACCCTGAAGGATCGCGGCGCCTGGGTCGACGATTGCCGCCAGCGCAAGGCCACGCTGCTGCGCAAGACCAATTTCGACGCGGTGCCGATGAAGCCGCAGCGCGTCTACCAGTGCATGAACAACAACCTGCCACGCGACACGACCTACGTCTCGACGATCGGCTTGAGCCAGATCGCCGGCGCGCAGTTCCTACATGTCTTCGGCCCGCGCCAGTGGATCAACTGCGGCCAGGCCGGGCCGCTGGGCTGGACCATCCCCGCCGCGCTCGGCGTGCGCGCCGCCGACCCGCAGCGCACCATCGTCGCCCTTTCGGGCGACTACGACTTCCAGTTCATGATCGAAGAACTCGCGGTGGGCGCGCAGTTCAAGCTGCCTTATCTGCACATCGTCGTCAACAACAGCTACCTGGGGTTGATCCGCCAGTCGCAGCGCGGCTTCAGCATGGACTACTGCGTGCAACTCGGTTTCGAGAACATGAATGCGCCGCACCTCGAGGGCTACGGCGTCGACCACGAGGCGGTGGTGAAAGGCCTGGGCTGCCAGTTCCTGCGGGTGTACAAACAGGAGGAGATCGCCCCGGCCATCGCGCAGGCCAGGACCTGGATGGCCGAGCACCGGGTGCCGGTGGTGATCGAGGTGATGCTCGAGAAGGTGACCAACATCGCGATGGGCACCGAGATCGATGCCATCAACGAGTTCGAAGAGCTGGCCGCGTCGCGCGAGGATGCGCCCACCGCGATCGGCCTGCTGGACTGAAGGACTGAAGGAACCACCATGCCGCGCTTTGCCGCCAACCTGTCGATGCTCTTCACCGAGGCTCCGTTGCTCGATCGCTTCGAGCGCGCCGCGCGCGCCGGCTTTCAGGCCGTGGAGATGCAGTTCCCCTACGAAGCGCCGGCCGAGGAGATCCGCAAGCGCCTGCAAGCCAACCGCCTGGTGATGGTGCTGCACAACCTGCCGGCCGGCGACTGGGCGGCGGGCGACCGCGGCATCGCTTGCGACCCGGCGCGCGTGGCCGAATTCCGCGCCGGGGTGGCCAAGGCCATCAGCTACGCCAAGACGCTGGGCGTGCCGCAGCTCAACTGTCTGGCGGGCAAGGCGCCGCCGGGCGTGGACGAGCGGATGGTCCGCCAGACGATGGTGGAGAACCTGCGCTTTGCCGCGGCCGCGCTGAAGGAAGCGGGGCTGAAGCTGCTGATCGAGCCGATCAACCGCTACGACGTACCGGGGTTCTGGGTGCACCGCACCGAGCAGGCGCTGTCCTTGATCGACGAGGCCGGTGCCGACAACATCTTCGTGCAGTACGACATCTACCACGCCCAACGCAGCGAAGGCGAGCTGGCGCTGACGATGGAAAAGCACCTGGCGCGCATCGCGCACATCCAGATCGCCGACAACCCCGCGCGCAACGAGCCGGGCACCGGCGAGATCAACTTCCCGTTTCTGTTCGCGCACCTGAAGCGCATCGGCTACCGCGGGCACATCGGCGCGGAGTACAAGCCCGCGTCGACGACGGAAGCGGGCCTGGCCTGGCTGGAGCAAGCGCGCCGGCTGCTGCCTGCCGCCTGATCAACAACGTTCGACATGAGGGACACCATGCAAAAACTCGGCTTCATCGGTCTGGGCATCATGGGTGCGCCGATGGCCGGCCACCTGCTGGCTGCCGGACATCGGCTTTTCGTGCACACGCGCAGCCGCGTGCCCGAAGCGCTCAGCGCGGCCGGTGCCGTGAGCTGTGCCAGCGCCAAGGAAGTGGCGCAGGCGGCCGACATCGTCTTCCTGATGCTGCCCGATACGCCCGACGTGCAGCGCGTGCTGTTCGGCGACAACGGCATCGCGCAGGGCCTGACGGCGGGCAAGACCGTCGTCGACATGAGCAGCATCTCGCCGATCGAAACACAGGTCTTCGCCAAGCAGATCGGTGAGCTCGGCTGCGGCTACCTCGACGCGCAGGTCTCCGGCGGCGAGGTGGGTGCCAAGGCGGCCAGTCTGACGATCATGGTCGGCGGCGACGAGGGCACGTTCGCCCGCGTGCAGCCGCTGTTGGCGCTGATGGGCAAGAACATCACCCATATCGGCGCGGCGGGCGCCGGGCAGATCACCAAGGTGGCGAACCAGATCATCGTGGCGCTGAACATCGCTGCGGTGGGCGAAGCCTTGGTCTTCGCCAGCAAGGCCGGCGCCGACCCGGCCAAGGTGCGCCAGGCGCTGATGGGCGGCTTCGCGGCCAGCCGCATCCTCGAGGTGCATGGCGAACGCATGATCAAGCGCAGCTTCAACCCGGGCTTTCGCATCGCGCTGCATCAGAAAGACCTGAACCTGGCGCTGCAAGGCGCCAAGTCATTGGGCGTGGCGCTGCCGCAGACGGCCGGCGCGGCGCAATTGATGCAGGCCTGCGCCGCCAATGGCATGGACCAGCTCGACCATTCGGCGCTGGTGCGGGCGCTGGAGTTGATGGCCAATCACGAGGTGGGGTCGAAGGCGGGCTGAGTGCGGTCGGGGTGTGCACCCGTCAGGTATCGACCTGTACGTCAAATCGCTGTACAGTGTCTGACGACGGGAGATCGAATCCATGCCTGTTACGCAAACCCATGACCCTGCCGAAACAGCACGCATCAACCTGCGTACCAGCGGCGATGCGAAGGCATTGATCGAGCGCGCCGCGGCCTACATGGGCACGACGGTGTCGGCCTTCATGCTTCAGAACGCCTACGAAGCCGCAAAGCGCGTGGTGGCCGAGCACGAGGTGATCATGCTCACGCAGCGCGACTTCGAGCAGTTCGCCCGCGCCCTGGAGAAGCCGCCCGCACCCACGGCGGCCCTGAAACGCCTGCTCCGGGGATGAGCCCACCCCTCGTTGCGCTGATCACTGAACACCGGCGCGACGACTTCGATTGCGGCAACGAGGCGCTGAACGAGTTTCTGCGCCGATACGCGCGTCAGCAGCAGGATCGCGGTTTCAGCCGCACCTACGTGGCACTGGGCGAAGATGGCCTCACAGTGCGTGCCTTCGTGTCCGTCGCCGTGGGTCAGGTTGGCGCGGCATCGTTCCCGGCTGAGTTGAAGTTGCCGCGCTATCCCGTGCCGGTGTTCCGCGTCGGGCGCTTGGCGGTTGATCGCCGGGTTCAAGGGGCCGGGCTGGGAGCGGTCTTGATGCGCTTTGCGCTGAACCTCGCGCTGGACCTTGCCGGCCGCGTCGGCATTCACGCCGTCGTTGTCGACGCAAAGGACGAGACGGCGCGGGCGTACTACCGGCGCCTGGGGTTCATCGCGTTCCGAGACGCGCCGCTGTCGCTGTTCTTGCCGCTCGTATCGCTGCGCAAGGCGGCGCCCGGCTGAGTTTCGTGTCTCGTCGCGTACTGGTTGTTGCCCATGGCATCCTGCGCTTGCTCGATCTGCCACCGCTGGGCGCAGCCGCCGCAGCCGCCATCGAACAGCTGCTCGGGCAAGCACCCACGCCCGGCAAGGTACGCGCGGCGATCGAGCGGCTGCGCCGCGCCGGCCTGGTGGCCAAGACGGGCAGCCGCGGCGTCGTGGTCGCCGATACGCTGTTCGCGGAGTTCGTGAAGACGAAGACCTTGGCTGAATTGTCCTGAACGCAAGAGTGAAAACCAACCCGATCCTCGGTGTGACCCTGGTGCTGGCCGCTGCCGCCTTGTGGGGCACCACGGGCACTGCGCAGGCCTTGTCGGGCCAGGCGCTGCCCGCGCTGTGGTTCGGTGCGCTGCGCCTGGTTGTCGCCGCGCTCTTCTTCGCGGTCTTCGCGGCGATCACGCTGCGCGGCGCAGCGCTGCGGCGCGCACCGCTGCCCAAGCTCGCGCTGCTCGGCGCCGGCCTGGCGATGGCGGTCTACAACCTGACGTTCTTCGCCGGCGTGCGCGCCACCGGCGTGGCGGTGGGCACCGCGGTGGCGCTGGGCAGCGGGCCGGTATGGGCCGGCATCCTGCAATCGCTGATCGCACGCCAGGTGCCGCCGCGCGGCTGGTGGGTGGGCACGCTGTTGGCAGTCGCTGGTGGTGTGCTGATGACGGGCGTGGGCAGCGCCGCGCTGGCCGTGGATGCGCTGGGCATCGCGCTGTGCCTGGCCAGCGGGCTGGCCTATGCCGTCTACACACTGGCCAACAAGCAGCTCGTACCGGTGGCGCCGGCGGCCACCATCACGCTGGCCGCGTTCAGCGTGGCAGCGCTGGTCGCGGTACCCGCGGCCTGGCTCGACAGCGGCTTGCCCACGCTGCGCGCCGCCGATCTGGCGGCCGTGCTCTACGTCGGTGTGGTCACGGCGGGCGTCGCTTACCTGCTCTTCAGCCACGCGCTGCACCATGTCTCGGCGGCCACCGGCGTGACGCTGGCGCTGGCCGAGCCGGTGGTGGCCTTCGTGCTCGCGCTGGTAGTGGTGGGCGAGCGGCCTTCGGTGTGGGCCTTTGCCGGGCTCGTGCTCGTCATCGCGGGCGTGGCGGTGGTGGTGCGCGCGGAGCTGGCCAGCGCGGTGCCTAGACTCGGGGCTTCGCCACAGCCGCATCCCGAATCGACATGACCGCCACACAGCGTTTCGAAATCCTGCCCCGCGACCTCGCGCCGTACCGCACCGGCAACACCGGCATCGACTACGTGCACCGCTTCGACTCCGGCCGGCCCGGCCCGCAGGTGCTGATCAACGCGCTGACGCACGGCAACGAGTTCTGCGGCATGGTCGCTGCCTGCCACTTGCTCGACAACGCCGTGCGCCCGCGCATCGGCACCTTGACGGTGAGTTTCGCCAACGTCGCCGCCTATCAAAGCTTCGATGTCGCGAAGCCGTTCGACAGCCGCCAGATCACGCACAACCTGAATCGCATCTGGTCCGGCGCCTGGCTCGACGGCAGCGAAGACAGCGTGGAACTCGAGCGTGCCCGCGAGCTGCGCCCCGTCGTGGCGGCGGCCGAGCACATCCTGGACATCCACTCGACGAGCCAGGACGTCGAGCCGTTCTGGGTCTATCCGCAATTCGATCGCAACGCGCGCGTCGCGCGGGCCCTGCCGCGGCCGGCCGTGCACCTGGTGATGCCCAGCGGCCTGGGCTCGGGCACGCCGCTCATCCAGCATGGCCGCCATGGCCACGCCGACGGGCCGGGCGCGGCGATGGTGGTCGAGTGCGGCCAGCATTTCAGGCAGGCCAGTGCCGATCTGGCAATCGTCGTGGCGCGCTCGTTCCTGGCGCATTTCGGGTTGATCGACTCCGAGCCGGCGCCACCGGCCGCAGCAGCGCCGCGCCGCTTCGAGCTGTTGAAGACGCATGTCATCCAGAATGAAGACTTCCACTTCGTTCGCCCGCTGATCGGCTTCGAGGTCTTCGCCAAGGACGAGTTGATCGCCACCGATGGCGACACCGAGATCCGCGCGCTGTGCGACCACTGCACGGTGTTCATGCCGGCGCGGCTGCCCATCGTCGGGCGCGAAGGCGTGTACCTCACAAGACCGCTGGGCTGACGCGCGCCTCATTCGAACGGTGGATGCGCGTGGCCGCGCGGCTGCGCAGACTGCGAGTTCCGATCAACCGGATGGAGGACTCGCATGCACCGATCGATGAACAAGAAGCTCGCCGTGATCGGCGCGCTGCTGCTGGCCGGCGCCGCAGCCCGGGGATTCCCGGAAGGTGCCTCTGCTCCCACGGCGGCCGATCTCAAGCAACACGTGGTCGGCAAGGTCTTCGATGTGAAGATCGCCGACGGCACGACCTGGCGGCTCGAATACAAGGACAGCGGCTACTTCTGGGTCAACACGAGCACTGGCTTTGCGGACAGCGGCACCTGGGACGCGCAGGACGGCAAGCTGTGCACCGAGCGCAAGCGCGGCAACGGACGCAGCTGCAACGACGTGCGCATCAAGGACGGCCAGATGCACTTGAAGCGCGACAACGGCGAGTTCATCGTCTTCGTGGCGCGCTGATCCGCGGATCAGCGCGCCCTTGCCGCCGTGGCCTCGCTGCTCGTCAACCAGGCCTCGAGCGGGTTGGCCGCGCCGGACGGTTGGTTCTAGGGATTGACATCGCAGGGCGGATCAGCAGTCTCCATGATTGGGAGTTCATTCACCCCCCTCAGGAGGAGTCGCTCATGCCTGAATCCATTCGCCCGGACCCCACCTTTCACCCGTCGCCGCGCCTGGCCATGGAGGCGCCCGCCGAGCGCCTGGCGTACACCGCGCTGCTGTCGCCCGACCGTTCGCGCCCCGATGCGCTGGCGGTGGTCGACGTGGACCGCAGCTCACGCAGCTTCGGCCAGGTGCTGCACCGTCTGGACATGCCCAACAAGGGCGACGAGTTCCACCACTTCGGCTGGAACGCCTGCAGCTCGGCCTTGTCGCCGCTGGCCGGGCATGCCTTCCTGCAGCGCCGCTACCTCATCATTCCCGGCATCCGCTCGTCGCGCATCTACATCGTCGATACGCAGCCCGACCCGCGCAAGCCCACGCTGGCGAAGGTCATCGAGCCCGAGGAAGTGATGCGCAAGACCGGCTACTCGCGCCCGCACACCGTGCATTGCGGGCCCGAGGGCATCTACATCAGCACCCTGGGCGGCGCCGGTGCCGACGGCACCGAGAGCCCGCCGGGGATCTTCATCATGGACTGCGAGACCTTCGACGTGCTCGGCCGCTGGGAGATCGACCGCGGCCCGCAGAAGCTGCACTACGACTTCTGGTGGAACCTGCCGCGCGACTACATGGTGTCCAGTGAATGGGGCCTGCCGCCGCAGTTCGAGAACGGCATCGTCGCCGAGGACCTGCTGGCCAACAAGTACGGCCATGCCATCCACTTCTGGGACCTGCGTGCGCGCAAACATGTGCAGACGCTGGATCTGGGTGCCAACCACCAGATGGCGCTGGAGCTGCGGCCAGCGCACGACCCGACGCGCGAGTACGGTTTCCTCGGCGTGGTGGTCGACACCACCAACCTCGAAGGCTCGATCTGGACCTGGTACCGCGAAGGCGGCAAGTTCAAAGTCGCGAAGACAGCGGTGATTCCCCCTGAGCCGGCCGATGCAGCGCTGCTGCCGCCGCTGCTCAAGGGTTTCGGTGCGGTGCCGCCGCTGATCACCGATATCGACCTCTCGCTGGACGACCGTTTCCTCTACGTCGCCTGTTGGGGCACCGGCGAGTTGCGCCAGTACGACGTCACCGACCCGATGAAGCCGGTGCTGGCTGGCAGCGTGCACCTCGGCGGCATTGCGCGGCGCACCAAGCACACCAACGGCCGTGCCTTCGCCGGCGGCCCGCAGATGACCGAGATCAGCCGCGACGGCAAGCGCGTGTACTTCACCAACGGCCTGTACAGCAGCTGGGACACGCAGTTCTACCCCGAAGGCGTGCCGGGCTTGCAGGTCATGTGCAACGTTGGCGCCGGCGGCGGGATCACGCTCGATGACGGGTTCTACGTCGATTTCGGGCCCGAGTTCGGCGCGCACCAGATTCGCCTCGAAGGCGGCGACTGTTCGACCGATTCGTTCTGCTACCCGTCGGCCTGAGCGATCCGTGCCGGTCGCCGACGGCCAGGCTGTCTTGTGGCTGACGGTGGTGGCGCTGGGCGTCTATCACGGCCTCAACCCGGCGATGGGCTGGCCGCTGGCAGTAGCCGGCGGCTTGACCGAGAAGCGCGGCAGCGCGGTCTTCGCCACGCTGCTGCCCCTGGGCGCCGGCCATCTGTTGGCGATGTCCGTCGCTTTGGTGCCCTTTGCCGTGCTGACGTGGGCCTTCGAGTGGAGCCGCGCGATACGCGTCGGCGCCGGCGCCTTGGTACTGGGGTTCGGTTTGTACAAGCTGATTCGGCCGCGCCACCCGCGCGCGCTGGCACGCATCCCGCCGACGCAGCTCGCCTGGTGGTCGTTCCTGATCGCCACCGCGCATGGTGCCGGCCTGATGCTGGTGCCGGTGGCGCTGAGCCTTTGCACGCCCAACGCAGGCAGCGCGCTGGCCGAGAGCGGCCACGCCCGGATGATGGAGCTGATGCGCAACAGCGCCGGCACCGCGGTCGCCGTCAGCGCGGTGCACACGCTGGCGATGATGGCCGCCGGCGCCGCCATCGCCTGGGCGGTGTATCGCTGGCTGGGTTTGCAGTTCCTGCGCCGCGCCTGGTTCAACCTGGATCGTGTCTGGGCCACCAGCCTGATGGCAGCGGGCGCCGCCGGTGCCGGCATGGCCTGGTGGGGCGAGACCACCAACTGAAGGGTCGTGCGGCCATAGGACGTTGAAATGGGCGTCAGGATGCTCCACTGATGACGTAGTCGCTCCAGTCGATACGCGCGAGGCCGCCCACGTACTCCTTCGTGAAGCCCGGCCACAGCGCGACGATCTTGCCGCTGTCGGTGCGGTACCAGCTGCGGCAATGGCTCCACACCGAGCCTTGCAGCCGGCCTTGCAGCGCGGCGTTGTGCGCGGCGAAGACCTCGTCGCGCACGGTGATCGCAAGCGCTCCTCGAGCGCGCACACGCTGCATCGCCGCGACGATGAAGTTCACCTGCGGCTCGATGTACAGCAGCGTGCTGGTGTGGCCGGTGCCGGTGTTGGGCCCCAGCGTCAGGAACAGGTTCGGGAACCCCGCCACCGTCACGCCGCGGTAAGCCTCGGGGCCTTCGCTCCAGGCTTGCGAGAGCAGCTTGCCGTCGCGCCCTTGCACCGAGAGCGATGACAGCATGTGCGTGGTATCGAAGCCGGTGGCGCAGACCAGTACGTCGATCTCGCGCTCGCGGCCGTCGGCGGTGACGATGCCGCGCGGCGTGACCGCGCTGATCGTTTCGGTCACCAGTTCGACGTTCGGCCGCGTCAGCGCCGGGTAGAAATCGTTCGAGTAGATGATGCGTTTGCAGCCCATCGGGTAGGACGGGCGCAGGCGTTGGCGCAGCGCTTCATCGCCCACGCCGCGCTTCAGGTGGTGCTCTGCCGTCCACAGCATCTGCTTGCGCGCCAGCGTGCCTTCGTTGAAGCCGCGCCGGCCCCATTCGAGAAAACCGTACCAGCCGGCGCGCGCCAGCCGCGCATAGGCCGGGAAGTGCGCGAGCAGCCGGTCCAGGCGGTTGTAGCGCCGGTCCAGCCGTGGCAGCACCCAGTTGGCGGTGCGCTGGAAGAGGTGCAGCTGAGCGGCCTGTTCAGCCAGCGGCGGCACCAGTTGCGAGGCCGTGGAGCCGGTGCCGATGACGGCGATGCGCTGGCCTTGCACGGCCACGCTCGGATCCCAACGCGCCGAGTGCAGCCGCGCGCCGGTGAAACTCTCCAGCCCCGGGATGTCGGGCCAGCGCACCTGGCTCAAGGGGCCGGTGCTGCAGACGAAGAAGCGCGCGTCGATGTGTTCGCCGGCAGCGGTGGCTATCGCCCAGCGGCCCGTTCGCTCGTCGAAGCGCGCCGCGCTGATCGCGGTGCCGAATCGCAGGTGCCGGCGCAGGCCGTAGCGTTCGGCAATGCCTTCCATGTAGGCCTGGATCTCGGCCGCCGCCGCGAAGCGCCGCCGCCAATTCGGGTTCGGCGCGAAGCTGAAGCTGTACAGCGGCGCTGGCACGTCGACATGGGCGCCGGGGTAGCGGTTGTCCCACCAGGTGCCGCCGAGGCCGTCGGATTTCTCGAGGATCACGAAGTCTTCGATGCCGGCCTTCTTCAGCGCGATGCCCATGCACAGGCCGGACATGCCGGCGCCGAGGATCACCACCTCGCGCCGTTGATTTCGGGGCAGCGCAGGTTCCAGGGTTTGCGCGATGTACGTGCCGATGCGCTCGATCGCTTCATCGGCGCTCGGCAGCGCGCCGCCGTGCAGCTGGAAGACATGCCAGCGCCGCGGCGTGACCTCGCAGCGCACCGGCACGCCGCTGTCTTGCAGCGCGTCGTGCAGCGCCAGGCTTTCGGCGTGCAGCAGCTCGTCGGTACCGCACTGGATGAGTGTCGGCGGCATACCGCGCCAGTCGGCGAAGAGCGGCGAGGCCTCGCGCGCATCACTGCTGCCGATGAAGTGCGCCGCACAGGCCTCGCCCCAGGCGCGCGAGATCATCACTTCGCCCGGCGGCGGTGTGGCGGGCGCGGTTTGCAGCGTCACGTCGGCCCAGGGCGAAAGCAGCACCAGCGCAGCCGGCAGCGCCTCGCCGGCATCGCGCAAGGCCAGCGCGGTGAGCGCGGCCAAACCGCCGCCGGCCGAATCGCCGGCGATGACGATCGGCCCGAGGCCTTGTGCATGCAGCGCGCGGCAGATCGCCACGGCGTCTTGCAGCGCGGCCGGGAAGGGATGCTCGGGTGCCAGGCGGTAGTCGGCAGCGAAGACCGCCATCCCGGTGGACTTGGCGAGCCGGCCGGTGAGCGCGCGGTGGGTCTTCGGGCTGCCGACGCAGTAGGCGCCGCCGTGCAGGTACAGCAGCGTGCCGCGGCGTGGTGATGGGTGCGCGGCACGCAGCCACTCGCCCTTCACGCCACCCAGTTCTGCCGGCTCGACCGTCACGCCACGCGCCGGCAACGACAGCACCGTCAGCGCTTCGATCCAGCGCCGCTGCGCGGCGATCGAAAAGCGCGGCGAGAGCACCGGCTTCAACAAGCCCTGCACCACCTTGCGCAACAGCGCGCCGGCGATCCACTCATGGGCGCCCGAGGGTTCGTAGCGATGCATCGTCATAGCCTCGGTTCTACACCGGCGCGACGGCTATAGTGATCCGCTTCATGTCGAGCCCGGCCGCGCTGCCCCTCCTGCCCTGCGCCCCCTGGCGCCTGTCGGGCCTGGTGGTGGGGGTGCTGATGAACGACCCGGCCGCGCTCGCGGCGCTGGGCGACGCGGTGCACCAGCCGCTGTACAAGGCAGCGCCGAAAGCGCCGGTGCTGTTCATCAAGCCGCCGAACACGCTCAACGCGTCGTCGTCGTTCACGCTGCCCGAGGGCGTGGACGAAGTCGAACTCGGCGCGCATGTCGGCCTGGTGATCGGCCGCACTGCGTGCCGCGTGAGTGCCGCCGAGGCGCCGGCGCACATCGCGGCGCTGCTCGCGGTGGCCGACCTGAGCCTGCCGCACGCGAGCTTTTACAGGCCGGCGTTGCGCTGCAAGGCGCTCGATGGCTCGTGCTTGTTGGGCGCAGCGGTGCCCGCGGGGGTGTTGTCGTTCGCTATCGAGGTGAAGGTGGACGAACGCAGCGTGCAGCAGGCCCACACGTCGCGCTTCCTGCGTTCGCCGGCACAACTGCTGGCCGATGTCTCGCAGTTCATGACGCTGCGGCCCGGCGATGTGCTGCTGCTCGGCGCCGCGCACGGTGCGTCGCGGCTGCGGGCCGGCATGTCGGCGCGCGTGGCGCTCGGCGACCTGCCGCCACTGAGCTTCGAGGTACGCCGATGAGGACGGCCCGACATCGGGAGGTGCGCCGATGAGATCGGCCCGCGTGGTCTGGGGCGGCACGATCCACGAGGCGCAGCCGCACGCCGATGGTCTTCAGCTCGAAAGCGGCCGCGTGCTCGCCGAGGCCGATGTGGTCTGGCTGCCCCCGGTCGAGCCCGGCACGATCATCGCGCTCGGCTTGAACTACGCCGACCACGTGAAAGAGCTGTCGCGCGAGTTGACGAGCACGGCGCAGGACGAGCCGCTCGTCTTCCTGAAAAGCCCCGGCACGCTGGTCGGCCACCGCGGCTTCACGCCCAGGCCTGCCGGCGCAGCCTTCATGCACTACGAGTGCGAACTCGCAGTCATCATCGGCCGCCCCGCGCAGCGCGTGAAGCGCGCCGAGGCACTCGCTCATGTCGCCGGCTATTGCGTCGCCAACGACTACGCGGTGCGCGACTACCTGGAGAACTGGTACCGCCCGAACCAGCGCGTGAAGAACCGCGACCAGGCCACCGCGCTGGGCCCCTGGCTGGTCAGCGCCGGCGAGGTGGCCGACCCGCAGGCACTCTCGCTGCGCACCTTCGTCAACGGCAAGCTCACGCAGCAGGGCCGCACCGCGAACATGGTGCACGACGTGGCCACGCTGATCGAGTATCTGAGCAGCTTCATGACCCTCGCCCCCGGCGACGTGATCCTCACCGGCACCCCTGAAGGCGTGGTCAACGTCAACGCCGGCGACGAGGTGGTGACCGAGATCGACGGCATCGGGCGGCTCGTCAACACGCTGATCGAAGAAAGCTGAAAACCATGCGCATCGAGCACCTCATCGACGGCAAACGCGTGCCCGGCAGCAGCTACCTGGAGACCATCGACCCGGCCACGCAGGAGGTGTTGGCCGAAGTCGCCGCCGGCACCGAGGCCGAGGTGCACGCCGCGGTGGCCGCCGCGAAAGCTGCGTTCCCGAAATGGGCCGCAACGCCGGCCGCGCAGCGCGCCCGGCTGATGCACAAGCTCGGCGATCTGATCACGTCGAATGTCAAAGACTTGGCGCTGACTGAGACGCGCGACACCGGCCAGGTCATCGCGCAGACCGGCAAACAGCTCGTGCCGCGCGCGGCCGACAACTTCCACTACTTCGCCGAGATGTGCACGCGTGTCAACGGCGACACCTACCCCACCGACACGCACCTCAACTACACGCTCTTCCACCCGGTGGGCGTGTGCGCGCTGATCAGCCCGTGGAATGTGCCGTTCATGACCGGCACCTGGAAAGTGGCGCCGGCACTCGCTTTCGGCAACACGGCGGTGCTGAAGATGAGCGAACTCTCGCCGCTCAGCGCCGCGCGGCTCGGTGAACTCGCGCTCGAAGCCGGCATCCCGGCGGGCGTGCTGAACCTCGTGCACGGCACCGGCCGCGAGGCCGGAGAGCCGCTGGTGCGCCATCCCGACGTGCGCGCGATCTCGTTCACCGGGTCGACCGCCACCGGCCAGCGCATCGTGCAGACGTCCGCACAAGGAGGCCTGAAGAAGTTCAGCATGGAACTCGGCGGCAAGAGCCCGTTCGTGGTCTTCGACGATGCCGACCTCGCCCGCGCGCTCGATGCGGCGATCTTCATGATCTTCAGCAACAACGGCGAGCGCTGCACGGCGGGCAGCCGCATCCTCGTGCAGCGTTCGATCTACGCCGGCTTCGCACGCGACTTCGCCGAACGGGCGCGGCGCATTCCGGTCGGCGATCCGCTGGACGAGAAGACCATCGTCGGCCCGATGATCAGCCCCGCGCATTTGGCCAAGGTGCGCCACTACATCGAGCTCGGCGCGAAGGAAGGGGCGACGATGTTGTGCGGTGGCCTGGGCACCCCCGAACTGCCGGCGCGCGTGCGGGGCGGCAACTACGTGCTGCCGACGGTCTTCGCCGAGGTCGACAACCGCATGCAGATCGCGCAGGACGAGATCTTCGGCCCGGTGGCCTGTCTGATCCCGTTCGACGACGAGGCCGACGCAATCCGCATCGCCAACGACATCCCCTACGGCCTCTCCAGCTACGTCTGGACCGAGAACATCGGCCGCGCCACACGCGTGGCTGCGGCCATCGAAGCCGGCATGTGCTTCGTCAACAGCCAGAACGTGCGCGACCTGCGCCAGCCCTTCGGCGGCACCAAGGCCAGCGGCACCGGGCGCGAAGGCGGCACCTGGAGCTACGAGGTGTTTCTGGAGCCGAAGAATGTGTGCGTGAGCCTGGGCTCGCACCACATTCCGCGCTGGGGGGCGTGAATCAGGCGAAGGCGACGGGCACCGTCATGCGGGCGGATCGGCCGATTCGCCCAGCGTTTGTTCGATCTGTTCGACGGTTGCCGCTGCGCGGCCGATGCACTCGGTGGCGCCGCGCACGCAGCGGCGCGATGCGCCCGGTTACACGAAGCACTCCGTTACTCACCCGCGCACCCCAGATGCCCCAAGCTTGATTGCCCTCAACCCGGTGCATGTATCCCGCCGCCGACCATGTGCTCTGTCGTTCAGGCGTGCTGAACGCCGATGCTGCCGCTTCCGCGGCGGCCCACTCTCGGAGCACACATGATCAGGAGCGGAACGTGGTTGGCGCGGCTGGTGTTCGTCTGGGCCGTGGCCCTGTCGTGGGCCGGCGCGGCGCGGGCGGTGGTGACGCAGGACTGGGCGGTCATCAGCCAGGGCAGGGCCGGCGCGAGCCTGGCGCTGGACCGTGACAACAACGCCTATGTCGCCGGTTCGGTGCCGCTGTCGACGATCCTGCTGAGCAAGTACAGCGCGACCGGCGTGCTGCTGTGGGAGCGTGTCTTCGACAACCCGTCGACGACCGAACAGGGTAACTGGGTCACGCTCGACCCGGCTGGCGATCCGATCGTCGTCGGCCTGACGCTGCAAGCCTCCACCGGCAACGGCACGGGCATCGTCGTGCTGAAGTACGACGCGGCCGGTAACCTGTTGTGGCAGGACATCATCCCCGGCGCGTTCGCCGGTGCGGTGCGCGCCGCCACCGATGCCGCGGGCAACGTCTTCGTGCTCGGCACGGCGGGTGCCGGGATCGGTCGGGACCTCACGACGATCAAGTACTCGGCCGGCGGCACGCGGCTGTGGATCCGCAGCTACCAGCAGACGCCGAGTTCGCTGCACGGCCCGGCCGCGATGGTGGTCACGCCGGCGGGCAACGTCATCGTCACCGGCGGCAGCCAGGCCACGATGGATGCGGTGGCCTACGACGCGGCAGGCAATCCGATCTGGTCCAAGGCCATCACGCCGGCCACCGCGGCCAACGACGTCGTGCTCGGTCCGCTGGGCGAGGTCTACCTCGTCGGCGGCGACCTGACCCCCGGCGCGCCCAAGGGCATCCTGGTCGTGAAGCACGACGCCGCCTTCAACGAACTCTGGCGCAGGACCTACCCCGTGGGCTACTACGCCGTGCGCGCCGGCATCGACAGCCAAGGCAACCTGGTCGCCACCGGCATCACGCCCAATGCCTACTTCAACTGGATGACGATCAAGCTCGACTCCAACGGCAACCTGCTGTGGTCTCGCCTGCTCGACAAGCGGCCTTCGCCCGACGAGGTGCCGAACGCGCTGGTCATCGGGCCCGACGACGCGGTGTACGTGACCGGCGAGGCGGGCTGGCTCTCCACCACCGGGGGCAACATCACCACCTATCTCGGCGCGACCACCGAGAAGTACGCCGCCGACGGCACCTTGGCGTGGAGCACGCAGGCGCAGATCCCGATGCGCGGCCGCGGCATCAAGCTCGGCACCGACGGCACGGTGTTCGTCGTCGGCGACGGCCCGCGCGCGCTGCTGCACTACCGGCAGGATGGAGGAGGCACGCCGCTGCCGACCGCGGTGGCCACGGCCAGCCGCGTGCTCGGCCCTGAACCGCTCAGCGTGACCTTCAGTTCGGCCGGCTCGACGGGCGCCATCGTGGGCTACAGCTGGATCTTCGGTGACGGCGTCGGCTCCTTCGAGTCCAACCCGACGCACGTCTACGCGGCGGGCACCTTCAGCGCGACGCTGAAGGTCACCGACAACGTCGGCGGCACCGCAACGTCCTCGCCGATCACCATCACCGCCAACCCGTCGGCGCCGCCGCCGCCGCCGGCTCCGGTCTCGGTGAACTTCAGCCGCACCACGGTGAAGGGCGGCAAGTCGGTGGGTGCGACCGTGTACCTGGCCTTCCCGGTGCCGCTGCCGAACCCGCTGACACTGACGCTGGCCAGCAGCGCGCCGAGCGTCGCCTCGGTGCCGGCCACGCTGCAGGTGCCGGCCGGCGCGAACAGCGCTGCCTTCGTGGTCAGGACCGACAGGGTCAAGCGGGACACCGTGGTGACGATCACCGCCACCGGTATCTCGGGAAGCGCGGCCGGCACGCTGACGGTGATGAAGAACTGAGCCGTTTCTTCCCGACGCGCGGCACCCGCGGCGGCTGCCGCCGCCCGGCAGCGCCCGACAGCGATTTCAGCACAGCTGTTGCCCGCGGACCTATCCTTCGGGGTGCCAGAAACCAGGAGCCGTTCGATGGGCACCCTCGCCCTCGCCGCCAAGATCACCCACGTGCCCTCGATGTACCTGAGCGAGTTCGACGGCCCGAACAAAGGCTGCCGCGACGCTGCCATCGCAGGCCATCGTGAAATCGACCGGCGCTGCCGTGCCCTGGGCGTCGACACGCTGGTCGTCTTCGACGTGCACTGGCAAGTCAACAGCGAGTACCACATCAACTGCGCGCCGCGCTTTGCCGGCACCTACACCAGCAACGAACTGCCGCACTTCATCAAGAACCTGCCCTATGCCTATCGTGGCAATCCGGAGCTGGGCCACGCCATCGGCGAGATGGCCAATTCGATGGGTGTGAAGAGCCGGGCGCACAGCGACACCACGCTCGAGCTGCAATACGGCACGCTGGTGCCGCTGCGCTACATGAATGCCGACGATCACTACCGCGTGATCTGCATCAGCGGCTGGTGCGATTGGCACGACCTGCACGAGAGCGCGCGCTTCGGCCTGGCGGTGCGCCGCGCCATCGAAGAGCAGCACAGCGGCAAGGTGGCGATCTTCGCCAGCGGCAGCCTGTCGCACCACTTCGCCGACAACGGCCGCGCGCCGGAGTTCATGCACAAGGTCTACGACCCCTTCCTCGAACAGGTCGACCGGCGCGTGCTGCAGTTGTGGGAACAGGGCGACTGGAAGACCTTCATCGGCATGCTGCCGATGTACGCCGAGAAATGCTGGGGCGAAGGCGACATGCACGACACCGCGATGCTGCTCGGCGCGCTCGGCTGGGACGCCTACAGCGCGCCGGTGGAGATTGTCACGCCCTACTTCGGCAGCAGCGGCACGGGGCAGATCAATGCGATCTTTCCGGTCACTCCACTGGAACGTTAACCATGCCGCACCTGGTGATGCTCTACACGCGCGAACTCGACGATGCCATCGACGTGGGCCGGCTTTGCCGCACCCTCTGCGACGCGATGCTGTCGGTGCAGGACGAAGCCGGTGCGCAGGTCTTCCCCACCGGCGGCACGCGCGTGCTGGCGTTTCCTGCGGCGCACAGCGCAGTGGCCGACGGCACGCGCGACTACCTGTTCATCTACCTCAACGTGCGCATGGCGCGAGGCCGCAGCGCGGCGGTGCAGCAGGCCGTGGGCAACGCGGTGGCGGCGGCAGCGAAGGCCCATCTGGCCCCGCTGTATCAGAGCCGGCACATCGGCATGACGGTGCAGGTCGACGAAGGCCACGAGGTCTTCGACGCCAAGCTGAGCACGATCCACCCCCTGTTCGCGAAGGCCTGAACCGATGCTGCCGAACTGCACCCCCGAAGAGTGGGCCACCCGCGTTGAACTCGCCGCTGCCTACCGCATCGTGCACCTGCTCGGCTGGGCCGAGCTGATCTACAACCACCTCTCGCTGCGCGTGCCCGGCGAGGCCGGCCACTTCCTGATCAACCCGTTCGGCCTGCACTACACGGAAGTGCGTGCGTCGAACCTCGTGAAGGTGGACCTGCGCGGCAACATCGTGGGCAGCAGCGAGTGGCCGATCAACCCGGCCGGCTTCACCTTTCACAGCGCGATCCACGACGGCATTCCCGGCGCACATTGTGTGATGCACATCCACACCACCGCGACGATGGCGGTGTGCTGCGCCGACGAGGGCCTCCAATACACGAACTTCTACGCCGCGCAGTTGTGGGGCAAGGTGGCGTACCACGAGTTCGAGGGCATCACCGTGCACCTCGACGAAGGCCAGCGCATCGTGGCCAGTGCCGGGGAGAAGCCGGTGCTGCTGCTGCGCAACCACGGCCCGGTGGTGGTGGGGCGCACGGTGGCTTCGACCTTCGCGCTGCTGTGGACGCTGCACCGGGCTTGCGAGGTGCAACTGGCGACATTGAGCATTGGGCGTGCGCGGCCAATTGCCGTGCCGGTGCTGCAAGCGTGTGTGCGCGATTCGCTGCACCTCACCGAGGACAAGGGCTCGGGGCAGGCGGCGTTCGACGCGATGCGGCGGTTGGTAGATCGGGTGGATGGGTCGTATCGGGAGTGAGGTGGGGAAGTTGAAAGGCGATGGGCTTGGGGCGACGGACGTCAATCGACCCCCGTCGTTGGTGCAACCATTGCACTACAATGCCGCATGTCAACGCTGATTCGCCTCCCGAAGTCCAAGCTCACCATGTACGCCGGCGACCACAACCCGCCGCACTTCCAAGGAAGCGCTGGCTTGGGCCAGCCAGAATGTGGCTCTGCTGGCCACGAAGTGGAAGGAACTGAATCCATGAGGCCAAAGCAATTCACTCTGTCCAGCGTCAAGACAACGCCGACCGCCAGCTTGCTGCTGCGCTATGCGGATGGCGAGCAATTCGAAGTCAGTCTGGTAGACACGATCATGCAGCACCCTACGCTGCATAGGCTGAAGGATCCCAAGGTGTTCAGGTCGGCCAAGGTCGGTGACCACGGCGCCTCAGTGATCTGGGCGAACGACGACGACCTGGAGTTAGCAGCCGACAACCTGCGCGCACGTGCCGTTGAGCAGGCCGGCAGCGTATCGCATGAATTCATCTGGAATTGGATGGCCAGGAACGACCTGACCCTCGACACGGCGGCGGTAGCGCTGGGCGTGTCCCGTCGCATGCTCGCCTACTACCGCAGCGGCTCCAAGCCCGTGCCGCGCACCGTCGCGCTGGCCTGCCTCGGGTGGGAAGAGGTGTTCAAGAACAATGGCGGTTACGCACTGGCGGCATAGATACGGCCGGCCATTGTTGCCAGCGAGCGTCTCTCAAGAAACAAGACTTCCAAGTCGTTGATTTTCGGGTGAAGGCATGTGTTTCTTCGCGAACGCCTGCCCCGCCCGCTGTGCTCGTCGAGGCCGCGGATCAGCAACGTACCCGGGAAACGGATCCGGCACCCGCGCCCCGAAGACACCGCTGGCGACGAGATTCGCATGGCTGTCGTAGCGCACCTGCACGATCTGCGCGGGCTGTGAAGTCGCGCGTTCGAACGGCGTACGGATGGGACAGCGCGGTGAAGCAGAAGGCGGTGGCTTCGGCATCGCTCTTGCGCCCACGTCGTGGCCTGCGCGGTCGACGATCTGCACGTCGACGAGGTGAACGGCAGCGGCGCGAACGGGCACAGCACTGCAGCCGCCCAATGGGGTGACCGACAATCCCTGTGCCAGCGTGCCCGCACATGAGCGCGCATGGCCGCTCCAAAGCGCTCATCCCGGAGCGCGCAGCGCGAAGGGTCGTCCAGTGAGCATCCCCAGCACCGTGCAAGCCAGCCAACTGGCTCCTCGCATCGACGCCGCCGCGGCAGCCGTCGAATCCCGCGTCATCGCCTGGCGGCGCGACATCCACGCGCACCCCGAACTCGGCAACCGCGAGACGCGCACCGCCGCCCTCGTCGCCGAGCATCTGCGCGGCCTGGGTTTCGACAGTGTGCGCACCGGCGTCGCACACACCGGCGTGATCGGCCTGCTGAAGGGCGGATTGCCCGGCCCCGTGGTGGCGCTGCGCGCCGACATGGATGCGCTGCCGGTGGTCGAGGAAGTCGACGTGCCCTTCGCTTCGAAGCTTCGCACGACGTGGAACGGCGAGCCGGTCGGCACGATGCACGCCTGCGGCCACGACTGCCACACCGCCATCCTGATGGGCGTGGCCGAGGTGCTGGCCGGCCTCCGCGAGCGCTTGCACGGCAGCGTCAAGTTCATCTTCCAGCCCGCGGAAGAGATGCCACCCGACGGCGAAGAGGGCGGCGCGAAGATGATGATCGCCGAGGGCGCGCTGCACGACCCGGTGCCGCAGGCGATCTTCGGCCTGCACGTGACTTCGCGCCAGAACGTCGGATTCCTCGGCTATCGCCCGGGGCCGGCGATGGCCAGTTCCGACCGCTTCAGCATCACCGTGCACGGCAAGCAGACGCATGGCGCGGCGCCGTGGCTGGGAGTGGACCCGATCGTCACCTCGGCGCAGGTGGTGCTGGGCTTGCAGACCGTGGTCAGCCGCGGTCTGGACATCACGCGCGAGCCGGCCGTCGTCACGGTGGGCATGATCAAGGGCGGCGTGCGCGAGAACATCATCCCCGACAGCGTGGAGATGCGCGGCACCATCCGCACCTTCGACGAAGACATGCGCGACGAAGTGCACGAGCGCGTCACCACCTTGGCCGAAGCGGTGTCGCGCGGCTCGCGTGCCGGCTGCACCGTGTGCATCACCAAGAACTACCCGGTGACGGTGAACGACCCGGCACTCACCGCGGCGATGCTGCCCACGCTGGCGCGCGTGGCCGGCGCCGAGAAGCTGCAGTTGGTGCCCAAGGTCACCGGCTCGGAAGACTTCTCGTACTTCCAGCGGCTCGTGCCGGGGTTGTTCTTCTTCGTCGGCGCCACGCGGCCCGAGGTCGACCCCCGGCAGGCACCGGCGAACCATTCACCGCGCTTTCACGTCGACGAGCGCGCGCTGCTGTTGGGCGTGCGCTCGCTGGCCCACCTGACCTGCGATTTTCTCGAAGCGCGCTGAGTCGGAACCGCGCCGACTCGAATTCGGCTCCCTTACTTCGAAGCCGCGGGCGCGATCACCGTGGCCAGGCCGCCGACGCAGCCCTTCGCATCGGGCGCGCTGGCCGCGCACTCCGGAATCGCCGCTCGTTTGCGCACCACGCCGCCCGGTGGGTCCAGCAGGATCAGCA
>JANNQO010000131.1:0-7605 GCA_031400795.1 Rubrivivax sp. | reverse complement strand
GTGACCAGCGCCGGCTGCTGCGCCGATGCGATGCCCGGGCCCCACACCAGGCGAACGCCGGCCTCGGCCGCGAACGGGCGCGCGCAGCCGAGCAGCAGCCAGCGCTCACTGTTGTACTTTCGGGCTGCGCCTTCCGGAATTCGCCCTTGGGGCGGCCCGGCGGGCTCATGCGGCGACTGGAGGCGGCGCTCGCGCAACAGCGCCTCGCGCGGCGCGCCTTGCACCACCTGCACGGCGATGCGTTCGCCCAGCCCTTCCACCTCGCACCAGGCGTTCCTGGTCACGCTTGCCAAATCAACCGCGCCGTTCAGTCGCAGCAGGAAATGCTGGTCTTCTTCGATCGTTGAACCCGGGTACGGGTCGATGCGGGCCGGCGACGGCGCGCCGGTCGAGAAGCGGTGTTCGGTCGGGCCTTCGATCGTGCCGGTCAACGGTTTCCAGCCGGCGGCCACCTGCAAGCGGCAGCGGTTGCCGGCGGCGAGCGGCTCGCGCAGGTCGAACACCCAGTGCTGGGCGTTCAGCCAGCGTGCGTCGCCGGCCGGGCTGCCGCCGCTGCATGTCAGCGTCATCGGTGGTGGCAATCGTGGGTCACCGGCGGCGACCACCGCTTCGTCGAAGCGCACGCTGATCTGCCGCACCTCGGGCACTTCGCCAGCCGGCGCCACCGCGGTGATGCGCGCCGCCTGGGCGGTGCCGGCCAGCAACAGCCAGGCGGCAACTCGAATCGTGACCCCCACCCTGCTCATCCGTTGTCCCCGCCGGTCGGTGGGCAATCAGTTTAGGTGGTCGCTACTGCGGCGTCGGAGGCTCGCCCTCGGGCCGCTCCGGCCGATCGCCGCGGCGGTTGCCGCGCATCTCCAGCGCGATCTGGCGGCGCTGGCCCATCAGGTCACGCAGGCGCGAGTCGATGATCGAGGCCTCGATGAAGTCCTGCCCGACGCTGGCCGAGCGTGCGGCGGCCTGCGCGGCGCGGAAGCGGTCGATGGCGCCGTTCAGGTCGCCGTCGGCGGCACGCGCTTCGGCATGCGCGCGCAGCGAGCGCAGGCGCAGGCCGATCGCCTCCGAGGTGGCCGACAGCAGCTCCCAGGCGCGCGCGTCGCGGCCGTGGTCGGCCAGCCAGGTCTGCAGCGCCTCGGTGCTCTGGCGCAGTTCGTCGGGGGCGGCGGCCAGGCGCAGGCGCTGCGCGGCCAGCGCGGCTTCGGCACGTATCAACATCGGCGCGCGCAGCGGGGTTCCGGGCGCCAGGGCGTTGAGTGCCTGCAACGCGCCGGCCGGATCGGCGCGCGCCAGACTCACCTGGGCTTGCAACAAGTGCACATAACGTTCGGCCTGCGCATCGCGCGGCGTGGCAGCGGCCACCAGCGCCAACGCCTCGCGCGTGGCGGTCTCGGCCAGCGCATGGTCGCGCAGCAGCGACGACGCCAGCGCCCCGGCATACAGCTGCCCGAGCCGCTCGCGCACCGCCGCGGAGGCCGGGCCGGCCAGCGGCTCCTGGAAGCGGCGCAGCGTCTGCGTGTTCGCATCCATCATCACCTTGGCGCGCGTCTGCATCAGCACATGCGTCAGCGGCGAGGGGGTGGCCGTGGCGGGCGCCATCATCGTGCGCGAGCGCGCCTCGGCGATGCGGTCGGTGGTCAGCGGGTGGCTGCGCAGGTAGGGATAGGCGCCGCTGTCGTTCAAGCGGTTCGCGTTGTCGAGCTTCTCGAACATCGCGGCCATGCCCACCGGGGCGTAACCGGCGTCGCGCATCAGCAGGTGGCCGATGCGGTCGGCCTCGCGCTCCATGTCACGTGAAAAGTTAAGCTGGCCCTGGATGGCCGCTGCCTGGCCGCCGATCATCGCCGCCTGCACGGCATCGGCGTTGTTGCTGCGGCTGGCCGCCAGCACCGCCAGGATGGCGCCGGCCAGGCCGATCAGCGAGGCGCGTTGCGAGTTGACGATGCTGCGCGCGATGTGGCGCTGCGTGACATGCGCCAGCTCGTGGGCCAGCACCGAGGCCAGTTCGTCGCGCGATGAGGTGATGGCGATCAGCCCCAGGTGCACCCCGACCCAGCCGCCGGGCAGCGCGAAGGCGTTCACCGCCTTGTCGCGCACGAGAAAGGCGTCCCACGCGAACTGCGTGTCCACATCGCCTTCGATGTCGCCGCGCGCACGCGCCGCCGCCACGATCGGCCGCCACAGCGACAGCAGGTAGTCCACCAGCACCGGGTCGTCGAGAAAGTCCGGGTCACGCCAAACGTCGCGCATGATCTGCTCGCCGAGCTTGCGCTCGGTGCCGGCGCTGAAGTCTTCAGCGGCGGTTTCGCCCAGCGCGGGCAGGCGCACCTGGGCCTGCAACAGGGGGTGCGTGAGAAGCAGCGCTGCCGAGACCAGGGCAGCACCGGTGCGCCGCAGCGCGGGAGAGACGGCAAACATCGCCCGATATCATGACACCGCGGCTTACCCCCACTGTTGCCCGCAGGTTTCCGTCATGCCCTCCCCGTTCACACATTTCGACGCCCACGGCCAGGCGCACATGGTCGATGTGGCGGGCAAGGACGCCACGCACCGCGTGGCAAGAGCCACCGGCAGCATCCGCATGCAGCCGGCCACTTTCGCGCTGATCGAGCGCGGCGAAGCGAAGAAGGGCGACGTCATCGCGGTGGCGCGCATCGCCGCGATCCAGGGCGCCAAGCGCACCGCCGAACTGGTGCCGCTGTGCCACCCGCTGCCGATCACGCGCGTCGTGGTGGATTTCGAACTCGACGCGGCGGCGAGTTGCGTGCGCTGCACCGCGCAGGTCGAAACCATCGGCCGCACCGGCGTGGAGATGGAAGCGCTCACCGCCGTGCAGATCGGCCTCTTGACCGTCTACGACATGTGCAAGTCCGCCGACCGCGGCATGGTCATGGAAGGCATCCGCGTGCTGGAGAAGAGCGGCGGCAAGTCGGGGGATTGGAAAGCCCCAGGCGATTCGAACGGGTAGCCCGGGCCGCTCAAACCAACGGGGTGCTGCCTCTACTCGAATGCCAAACCGAAAGCACTTCGAGCTGGCCTCCTCGTACACGGTAGTACACCCAGTACTGGATCCGATCGAGATGGATTCGGCGGGTTTCCGGGAAGCGCGCGTCTTCGACCCTGACTCCAATCCCAGGCTGTTCGCGCAGTACGTCGAATGTGGCTTTCAAGTCGGTGCGCACGGCCCCAGGTGCGGCTGTTCTGTTCACCGACCACCACTGGGCGACTCGTTCGATCTCGCGCGCCGCGCGCCGGGTGACGCGGATCTGAAGCGTCACGGTCAACCGAAACGCCGCAGCCGAGCGATTAACTCCTCCTCTGCGATGGTCTCGCCGCGTTCGGCTTCTTGAATGCCGGCTTCCAGCTCTGCAAGCTCATCTACTGCGAGAAGAACTTCCACGTCAGGCTCGGGCGCGACCACGTACACGGCAGTGCCGTCGGCCGGCGCACGGCCATTCACGACGATCTTGCCCGCTACCACGGTTCCAGATAGGACGCTCATATTGCGAGTCTACCCATGGTTTGCCGAAGCGGGTCCCCAGTGCCGCGCACCTACCGCGCCAACTCCTCGAACTCGCGCCAATCGACCACCCGCGACGGCGCCTCGCATTGGAAGGGCCGCGCTGCCCCGCCTTTGTCGCAGGCCTGGAAAAACTCCTCGGACTGCGGGTTTCGAAACTCGCGCAGCCGCTGCACCAGGTGCAGGGCCAGATCGAAACGTCCGCTGCCTTCCAGCGCTTCGGCCCAGGCCGTGACCAGGCGCGTATCGAGCAGGTAGTGCGTCGAGCGGCGAAACGGCTCCAGCACGTTCGATTTGCCGGGCATCGTGCTGGTCGCCGCGGCGTAGTCGGCATGGTGGGCGAAGAACCAGCTGCGTTGGCCCGCGGCGATGCGCTGCTCGAGCGGCGGCGCACCGGCGGGTGCGGCGAAGATGATCGTGACGCGCCGGTAGTCGTACAGCGCCAGCACGGCGCCGGCGATCAGCAGCGCGCCGGCCACCAGGCCGGCCGGCGAGACCACTTCGCGCGGTGCCGCCGGCGGCGCGGCTCGGGCTGACAGCGCGAAGCCCCAGACCCAGGCCGCGGGCAGCAGGAAATAGGCGTACCACAGCGGGTACTCGAGCAGGCTGTGCAGCCCGATCATCAGCAGCATCACCAGCGCACAGCGGCGCAGCAGGTCGGGGCCGGCTTCGGCGCCGCCGCGCCACACCGCCAGCGCAACGCGCGCCAGCGCCCACAGCAGCAGCGCCAGCACGAGGCTGGCCAGCGGCAAGCCCAACTCGACCAGCAACTGAAGCGGCAGGTTGTGCGTGTGATCGAAGAACGCTGTCGGCCGCGTTGGAAACGGTGTCAGCGACCAGGCGAAGTTGAACTCGCCGAAGCCCACGCCCGTCCACGGATGCAGCCGCACCAGCGCCAGCGCATTGGCCCAGATGCCGAAGCGCGAGCCCGAGATGTCGGTCTCGGCCAGACGCTCCTGGCCGCCGAAGCGGTGCTCGCCGGCCTCACCCATCTGGCCCCACAGCGACATCGCCTGCCAGGCCAGGAAATACACCCCTGGCGCGGCCAGCAACAGCCAGCGCGTGGGGCGCAGCAGCCGTCGATCAAGCAGCGCCCACAGCGCGAGCAGCAGCACGCTCATGAGGCCGGTGCGCGAGGCGCTCAACACCACTGCGAAGACCAGCAGCGCCCCCCCTGGCGCGGCCCAGCGCAGCGTGATGCGGCGCAGCTCCAACAGCGCCACCAGCGCCACCGCACCCCACAACAGGATGCTGGAAAGGTGATTCGGCTGGCGCAGGTTGCCCACCGCGCGGCCAAACAGGCTCGAGTGTGCGATCCACGTGCCGTCGCTCCAGCCCGGCGCGAACACCTGCACGATGCCCGCCCCCGCGCTGAGCACGGCGGCCACCAGCCAGGCCGCGCAATAGCAGGCGAAGAGCGACTCGCCGCGATCACCGCAAGCGGCTCGCGCGCCGGCATGCAATACCAGCGCGGCGGCCACCAGCGTGGCCAGCGCCGACAAGCCGAGGCTGGTCGGCAAGCTGCCCGGCCCCCAGGACCAAAGGGCAGCGAGCCCCAGCAGTGCGAGTGCCGCCCATACCGGCGCCACTGCCCTCCAAGCCACTGGCGCCGCGCCTTGTGTCCAAGCGCAGGCCATCACGAACCCCCCCCACAGGCCGAACGACAAGGCCTGGTTCAGGAACGTCGACGACGGGGCGACGTTGTAAGCGAGCAGGGTGGGGGCGGCGATGGCGGCGATGCTCGCGATCGCCGACAGCGATGGGGGCTGCATGGTTCAGGGGTTGGAAGGATTCGGTCCGCGATGGAGCAGGCGATCGTAGAGGCCGAGGTAGGTGTCGGCGCAGCGATCCCACGACCATTGTTCGGACAGCCTGACGGCGGCGGCCCGAGCGCGCGCCAATCGGCCCGGGTCGGCGATCAAATCGTTCAACGCTTGCCGCAACGCAGCGCTGGCGTCAACGCCGCGCAGCTCGACGGAGAACACGCAGTCCTTGTCGAGACTCGGAAATGCTTCGGCGACCTCGCGGCTCACCAGCACCGGTGTGCCGCAAGCCAACGCTTCCTGCACCACCAGCGGAAAGCCCTCGCCGGTACTCGGCAGCACGAGCAGATCGGCGGCCTGATAGTGCTTCGCCACCTCGCTTGGTGGCAGCCGGCCGGGCAAGCGGATTCGTTCGTTCGCTGCGTCGCATGGCGGCTCAGGACCCCAACCGACGAGCGTCCAGCGTGCGCCGGGCAGCTCCATGCACGCCCGCAGCGCGACGACGCCTTTCTTTTCGACAAAGCGGCCGACGAACAGAAGCTCGACCTCGGCCTCTGTCTTCCGGCGTGGATTGGGCTGGAACAACCGATGGTCAACCCCGTTGGGCACCAGCATCGGCGGGGATTTGAATCGGGTGAATCGCAGGAAGTACTCCTGCACCGGGCGACCGACAAAGGCGACCTGATCCGCGAAGCTCAGCACCAAGCGGCCAAGCGTGCCGTTCAGGGCGCGCAGCAGTTGGCGCGCGCCGGCGGAGCGGAAAGCGATGTCGCCCACATGCTGCGTCACCAACCAGGGTTTGCCGCGCAGCACCGCGAAGCACATGGCCAGCAGCGTGGGCTGGTAGAGGTAGTCATGCACGTGGACGAGATCGCAATGCTTGACGGCGCGCCACAGACGCAGCAGCCCCGCCAGACCCCACAGCGGCATCGGCAGCCCCAGGCGCCGCTCCAGAAAGTCGATGGATCTCGCGTGCTCAGCCGTCAGCCCCGAGCCCTCGGTAGGCACCGGCAGATCGCCGGGCTCGCCACCGGCCATCCAATACACATGCACTCCGCGCGCAGCGAGGCCCTCGGCCAGCGCGCCCGCCACCACCTCGATGCCACCGCCATGGGCCGGAAAGAACGCGCTGACCTGCAACAGCCGCAGCGGCGCCGGCACCACGCTCACCGACCGCGTGGCCACGGCAGGCGGAATACCCAGCGCCATTGCACGGCCATCGAGACCAACCACAGCGTCACGACGGTGCCTGCCATCGCCAGCGTGGGGGTCAGGCCGAGCGCCTCCACACCAATCGCCAGCAAAAGCAATCCAGCGCTGAACTGCAGCAACTGTTGTGCGATGAAGCGCAGGAACTCGGCCAGGTCGGCCTGCGTGCCAACGCGAAAGCTGTGGCGCCGGTGCAGCAGGTAGCTCAGCGGAATGGTGATGAAGCAGGTCATCATCGCGGCCAGCAGGTACGGCCACCCGAGCACCTGGTCACCGACATGCACGATGGCGACATTCAACGCGGCACAGAACGAGCCGACCAGCGCGTGCCGCCACGCCACCGACGGCAAGCCCGAAGGCTCAAGCATGCGTGCGCTCCCACAGCCCGAAGAACTGAAGTCGATTCGTCACCGCCAAGGGCCCGCGATGGCAGAGCATCGGGTGGCGCCAATGGCGCCGCGCGAAGCCTTGCGATTCCAACCATCGCACCCACGACCAATCATGCTGGTAGCGATACGGCGACGGAATGCCGAAGCGCCGATTGCCCAGCTCATCGAGCACGGCCAGCGTCCACGCGCCCAACCATCCGCGCTGGTTGTGATCCTTCAACATCAGGTAGCGCGCGGTGCACCGGGCCATGTCCGCCAGCGCGGCGGGCGGATCCGGACAGTGGTGCAGCACGTCCATCGCGTACACCAGATCGAAGCTGCGGTCCTCGAAGGGCAAGCGGTCGCCCGCATAAAGCTCGGGTTGCACCCAGCTGTGCTCGCGCTGCACCACGTCCACAGGAGTGATGTGGCCGATGCGTGCCTGGCGCGCCAGTTCGAGCGCGAAGAAACCATCGCCCGACCCGAAGTCCAGCGCTCGCGGCAGTTCGCCGAGGGGTGCGAGCGCCTGCAAGGCTTCGTCCAGGATGCGGCCACGGTAGGCGCCCGCCGCGGGACGAAGCGGTCGATCAGTGTGTGATGCCGCCAAGGGCCGATCCTCTTGCAGGGCCGTCGGGGCGCGCGACCACCAGGTAGATGGCGGCGTTGTCTTCGCGCCAGGCCTGTGGCGTCAATCGATCTTCCAGCTGCATGCGCAGATGGTGAATCGAGCACCGGGAGAAAATCCGTT
>JANNQO010000130.1:0-5386 GCA_031400795.1 Rubrivivax sp. | reverse complement strand
GCCAGCGGCAGCACGATCTTTGTCAGGATCTGCCAGCGGCTCGCGCCGTCGACCAGCGCACATTCCTCCAGCTCGTACGGAATGGTCTTGAAGTAGCCCATCAAAAGCCAGGTCGAGAACGGGATCAGGATCGTCGGATAGGTGAGGATCAGCGCGAACGGCGTGTCGAACAGGCCGTACTGGTAGACGACCGTGGACAGCGGGATGAACAGGATCGACGGCGGCACGAGGTAAGCGAGGAAGATCGCGCCACCGACCCATTGCGCACCGCGGTAGCGGATGCGCGTGATCGCGTACGCCGCGAAGACGCTGGCGACCAGCGACAGCAGCGTGGCCGACACCGAGACGAACATCGTGTTCCACAGCCACTGCGGGTAGTCGGTCTTGAACAGCAGGTCGCTGATGTGCTCGAAGGTCGGCTGCCAGGTCCAGTAGGGGTTGTGGGTGTCCAGGGCAAGCAGGTGCTCCTTGGGTTTGATCGCGGTGATCACCATCCAGTAGAACGGGAACAGCAGCACCACCACGATGATCGAGAGCGGCAGGTAGATCGTGACCAGGCGCTGCGGCAGCGTCGAGAGGTAGCTCATGCCCTCCGAGTGGTCGTCGGCGAGGCCACTCGTCTGGCTACTCATCGCTGCCCCCCTGCTGCCACTTGCGCCGCTGTAGCCCGAACCACGAGACCATGATCGCGCCGAGCAGGAAGGGCACCATCGCGGTGGAGATCGCCGCGCCTTCGCCGATGCGGCCGCCGAGGATCGCGGTGTTGTAGCTCATCGTGGCCATCAACTCGGTGGCGCCGGCCGGGCCGCCGTTGGTCAGCACCTTGATGAGCTGGAAGTCGGTGAAGGTGAACAGCACCGAGAAGGTCATCACCACCGCGATGATCGGGGTCAGCAGCGGGTAGGTGATCTTCACGAACATCTGCCAGCGGCTCGCCCCGTCGAGCGTGGCCGCTTCGTAGAGCGACGCCGGCACCGTCTGCAGGCCGGCCAGCAGCGTGATCGCGATGAAGGGAACGCCGCGCCAGACGTTGGCGAAGATCACGCTGTAGCGTGCGTTCCAGGCGTCGCCGAGGAAGTCGACGTTGCCCTCGATAAGGCCGGCCTGGCGCAGCGTCCAGCTGACGATCGAGAACTGCGGGTCGAAGATCCACCAGAACGCGATCGCCGAGAGCACCGTTGGCACGATGAACGGGATCAACACGATCGCGCGGATCATCGCCTTGAACGGCAGGTGATGGTTCAGCAGCAGCGCCAGGTACAAGCCGACCGCAAACTTGAAGACGCTCGCGACGAAGGTGTAGAAGACGGTGAAGAAGACCGCCGTCTGGAACTTCGAGTCGCCGATGATCCACACGTAGTTCTCGAGCCCGACAAAGACCCCCGGCCGGCCGATTCGCGCAAAGGTGAACGATAGACAGAAGCCCAGGCCGAGCGGGTAGACCAGAAACAGCAGCAGGATCGCCGCCGCCGGCAGCATGAACAGCATGCCGAGGAAGTTGCGGTTCGATCCGAGGGCACCGAACACCTGCTGCTCCGTCATGCGCAGTGGCCGCTACCGGTAGATGCGCCGCGCCTGGCGCTCGGCGATCGCGATCGCCTCCGGAATCGACGAACGGAGCGTTGCCACTGACGCCATCATGTCGAGCACGACGAAATCGGCCAGCGCCGAGGCCGCCTTCTCGCCCACCGAGCCGAGGCCACCCGCGGTGAGGGTGCGCTTGGCGACATCGCGTACGAGCGAGAGCTTCGGGTCGGTCCGCCAGACCGGGTTGTTGTCGTAGGCGTTGAGCGGGTGCGTCAGGTAGGCCACCGAATCGATCAGCCACTTGTCGAACTGCGCCGCATCCAGCATGAAGGCCATGAAGGCCTTGCACGCGTTCGGCACTTTCGAATAGGTCATGATCATCAGCGGGTAGGCGATGTGGAACTCGGTGGGTTTGCCCGCCGGCCCGATCGGCCACAGCGCGTGGTTCATGTCGTCCATCACCTCCTTGGCCTTGGCGTCGCCCTTGGCGGCGCCGGCCTTGGCGGCGGCGTAGATCGAGACCCCGTTGTTGGTCAGCGAGACCTGGCTCTCGAGGAAGGCCTTGTTGTTGAAGGCGTCGTTCCAGCTCGCGGTGCCGCTGACGAAGGTCTCGGACAGCGCCTTCACGTACTCGAGCGCCTTCACCGTCTCGGGCGAGTTGATGACCACCTTGTCGTCCTTGTCGACCAGGTTGCCGCCGTGCGACCACAACGCCCAGTGCACCCACGCGTTGCCGTCGCCCGACGCGCGGCCCAGGGCGAAGCCGCCGGGCACCGACTTGGCCTTCAGCGCCTTCATCAGTTCCAGGAAGCCGGCGGTGTCCTTCGGGATCTCCTTGAAGCCGGCCTTCTCGATCATGCTCTGGCGGTAGTTGATGACGTTGCCGTTGTAGGCCACGGGGATCGCAATCCACTTGCCGCCGCTCTTGCCGTAGGTCTCGGCGGTGGGCACCCAGCCGCCGTACTTGCTGCCGAGGTGGTTGGCCACGTCGGTCACGTCGACGCACTTGCTCGGGAACAGGTGCGGCAGCGAGTACAGGCCCCAGAACATGTCCGGGCCCTGGTTGGTGTTGGCGGCCACGCTGGCCTTGGGCTGCACGTCGTCGAGTGATTCGTTGATCACCTTCACGGCTACGCCGGTGGCCTTGGTGAAGGCGTCGACCAGCGCCATGAAGCTGTCTTCCTCGCTCTGCACAAAGCGCTTCCAGCGCAACAGCTGGATGCTCGCGCCGGCCTCGGGGCGGAACGGCGAAGTCTGGGCCCAGGCCCGGGCGAACAGCGCGAGGTTGGCGGCGCTGGCGCCGGCAACGGCCGCACCGGTCTGCAGGACGCGGCGGCGGGTAAATGGCGAATGGCTCATCGTCTGTCTCCTGTTGGCTTGTCGGGATGGTGGAAGCGCTACAGCCGGACGCCGCTTCCCGCGTCGAAAAGATGCGCGAACTCGGCCCGCGGCACGAGCTGGATGCGCTCGCCGGGCCGGAACGCATGCCGCTCGCGGAACACCGCGACGATCTGCTGTCCGGCCACGCGTGCGAAGAGTTGGGTGTCGCTGCCGGTCGGCTCGATGACGACGACCTCGGCCTCGAAACCCGCGGCCTGGCCGTTGGCCAGCTCCAGGTGCTCTGGGCGAATGCCGTAAATCACCTCGCGGCCGTCGTTGGCCGCTTCGGCGCTGCCGGCTGCACTGCCTGGCGCGCTACCGACCGCCAGCATCGCGCCGCCCGCGGCATGCACCACCGCGCCGCGCTGGCGGCCGGCGATGAAGTTCATCGCCGGTGAGCCGATGAAGCCGGCGACGAAGCGATTCGCTGGCCGGTCGTAGAGCTCGAGCGGGTTGCCGGTCTGCTCGACGCGCCCATCGCGCATCACGACGATCTGGTCGGCCATGGTCATCGCCTCGATCTGGTCGTGCGTGACGTAGATCGAGGTTGTCTTCAGCCGCTGGTGCAATTCCTTGATCTCGGTCCGCATCGCCACGCGCAACTGCGCGTCAAGGTTGGACAGCGGCTCGTCGAACAGGAACACCTGCGGGTCACGCACGATCGCGCGGCCCATCGCCACGCGCTGGCGCTGCCCGCCCGAGAGCTGGCGCGGGAATCGCTCGAGCAGTGGCGTCAGGCCCAGGATCTCGGCCGCCTGCCCGACACGCCGGTCGATCTCGGCCTGCGGCCTGGCGGCGAGGTTGAGCGAGAAGCCCATGTTCGCCTGCACCGTCATGTGCGGATAGAGCGCGTAGTTCTGGAACACCATCGCGATGTCGCGCTCCTTCGGCGGCATGCGGTTGACCACCTTGCCGCCGATCAGGATCTCGCCTTCGCTGATGTTCTCCAGGCCCGCGAGCATGCGCAGCAGCGTGCTCTTGCCGCAGCCCGAAGGACCGACGAGCACCGTGAACGAGCCATCGGGGATCTCGATGCTGACCCCATGCAGCACGGCAACGCCGCCGAAGCGCTTCTTCACCGCCACGATCGAAACACTGGCCATCGGATCGGTCTGCCTCTGGAGGGTACTCACGCGCTCACGTCCATGATGTTGACAGCCCGTGATGCGGCGGCGACGTTACGCCCCGGCCCAGGGGACTGCCTCAGTGCTTACCCGTTGATGCGCCGCAAAAAGTTGTCTGATAACCTGACCAATCATGGCCCGTGTTCCTCCTGCCGGGCTGCTCCGCGCCGAACGGCTCTCGGACCGGCTCGCCGTGCTGCTCGCCGAGCGCATCGAGTCCGGCCGCCTGCGCCCGGGCGACCGGCTGCCGACCGAAGCGCAGCTCGCCAGCGACCACGGTGTTTCGCGGTCGGTGGTGCGCGAGGCCGTTCACCAGGTGCGCTCGCGCGGTTTGCTCCTCTCGCGGCAGGGCTCTGGCATGTACGTCGCCGAGCCACCGTCGCATCAGCCGCTGCCCTTCGACCCGAAGGTGCTCGAGTCGATGGAGGCGGTGTTGCAGGTGGTCGAGCTGCGCCGTGTGCTCGAGGGCGAGATGGCCGCACTGGCGGCGCAACGCGCCACCCGCGCCGAGGTGGCCGGATTGAAGCGTGCACTGAAGGCGATCGACGCCGCCGCCGCCGCCGGCCAGCTCGGGCTGGCCGAGGACTTTGCCTTCCACCGCGCCATCGGCGCCGCGACGCACAACCCGCAGTTCGTGCGGCTGCTCGCCTTCATCGAGCAGTATTTGCTCGACGCGATGCGCGTCACCAAGACAAACGAGTCGCGCCGCGAGGTGTGGATGGAACAGGTGCGCGGCGAGCACCACGCCATCGTCGAGGCGATCCAGCTACGCGACGCTCGAGGTGCGCGCCGCGCGGCGATCCGCCATCTGCTGCGCGGCGAGCAACGGCTCGCGGAGGGCGGCGTGGTCGAGGCGAGGAAGCGGACGCGGGGAGGCGCCGGCTAGCTGGACGAACAGACGGCGCCGGGCCGTGATCATTCATCCGGTGGATTGGGTTTACCCGATGCCGGCCGGGCTGTGGGCCAGCGGTTCAGGTCGCTACAACCAGTCGTGCGGGACAACTAGGAAACTAAACGCTGCATCTTTACCGTCAACTTTACCGTCAGACAGAAAACGATCGAGGCTCGTTCGATTAGGACGCGGCGCAGCCCACGCACAACCTCAGGCGGCGGCCATGATTCGGAATCCAGTCGCCTTCACCACCGGCCTGACATGCGTCTTGTCGCGCTGGAGATCCACCAGCCCGTAGCGCGACATCGTCTTCAACGTGCGCGACAGGTTGCCAGGTTGCCGCCCCGTGGTCTTGGCCAGCACAGCCATGGAATCTGGGTTGGTCTCCCTGATGACCTTGAGCAGCGCTCGGTTCTGATCGCTCAGCACCTCTGCCACCGACTTCATGGATGTGAACCAGATC
>JANNQO010000129.1:0-9677 GCA_031400795.1 Rubrivivax sp. | reverse complement strand
GCCTGAATCTCGGCCACCAGCGCGGGCGTGGGGCCAAAGCTGACTTGCTCGGCAAAGCGGCTGGCGGCAAAGAAGCTGACTTTGGTCGCACTGGTGGCGGGCGCCACCTGGCCGGCCGAGTGGGTCGCCTCAGTCCCGGCGCCAGGTGCTGAAGAGCCACCGCCGCAGCCCGCCAGGAGAACCACAAACGCCGTGGCCAGCGAAGCACACAACAAAGGTATGCATGTCGTTCTCATCTGACAAAGCTCCAACGCGCCACCGAGCTGCGGGCGGGGCAATGACATCACATGCTTGTGACGTTTTGCATCATCGCCTTGAGCGATAGGGTTTGCCCGGATCAGGCCGCCGCAGCGCTGTTCCCGCGCAGCCGCCCGCGGCGGTGCACTCGGTGCTCACAGTTCGCCTCGCACTCGGCGGGCGGCGCTGCTTGGGCGGGCGCCACGGTCTCTTGCGGCACCACCATCGCGCGCAGCTCGGCGTTGGGTGCCAGCACGCCGTGGTTCGCGCAGCGGGGGTCCGCTCACTTCGCGAAGCGAAGTTACGCGGACACCAAACGGATCAGGTGCAGCCTCGGTCTGGGTACCAGTACGGCCAGCCGCTGCATGCTGCATGAACTCCAGCGGTGACGTCACCAAGTGCGTGGTGCCGTCGCGCCAGCGTGCCCCACAGCAGGATGGCCGGCAGGCCTTGCAGCACAGGTCTTGCTCGGGGCCACGCTCCCGCGCCATGGCCCCTTGCAACGTCTGCACCTTCCAGCCCGTGCGCGGGCCGGAAGGCAACATGGGAAGTGCCCGCAACTCAGGGCTGGCCTTGCCCCGACAACAGTCCGAGGCTGTAGTTCACTCGAGGATCCCTGCGTTCGCGCTTGAACACCAGCGAGACGACGATGCTCTTGCCCGGCATGATCACGCCGTCCTTCAGGTAGACACGAAGATACGGATCTCCGGCTTCCGTCCTGCCGCTGCCATTGACGAGTTGGATCTCGCGTGGAAGGCCCCTTGCCACCATCAGGAGATGCGTGTCGATGATCGACGTGCTGTTGTTGGTGATCCGGTACACATCCCTTTGCCGGCCGTCGTCGCGGTCGCGGTCGATCAGCGCGACGTGTGCCTGCGAGGTCACGTCAAGGAACTCGAGACCCTGGTCCCGCCGCGACAGCGGGTCGTTGTTGTTGATGGCCAGACCGCTGAGCATGAAACCATCCCTGGCCCCCAGGGCGGCGAGGTCCGGTCGGTACCTCGAGTAGGTGAGGTCGCGTTCGTGCGGCTGGAAGGCATCGGTGGAGGACCTCGGGTCGAATTTCAGGAACGCCGGGTCGTACAGACCGTCCTCCAGGAAGTCGGTGAGATCGTCGATTTGTCTGGCCGAAAGGCCCAGGCCTGCGGGGTAACCAGGCCCGCGAGGATTCGTGAAGCGGGCATCCAGGGTGCGCGCTGCTCCGGCGGTGGGATCCTGCGGCGCACCTTCGTTGAAGTACTCCACCACATCCCGCACCTTGGTGAACGATGCGTTGTGCATGAAGTTCCCCCCGTCCTTCAGCTGACGCAGGGTCAAACTGCGGAACTTGAAGGCGTGGTCCGGGTTGCCGGTGATCTCTTGCCGCCCGGTGTCCTCGGCGTGGTACGGGAAGCCGTCGCGGCCCAGCCTTCTGGGGTCCAGACGGCCCCGCTCCAGTGCGTTCAGCGCCTGGACCGGGTGGTCACCGATGCCGATGTTGATGAAGTTCTCCTCGACGAAGCGCCCGATCCCGGCGACGTCGGGGTCATTGGCCTGCTTGTTGAGCATCGGCCCGCTGTGGCAGGCGACGCAGCCTGCGCCGCCCTCGGTGGCCTTGGTGAAGAAGAGCCGAGCGCCGCGCCGCTGGCTGGCGGTGAGTGCGCGGTCGTCCCCGGCGACGAACCGGTCGAACGGCGTGTTGCGGGTGACCACCGTGCGCAGGAAGGTCGCCGTTGCGCGCAGCACGGTCACGTCGTTCACGAGCTTCGTCGGGTCACTCGTCGCAGCGGCCTCGGCGGCTTCCCTCGGGAAGGCATCCTGGAACAGCTTCACGAAAGGCCTGTTCGCGATCAGCGCTGCCGACTGCTCGCCAATCATGCGGTGGGCGTCAAGGAGCAGGAGCGTGATGTTTTCGCCCGCCGGGTCGTCGAACGGGTTGAGCGCGCCGATCGTGGTCTCCGGCTCCCCTGCGAAGCCGCCGAAGAGGAGGCGGTTGTTGAAGGCAAAACCGATCACGGACATTGACATGCGCCCCACGCTGTCCAGCTCGTCGAGCCGGCCGGTGGCCAGCAACGCGCTCGGGAACGGCTCGTGGCGGAAAGCAGCCGGCGTGGTCACCACTCGCCGGCCCAGGATGGTGTCGATGTCGGTCAACGTCGGGAGTGCATCGACCAGCGTGTCGCCGGGGAAGATGGGCGTGGTGCGCTTCTGGACGAGGATGTCCTGGGTGCGACGGCGGACGATGAAATTGCCCTTCGCGTCGGTGTAGCCGCGGCCCTCGGCACCGACGTGCAGGTTGAGCACCTGACCGGCCTTGGTCGCCGCCTCGCCGAAGTGGCAGGTACCGCACGACCCGGTCTGTTTCGTCGCATTGACGAGGGCCGGAACGCTCCTCAGATCGGAACCCATCACCGTGCCGCCGAACGCCGTCCCCGCGGGGAGATTGACCGGCACGTTTTCGTTGATGTTGATGCGCGTCGTCCGGACCGGATCGTGGAAGAGCAGCTTCCCGAGGTAACGCTTCGCTTCGGTCGTCTTGAAGCGATCCGGCTCGGCCGGCTTCCCAGGCGGCACAGGGATCTCGGCATTCGTCGCCGGAACCTTCAGCTTGTCGATGCCGCCAACCTGCCGGTCGATGAAGTCGCGCAGTTGCGCGGGGCGCATGCCATGGTCGCGGTCGCGATCGTCTGCCTGCGCGGAAACCGCGCCGCAGAACAACACGATCGACGCAGCGACCACAGCCCGCACGCGAGGCAGGCGCTGTGCAAGCCGATCGGAGCGGTTCGCTTCGGAGCGACGCGCAGGCGCGGATGGATGTCTGCTCTTCTCGTAAGTCATGTCACCTCCAGCAGTTGGGAATAGGGATCCGGATCACGCCCCGCCGGCGCGGATCCGTTCCGCGCTTGCGCGACAGTTCACGCCCGACGGGGCGATGAAATTTCACGCCCGCCGCGGCGACTACATGCACATAGGCCGCACCGTGTCATCAAAAACACGTGACAGATCAGGTGGCATTGAGGCACGCCGGTGCGGGAGGTGTCTTGCAAATGTCGCCCGCGCTTTGCAGTCATCCACCCAGGTTCTTGCAACATTCGACGAGGAGACGGACGATGAATCCCGAAGCGGACCCCGAAGTGCACACGCTGGTGCGCCACGGCGTCGATGCCTACGCGCAAGCGCTGGCAATGGCCGGCGGCAAGGAACTCGAAGCGCTAACGCGCGAAGGGGATCGAAGCGCCGTCTGTGCCGCGATCTACGCCTCACCGCCGTACGACCTGCAGGTTCCGGCACTGCCCGTATCACGCCTGTCCGTGAACCTGACACGGGCTAGCGTGCGCGGCGGCGTCGATGGCGAGCGACACCGAAGCTATGAAGCGCTGCGCTACTCGATGTTCCTCGTGCCGGCCGGTGTACCGGTGGCCTGGCGCAAGAATTCGCCGAGTCGACACCTCAACATCTACTTTCACCCGGCTGCGCTTGACGACACCGATGACCTTGGTGCTCGCTTCGAGACGGAGCAGCCCGTCTTCAACGTGCAGGTTGCGGGCATACGGCAACTCACCGACCAACTCGCAGCCGAGCTCGGCAGCGCGGGCATGCTGCAGGCCGAGGCCGCCGACAGCCTTGGGCGGCTGCTTCTGGTGCGGCTCGCGAGGCAATTGCGCGACCCGTGCACGGCATCCAACCTGGGCGGGGCATCGAACCGGGTCGCGCCCAAGGTCCTGGCGAGCCTGCGCGACTACGTCTTCGCGCACCTTTCTGAGCGCATCCTGGTCGCAGACCTGGCCCGGGAAGCGGGCCTGTCAGCCAACCGTCTTACGCAGATCTTCAGCGAGCACTGGCACCAGTCGCCGCATCAATTCGTGCTTGGCTTGCGGCTCGATCGCGCAACGCAATTGCTGCGGGCGTCGAATCTCAACTTGATCGACGTGGCACACGATTGCGGCTTCGCCAACCAGCAGCATCTGTGCAACACCCTGCGACGCCACCTGGGCACAACGCCCGGCGGCTATCGACGCATGCACAGGCAAGGCCCTTAGCTGCGCAATCGCCGACAGCCGTCGCCGCAACCAGATCACACTCTTGTGACGCTTTGCATACGCGCAGCCGGCCCCTGTGCCCCTATCCGCAGGTGGCGCGGTTCAGCAGCGGCAGCCTGGAGGACGCGGCGAGTTTCAGCGGCGCCGGTGAGAAGGGCGGGCGCCGCCCACGTTCAGCGGCGGCGGCGCGCCAGTGCCAGACCGAACAGACCCAGCCCGACCAGCCCGAGCGCGGCCGGTTCGGGCACGCCTGGCGGGGGTGGGGGCGGGGGCCCGACGAACGGCGCGATCGTGATCGATGCTGGCCGCAGGCTCGCGGAACTCGCGAATGCCGGATCGCCGGCGTCGGTGAACTTCTGGAAAAAGCCATCGGCGGTTTCGCTGGCGCCGAAGATCAGCTCGAACGGATCGGTCAACGACAAGGGCAGTGGCGGCAACGTATCGTCGGAACGCACAACCCGGTTGAACAATACATCGGTGGCGCCGGGACTGACGACACTGGGTTTGCTGTTCACTTCGGTCGTGATCGCATCGACGACCCCGAGGCCGCTCTGGTGCCGATACGACCCAAGGAACTCGCTGAGCGCGCTCACCGTGAAGCCGTTGATGGCGATGCTGGCGCTGATCGCCGGCGACGCGAAGACGCTGGGCAGGAAGAACGTCCCGCCCCGGAGTTCCTGGAAAAACGCATCGCCGACCAAATTGCCGAGGTCGGTATCAAAGCGATAGGTGGCGGTATAGGCGACGTCCGCAAAACTGCTGTCGGGACTGCCCCCGGACGCAGCCCCCAGCCCGAATATGTCGAGCCTGTCGACGCCCGTGGCAGTTCCCCTCCACGTCACGTCGACGAGCGTCGCGTGCGCGGCCCCCGCAATCATGACGGACGCGAAGCCCGCTAGAACCAAAGACTTCAGGGTGGCTGCGGCGGCAATGACCGTACCGGTCAAGCGCTCAAGTGACGTGCGCATGCGGTTGCTCCAGGGGTCGGTGGGATACACGCCCCCCACGTAGCAAGCAGCGCGCCCGAAAGGGCGCGAAGCGCCGCTCGCGAGTGCCGCCGCCACTGTGCGCTGGCCAAGGTGACGTGTCAGTGACCTGTCGGCATGGCACTGCGCATTGCAGAATCAAGGGCCGCCGGTGTAAGGTGGACCGACATGCAAGACGAGACCCGGAACGCTGCAACCTTGCGCGACCCGTCGCGAGCGCTCGTTGACGAAGAGCTGCTCCGTCTGGCCGCCGCCCGGGTCTTCTGCCGTTCGGCCAGGGCGGTGCGCTTCCTGCGGCATCTGGTGGCCCGCACGCGGGCGGGCGATAGGGCAGCGCTGCGCGAGATGGCGCTGGGTGTGGACATCTTTCACCGCAGCGCCGAGCGCTTCGATCCGCAAGCAGACTCCATCGTGCGTGTCGAGGCGCGGCGGCTGCGCCAGAAGCTGGCTCGCTACTACGCCGACGAAGGCGCGGATGCCCGATTGCAGTTCGTCTTGCCGGTGGGCAGCTATGCCGTGGTGTTTCGACTGCGCACCGTGACCGGTCTGGACAGTACGCCGCGCTCGTCGGTGGCCATCGTGGAGTTCATCAACCTGGCGGCGCCGATACACGCGCCGCTGGTGGCCGGCCACACACGAGAGCTCACGGGCGCCTTGGCGCGGCTCAACGGTATTCGCGTGGTGGCCTGCCACGAGCCCGCATCGACCGACGCTGATCGCCGGCGCATCGCCCGCTTGCTGGCCACCGCCACGGTGCTGCACGGCAGCGTGGCGTACCGCGACGACAGCGTCACGATCTCGCTGCAGTTGCTGCAGGCCGAGGACGGCTCGGTGCTGTGGTCGCGCGACGAGACGGTGGCCACCGGTGCGGCGGGACGGCTGCTCGAGACCCTGGCGCGCAGCGTTGTCGCTGCGCTGCACCGCGACGCCGAAGCTCGCCAGCTGCGCCGCATCACGCTGTCGGGCAGCGCACCCTATGTTCGCGGCCCCGCGCATGGCGAGGCGCGCGATTGCCTGCACCGCGGTTTCTGGTGCCTGCGCACGCCGTCGATCGAAAGCACGCACAACGCGGTGCGGCTGTTCGAGCGTTGTCTTTCCTTCGGCGATGACGCCACCGCGTTTGCAGCGCTGGGCTATGCCTTGGTACGCCTGGTGGGCCTGAATGCGCTGCCTGCGCAGACCGCCATGGAGGCGGCTCGTCGTGCGGTGAAGTCGGCACTGGCCTTGGACCCCGAGAACGGCAGCGCCCACGCCACGATGGGCACCATCGCCCACACCTACGACCGTGACTGGCCTGTTGCCGAGGCCTCGCTCTTGTCGGCCTTGCGCTTCGATCCCGGCCGTGCCGACGCACACTCACGCTACGGTTGGTCGCTGATGTACAACGCTCGCTTCGCCGAGGCGCAGGCCAGCTACGACGAGGCCCGCAAACTCGACCCGATCGACTTGACCCTGCGCACGCACCAGGCGCTGATCTGGCTGTACGAGCGCGACTACGAGCGTGCGGCCGCCGAGCTGGCGCTGGTGCGCGAGATCGATCCGGCACGCCTGGTGGCCGCGGCGCTGCAAGCGGCGCTGTACCTGTATGCGGGACGCTGGCGCCAGGGGCGCGACGCCTATGCGGAGATGGTGCAGCGCTACCCGACGCTGTCGGTCAGCCACTGCGGTCTGGCCCAGGCGCAGGCCTTGCTCGGCGAGCGCGAGTCGGCCCTGGCGGGGCTGGCATGGTTGCAGCGGGCCTGTGCGGCTGGCCAGGCGCCGCCGTACCACGTGGCGATGGTGCATGCCCGGCTGGCCATGAGCAGCGCCGGCGCCGAGGACGCTGCTCAGGCGCTGGACAGCGCGTTTGCCGCACTGCAGCTGTCTGCCGGTTTGCGCGACTTCAACTTCATCTGCACAGCGGTTGATCCCGCGTTCGATGTGCTGCGGCTGGACCCGCGATTCAACCCGCTGCTCATGCGCCACGGCCTGGGTCACCTGGCGCGGGGCTCTGAGCCGGCCGGCCCACCGGATTCGGATGCGCCCGGGTGAGCCTCGGGCAAGCTGGAGCGCCGCGCGCAGCCGGCCCCCGTGCCCCGATGCGCAGGTGGCGCGGTTCGGCTGCGGCAGCCTGCAGATGCGGCGCGCTTCAATTGCCGCTGAGAACGGCGCGGGTCTTTCTCCTGCCCAACAGCTGAGCCCGTTGTTCCGGCGCCCGTCTTTCGACGGCACGTGCGCAAGCGCGCGAGCTCATGATCGCCGCGTGGCTTTCGAGGAACGCAGCGACCTCATCGGGATAGACATGCCCCACCTCGCGCAGCACCCAGCCGACCGCGAGCTCCACGTACTTGCGGTGATCCGCCACGCAGTTGGCCACCAAAGGCAGCATCGGTTCCAGCGGCAGGAACACCGCGTTCTTGCCGGTGTAGTGGATCAGGCTGGTGATGGACAGGCGCCGCAGCCAAACGCTGTGCGAAGCGTTCCAGGCCTGGAGCTGCGGATACACGTCCTCGAAGTTCGCCTCGAGCAGGCGGGAATAGATGCCACTGAGCATGTCGCAGTGACACCAGTTGTCGATTCGCTCGCTCCAGTGCCGCACAGTAGGCCACAAGCCGGGCGGGACTCGCTTGCGAACGATGGGCGCGAGCACCTCGAGCGCCGCGAAGAGCACATCGCCGTAGGGTGAGGTCTTCCACAGCACATCCCAGATGTCGAGGATCTCGGCCTCGGGCAGCCCCGAAAACGAGAACCCTTGCCCGACGCGGGCTCTGAGCGCCGGGAAGCGGATGCCCAGGTGCTGCAGACCGGAACCCCGATCGCGCTGAATCGCCTCGCCCAGGCGTGGGTTCCCGATCGCGATCAGGGCTGCGGCGACTTCATCGTGGTGTGCGGCGTGTCTGTTCATATCTGCATGCCGGCAATGCAAGATGCGTGTGCCGCCTTCATCGATCGGCTCACCTTGTTCGCACCGCTGGCGCGGGTGGGACTGGGGTGGTGCCCCGGCAGGGCTGCGGGCGGACCATTGTCGACGCGCCGATCGCTGCGACAATCGCGCCAGCCGATCGACGCCCGATCCGATCGGACAGAACGCATGCTGGACTCCGTCTCCTCGCGAATCGAACCCTTGGCCATGACCTTTGGCGAGCACCTCGCGGCATCGGTGCGAGGCATCGCCTGCGCGCCGCCGCGCTGAACGCGTCGCCGGCCACGCCGGCCGATCCGCCCGTTCCGCTGTCACCGACTGCCTTTGCAGGAGAGCACCATGCCTGATCTGTTCGCCAACCCGATGGGCCTGATGGGGTTCGAATTCGTCGAATTCGCCGCGCCCGCCCCCAACATCCTCGAACCGCTGTTCGAGAAGATGGGCTTCTCGCTCGTCGCCCGCCACCGCAGCAAGGACGTGCTGCTGTTCCGCCAGGGCGACATCAACTTCATCGTCAACCGCGAGCCGAAGAGCCCGGCCGGTTACTTCGCCGCCGAGCATGGCCCGAGCGCCTGTGCGCTGGCGTTCCGCGTCAAGGACTCGCACAAGGCCTACGCGCTGGCGCTCGAACTGGGCGCGCAGCCGGTGGAGATCGCCACCGGGCCGATGGAGCTGCGCTTGCCGGCGATCAAGGGCATCGGCGGCGCGCCGCTGTACCTGATCGACCGCTTCGAAGACGGCAAGAGCATCTACGACATCGACTTCGAGTTCTTGCCCGCCCACCGGGACATGAAGGACCGCCACCCGCGTGGGCATGGACTGAAGCTCATCGACCATCTCACGCACAACGTCTACCGCGGGCGCATGGCGTATTGGGGCGGTTTCTACGAGAAGCTCTTCAACTTCCGCGAGATCCGCTACTTCGACATCAAGGGCAAGCACACCGGCCTCACCAGCCGCGCGATGACCGCGCCCGACGGGCTGATCCGCATCCCGCTCAACGAAGAGTCGGGCAAGGGCGGCAGCGGGCAGATCGAAGAGTTCCTGATGAAGTTCAGCGGCGAGGGCATCCAGCACATCGCGTTGTTGACGGACGACCTGATGGCCAGCGTCGATGCGTTGCAAATGGCCGGCATCCCGCTGATGAGCGCGCCCAACGACATCTACTACCAGATGCTCGAAGAGCGGCTGCCGGGGCACGGCGAACCGGTGGCGCAACTGCAGGCGCGCGGCATCCTGCTCGATGGCTCCACCGCCGGCGGGCAGAAGAAGGTGCTGCTGCAGATCTTCTCGGAGACGCTGCTCGGCCCGGTGTTCTTCGAATTCATCCAGCGCAAGGCCGACGAAGGCTTCGGCGAGGGCAACTTCAAGGCGCTGTTCGAGAGCCTGGAGCGCGATCAGATTCGGCGAGGAGCGCTGAAGGTCGAGTGACGATGGGCCGGTGGGGTGCTGCGAAGTAGGCACCGGGCGTCATGCCGCCTGCTTGAAGGCGGCGACGAAGGCGCTGGTGCTTTGGTAGCCGACCGCCAGCGC
>JANNQO010000128.1:0-2836 GCA_031400795.1 Rubrivivax sp. | reverse complement strand
CATGCGCACCCTCACCGCGCTGACGGCGGTGTTCCTGCCGCTGAACCTGATCACCGGCTACTTCGGCATGAACTTCGACGCGCTGCCGTTCATCCACCTGGCCAGCGGCGCCTGGTGGGCGACGGCCATCCTGATGGGTGTCGCGGTGGGGCTGCTGGGTTACTTTCGCGCCAAGCGCTATTTCGGCAGCCAGCGGCGCTAGCCACCCGACTGCATGGCCGGCTGGCGAGCCGGCGGCCGGGGCGCGTGGCACGCGCTGAGGTGCCCACGGTGGAGTGCCACTGCTAGACTCGCGCACCATGTTCACGGTTCATGAGTTCATCGTCACCGCAGGTTCCAGCGACCGGGGAGCCTGGCTCTGGCGTCGCTGCAGTTTGCCAGGCTGACCCGCTGCGGTCGGCTCCTGCAGCCGGGCGCCGCTGGTGCCCTTGCCGACGACTCTCGCAAAGGGCACGCCCGTGATCACCGAACTCGAATTCAAGAGCCTGGCCGGCCAGGGCTACAACCGCATCCCGCTCATCGCCGAGGCGTTTGCGGATCTCGAAACGCCGCTGTCGCTGTACCTGAAGCTGGCCGGGGGGCAGAAGTACAGCTGCCTGCTCGAATCGGTGGTCGGCGGTGAGCGCTTCGGCCGCTATTCCTTCATCGGCCTGCCCGCGCGCACGCTGTTGCGCAGCGAGCGTTTCGTCACCGAAGTGGTCACGGATGGCCAGGTGGTCGAGCGCCACGAAGGCAATCCGCTGGCCTTTATCGCCGCGTACCAGCGGCGCTTCAAGGTGGCACTTCGACCGGGCCTGCCGCGCTTCTGTGGCGGCCTGGCCGGCTACTTCGGATACGACGCGGTGCGCTACATCGAGCCCAAGCTCGCACGCACCTGGAAAGACGGCGGCATCGGGACTCCCGACATCCTGCTGTTGCAGACCGAAGAGCTGGCCGTGATCGACAACCTCTCCGGCCGCTTGTACTTGATCGTGTATGCCGACGCCGGCCAACCCGAGGCGTGGTTTCGCGCCAAGCGGCGCCTGGCCGAGCTGATCGACAAGCTGCGTTACAGCGTCACCGCGCCGACCGTGAAGCGTGGGCCGTCGCATGCGGTCGAGCGCGAATTCTCGAAGGCCGACTACCTGGCCGCGGTCGAGCGCAGCAAGGAGTACATCGCTGCCGGCGACATGATGCAAGTGCAGATCGGCCAGCGGCTGCGCAAGCGCTACACCGAAAGCCCGCTGTCGCTGTACCGCGCGTTGCGCTCGCTGAATCCATCGCCCTACATGTACTTCTATGACCTGGGCGATTTCCAGATCGTCGGTGCGTCGCCCGAGATCCTGGTGCGCCGGGAGCACACGGCCGAGGGCGACAAGATCACCATCCGGCCACTCGCCGGCACCCGCCCGCGCGGCGCCACGCCCGAGCAGGACGTGGCGCTCGAAGCCGAACTCAAAGCCGACCCGAAGGAGCGTGCCGAGCACCTGATGCTGATCGACCTGGCGCGCAACGACATCGGCCGCATCGCCAAGACCGGCTCGGTGAAGGTCACCGAAGCCTTCGTCGTCGAGCGCTACTCGCATGTCATGCACATCGTCAGCAACGTCGAGGGTTTGTTGAAGGACGGCATGGACAACCTCGACGTGCTGCGCGCCACCTTCCCGGCCGGCACGCTGACCGGTGCGCCGAAGATTCGCGCGATGGAGGTCATCGACGAACTGGAGCCGGCCCAGCGTGGCATCTACGGCGGCGCTTGCGGGTATCTCAGCTTCGCCGGCGACATGGACGTGGCCATCGCCATCCGCACCGGCATCGTCAAGGGCCAGACGCTGTATGTACAAGCGGCGGCCGGAGTGGTGGCCGATTCGGTACCCGAGCTGGAGTGGAAGGAGACCGAGCACAAGGCGCGTGCCTTGATCCGAGCGGCCGAACTCGTCGAAGAGGGGTTCTGACCATGCTGCTGATGATCGAGCAGCCCCAGGTGGGTGTCACGGCATCCCACTGCATCCCGCAAACGGAGCGATGTCGGCGCCAACGCCGACAGTGGCACTGACGCTGCGCTCACACGGCAGACGCACCGCGGTGACACGCAGCTGTCAGCCGGAGCCCGGTATGAGCAAGTTCTTGTGGGTCAGCGGCCAACTGGCCGAGGTGCAGCGCTTCGTCAACGTACCGATGCGCTGGTGCGAGCTATACCCGGCGCGCGAACGGCGCCAACTGTGGGGGACCACCGCCGATGGCCGGGACGCCACCACCGGAAGGCAGGTCAACTACATCCGAAGCGATCCGCCGTTGCTCTGGTGGCGATGCGATGCAGCTGCCATCGCCTTGCTGTCGGCCATCAGCATCACCGCCTTGGCGATGTCGGCGTGGGCAACGCCGTTGGTTGGCGTGCCGCTGGGGCTGCTTTACGCACTGCTGGTGGTGACGGCGCGCCTGCTCTGGCGATACCGGACAAGGGGGCAGGGCGATCGTGCCATGGCGATCGCGAAGTGCCGGGCCTGCGGACGGCCGCTGCTGCGCCGGGTGAAGTATTCCAGCGCGAATCTGTGCGATCGGCCGGCCAATGCGACGCCGTCGCCGCCGGGCTGCAACCGGCGGACAAGGAGCATCGTCACTATATTCAAAGCGACGAAACATCGACAATGAAGACGTTAACCCGCTTAAGATGTAGCGCATGACACCAGCCGGCCTGAGTGCGGCGTCTCGCAGCCAGCTAAGCAAACTGCTGCGCAACAGCCCGCCCATCGTGACGCCAAGCCAAGCCGCCGCCGCCCTTGGGCTGACGCCTGCAGCGGCTGCCCGCAGACTGGCAGTCTGGTCGCGTGCGGGCTGGCTGGCGCGTGTTCGCCGG
>JANNQO010000127.1:0-12949 GCA_031400795.1 Rubrivivax sp. | reverse complement strand
ACCGACCCGGAGCTGGATATCACGGTCCATGGCGAGCAGATTCGTATAGTGGGCATGGACAACCCGGTCAGGCGGGCGCTGAACAAGTCCGCAGGTCGTGCTGCTTGTGGCATCGTAGTGAGATGAAGCAACAGACCCTTGCCGTAGCGGCTGATCAAGGTGCGGGATTCGAGCGGCACCGTCGCGCGACCAAGCGCGACGTGTTTCTGGCGACGATGAACGAGATCGTTCCGTGGCAGGCGCTGTGCGAAGTCATCGAACCGCACTACCCCAGGGCTGGCAACGGTCGTCCGCCCGTGGGGCTGGAGCGCATGCTGCGCATGTACTTCGTGCAGCACTGGTTCAACCTGGCCGATGAGGCATGCGAAGAGGCGCTGCTGGACAGCACCGCACTGCGACGCTTCGTGGGCATCGACCTGGGCCTCGAACGCGTGCCTGATGGCACCACGCTGCTGAGGTTCCGCCGCTTGCTGGAGAAGCACGATCTCGGCGAGAAGCTCTTCGCCACCGTCGGCCAAGTGCTTCAGGCGCGGGGGTTGAAGGTGGGCACCGGCACGATCGTGGACGCCACCATCATCGGCGCGCCCAGCTCGACCAAGAATGCCGCCCAGGCCCGCGACCCCGAGATGCACCAGACCCGCAAGGGCCAGCAGTGGTACTTCGGCATGAAGCTGCACATCGGCGTGGACAGCCGCACGGGGTTGGCGCACAGCGCGGTGGTGACGGCGGCCAACGTGCACGACAAGCACCCGCTGCCCGAGCTGCTGCACGGCAACGAGGAGCGCTTGTACGGCGACAGCGCCTACGCCAGCCAGAAGGCGCTGATCCACACCAAGGCTCCGCTGGCGCGCGACTTCACCAACCAGCGTGCGCGCAAGGGCGGTGAGATCGACGAAGCGGTCCGTTCCAAGAACCGCAACAAGTCCAAGATTCGAGCGCGCGTCGAGCACGTCTTCGCGATCGTCAAGAGGCTGTGGGGCTTCAGCAAGGTGCGCTACCGCGGTCTGGCCAAGAACGCCACGCGCTCGTTCGTGGCGCTGGGCTTGGCCAACATCTACCTCGCGCGCCGATCACTGTATGGGCAACTCCGCATATAGCGCGCAGCCAGCGAGCCCTTGATGCTCTGAAGAGCTCGAAATAGGCTCGGGATCCGCGCAGGGCACGACCGATTCGCCAATCTGGCCAACGAATCCGAGCAATTTGTACTTGATTAGCGTGAATTGCTACGTCGGCCAAACTGTCACTCCTGGATGGCTCGGCGTCACGCCTTATTCAGCGTTGCCTTAGGCGGCAGGCAGCGGTTGGCCTATCGCAGACCGAAGTTGGCCTATCGCGGCTGAACGAAGTTGCTCCGACGGCCGCCCTCCCTCGGTAGGGGCACCCGCCGCAACTCCTTCAGGCTGATTTCGGCGCTGCAATAGGCCGCCTAAATTTCTCCGCATGACACCGCCCCCTGTTCCACCGCGTCCGCCGGCCGCCGCAGTCTATCCACTTGAAACGCCGATGTCGCCACCTGCCCGCACATCGGCCGGCGCGACCTCTTCCGAGCCTCGGCTGATGGACCAGCTGCGGCAGGAGATCAAGGTTAGACGCTACTCGATTCGCACGGAGGGCAGCTACGCGGGCTGGGTCCGGCGCTTCATCGTCTTCCACGGCAAGCGCCATCCCGGCGAACACGGTGCCGCAGAAGTGGCCTGGCAGTGGATTTTCCGGATGATCTGCACCCAAGTTCTCAATCGGCCGATCCTCGAGACACCAGCCGCAAGCCGCGTTCGCGGTCGGCCTGTAGCACGGCGTCGATGTCGCGTGCCCGGCCGCGGTCGGCCGAGGTAGTGGCCTTGCGAGATGTTGTTGATGGCGGTGTCCAAGCGTAGGTTCTCGGCCTTCTGTTCCTGCATCAACCCGTCCACCAGGTGCAGCACATGGCGGCGCGGCCACAGCCGCAGGCCGATGCCGAGCAGCGCGCAGGCGGCGCTGAGCGCGGCAAGCGAGGCCGGCGCCGGGTGGTGGGCGGCGTAAACCAGGGGCAGGGCGGCGCCGGCGGCCAATGCCACGGCCGCTCTGCCGATGCTGATGAGCCGCCGCAAGGTGAGCGAAGGCAAGCGAGGATCCTCGGCACGGAAGCGCGGCGCCTGTCCAGGGCCATATCGGCGCGGAGAAAGGGTCTTGAGCGTCCCCAACCCGCGCGGACTCCGAGCGCAATGCCCGATGGTCGCGGCCCGCGCGTACGAGTAAAAGCAAAGCCGATTCGAATGCTGGAGACACCCCATGAAAGACATGAACCACCTGAGCGTGATCGACGGCGCTTTCCTGCACCTGGAAAGCCCGGAAATGCCGATGCACGTGGGCAGCCTGACGCTGTGCGAGCCCCCGCCGCCCGAGGCCGGGCCTTGGTTCGAGACCGTGAAGGCCCATGTGGCCAGCCGCATGCACCTGGCGCCGGTGTTCACGCGCAAGCTGGCGCTGATGCCCTTCGACCTGGCCAACCCGGTGTGGATCCACGACGATGACATCGATCTGGACTACCACATCCGCTACCTCGTGCTGCCCAGGCCGGGCACGATGCAGCAGCTCGAGGCGCTGGCCGCGCGTCTGCATTCCAGCCTGCTCGACCGCAGCCGCCCGCTGTGGGAGTTCTACGTCATCGAAGGCCTGGCCGATGGGCGCCTGGGCTTCTATTCCAAGGTGCACCACTCGGCGGTGGACGGCCAGGCCGCGGTGGCGATGGGCAACAGCGTCTTCGACGTGAGTGCCGAACCGCGCCGCGTGCGCCCGCCGCGCGCCGTGCGAACCAACCGCTACCAGCTCGGCGTGGCCGAGTTGCTCGGCGCGGCGCTGAGCAACCAGCTGGAGCAACTGGTGCAGTTCGCCAAGCTGATGCCGCCGCTGGCCAAGGCGGCGTTGTTGGCCGGCAAGGAAGCGCTGGCCGCCCGACGCAGCAACGCCGCTCCCGGCAAGGCAGGCAAAGCACCGAGCCGCTGGAAGCTCGCCCCGGCCACGCCGTTCAACCACTCGATCACCAACCAGCGCGCGTTCGCCGGCATCGCCTTGCCGCTTCAGGAAGTGAAGGTCATCGGCAAGGCGCACAACGCCTCGGTGAACGACATGGTGCTGTGGCTGTGCAGCACCGCGCTGCGCAGCTACCTCGAAGACTCGCGCGAGCTGCCCGAGAAGTCGTTGGTCGCCGGAGTGCCGATCTCGCTGCGCAGCGAAGGCGACACGAGCAGCAACAACCAGGTCTCGGGCACGGTGATCGACCTGGCCACGCAGGTGCGCGACCCACTGCAACGCCTGGCAATGATCATCGCCGGCACGAAAGCGATGAAAGAGCAGATGGGCACCTTCGGCAGCCTGATCCCGACGGATTTCCCGTCGCTGGGCTCGCCCTGGCTGCTCAGTGGTCTGGCGTCGCTGTACGGCCGCTCGCGGCTGGCCGATGTGCTGCGCGTGGCCAACGTCACCATCTCCAACGTACCCGGGCCGCAGATGCCGCTGTACCTGGCCGGCGCGAAGATGACCGGCATCTACCCGCTTTCGATCGTGGTGCACGGCGTGGCGCTGAACATCACCGTGCAGAGCTACATGGGGCAGCTGTGCTTCGGCCTCATCGCCTGCCGGCGCGCAGTGCCCGATGTGGCCGAACTGGCGGCGCAGATGGAGCGCGCGATGGAGTCGTTGCGCAAGCTGGCGCCGGTGGGGGCGGAAGTTGTAGCGCCGGTGCCGGTGGCCGTGGAGGCCGCCAAGCCGGCTCGGGCGCGGCCGAAACTCAAGGTGGTGGCAGCGCCGGCCAAGACCGCGGCGAGCAAGCGTGGCGTACGGCGAGCGGCCAAGACGAGCAAGGCGGCGTAAAAACCACCGGCTGGCAGATCTAGATCTGCTTGAATTCCTTGAACGTCGGCAAGCCGGCCTCGAGTTCCCATTCGACCGCGGTTTCGCGGCCGCGCTTGACCTCGGACTCCCTGGCGACCTCGCCGCCGATCGTGAGGACCTTGAAATCCAGGCCGAGCGTGCCCTTCACGCCGGTCTTGGTGGTAGCTTCTTCCAACTTCTTCGCGCTGATCTTGTACTTCTTGCTCTGCTGCTCGGCCCTGAACTTCAGGATCGCCTTGCCCGGCTTGAATTCGTAGTCGGTGGTTGCTTCTATCGCGGGTGCGCCGACGCTCAAGTGCACCGTTCCCTCAGGCCGCAGGCGCACGTTGTCGATGCCGAAGCCATTCGCGTTCGCCCCGCCGTTCTTGTGGATCGGCGGCACCCCGGGCGATTCGAACCTGGCCGATGCCCCACCGACGATCGGCTTCTTGTTCCAGCCTTCGATGATGAACACGACGTCGATCTCCTTGGCTCCGGTCTGCTTGATGGCCAGACTCTCTTCTTCGTACTTCTTGCGCGCCTTGGGAATCACGTCGATCAGGTCCTGGACCAGCTTCACCGCCTTGGGACCGGCCGCCACGACCTCCTTGGACTTCTTGAAATCGGAGGCGAGCTTCAAGATCTTCGGCAGCATCGCCAGGCGCTGCTCGGGTTGCGCGGCAGGGACCCTGGACAACACGGCAAGCGCCGTCCACAACTCGTTCTCGTACTCGAGCTTGACTGCGTCACAGGCCTTTTTCCATTCGCCGGCGTCGGGCAGGGAGTTGAAGGGCATGTGCATCTCCTCGGGCTGGCACCGACGATGGTGTCGGCACCGCAACATACGACTCGCATGTGCGACCCGGACGCGGCCTGTCCGGGACTTCAAATTAGGGATCACGCCCTTGCAGTCGGCTTGAGGCCCGGCTGGGCGCAGCCCGGCCCTGGGGGCACTCAGATCGGCGCGCCGTTCAGCGAACCCGACACCAGATCGGTCGTCGTGGTGTTGCTGCCGTCGAGCGACTGGATTCGTGCCGCAACGCCCTTGCCCACCACCAGCCATTGCACGGTGTTCTCGCCTGCGGGTGTGGTGCTGCGGTAGCGACAGCTGTCGTAGGTCTTGCCACGCACGGTGACCGGCTCGCGAGCCTCGAAGGTGAAGGTCTTGCGGTCGAAGAAGTCGCTGATCCTGCTCGGCTGTCCCGGCGTGATCGTTGTGGTGCCGCCGGTTGTGGTCTTGGTGTGGGTCTGACCCACCACGAGGCCGTGTTCCGCGTTCAGATCGGGCGGCTGGTAGATCGTGCGTGAACTCTCGGTCTTGCCGGCCACCGTGAGTTCCGATTCGCTGCCGATCGTGTGCGTGAAATCACCGGCGGCGATCTGTTGGTACGCGCGACTGATTTGCGTGGAACCGGCACCGGCCGCGGACATGGTGATCGTCGACGACGTGCGGATCGCGGCCTGTCCCTCGAACTGCGCGGGCCCGTCGACGACAGCGTCGATCTCGGTGCTGCCGGCGGCAGCGCCGCTGGTTTCGTAGCGCAGCGCCAGCCGCCTGCCCTGCGCCAGCACCTGCGATGCCGGCATCGTGCAGGCGTTGAGCGGGCCGGGCGCCACGCCGCAGCTGCCTGGGTAGACGTTGCAGACGTCGAACCGGATCTGCGCCGCGAAGCCGGACAGCGGCCCGTATCCCTGAAGACCGTTGTTGGTGAACGGCGCCAGCACGAACACCTCGCCTGCATCGGTCACTCCGAGATAGGCGTTCTTCGACGCAATCGCGCGAACCGAGTAGTTGACGCCGAGGTAGGAGGAGGGATAGTCGCTCGCTGCCCCGGCCAGCAGCTCGGGGTACTTGAACTGCGCCCAGTCGAACAGCTCCCTGGCGCCGAACGAGGCAGTCAGCGCGGGTGCCGAGACCGCCTGTGCACGTTCGGTGGCGCCGAGCCGCGCGGTGGCGGGCGTCGTGCTGTCACCACCGCCGCAGGCCGCAAGCAGGGCAGTCGCAACGGTCGTCAGGCTCAGCGCATGGCGCATGGTCACTCCTTGAATGGCTCTTGAGAGGGAGCCTCGAACTACACCCTCCGGCCGTGCCCGGCGTGCCGCAAGACCGCGCGCCGTCTTGTCGGAGGCCGCCGGCGCTGCGCGCTGTGCACGGCACGTCAGAATGCACGTTTGCCGTCAGCAAGGGAAGTCCCAAGATGAAAACCCGCGCCGCAGTTGCCTGGAAAGCCGGCCAGCCGCTGACGATCGCCATCGGCAACACCAAGGTCATGCGCCAGGCGCTGGAGTGCACGCACAAGGGCTGGGGCCGCTCGATCATCATCGGCGTGGCCGAAGCGGGTGCCGAGATCGCGACCAGGCCGTTCCAGCTCGTCACCGGACGCAAATGGGAAGGCTCGGCTTTCGGCGGCGCGCGTGGCCGCAGCGATGTGCCGAAGATCGTCGACTGGTACATGGAGGGCAAGCTGAACATCGACGACCTCATCACGCACCGGCTGCCGCTGGAACGCATCAACGACGGCTTCGCGCTGATGGAGCGCGGCGAGTCGATCCGCTCGGTGGTGGTGTACTGAACGAGGCGCTGCAAGTCCTCGGCGCGGCCCCTGCCCAGCTCGCGCTGGCCTGCCTGGCCGCATTCGGCGCGTCGATCCTCGGCGGCCTGTCGGGCTTCGGTACCGGGCTCGTGCTGCCGGTGTTCCTGGTGCCGCTGGTCGGTGTGGCCAACGTCATCCCGGTGATGGCGGTGGCGATGCTGCTCAACAACGGCAGCCGTGTGGTGGCCTTCTGGCGCGACATCCAGTGGCCGCAGGTGCGGCGCCTGTTGATGCTCGGCCTGCCGGCGTGCGTGGCCGGTGCCTGGGGCTACACGCTGCTCAGCACACGCTGGGTGGCGCTGCTGCTGGGCGGCTTCCTGCTCGCCAGCGTGCCGCTGCGGCGGCTGCTGAAGCGCTCGTCGTGGCAACTCTCGCCGGGCGCAGAGGTCGGCGCGGGCGGGCTGTTCGGGTTCATCAACGGCGGCATGACCGGCACCGGCGTCGTGCTCATCGCGATGCTCATGTCCGCGGGCCTGGCGGGCAGCGCGCTGGTGGCCACCGATGCCGTGATCTCGGTGCTGATGGGCCTGGCCAAGGTGGCGCTGTTCGGCAGCCTGGCGGCGCTGGACCTTCGGCTGCTGCTCGTCGGGGGGGTGGTGGGGCTGTGCACCGCACCCGGTGCGTTCGTTGCGCGTGCGTTGTTGAAGCGCATCCCGGCCGGCATCCACGCAGCGTTCATGGAAGCAGTGGTCATCGCCGGCGCGCTGGCGCTGCTGTGGCAGGCGGGGCGCTGATCGATCAGGCCATCGGATGCGCGACCGGCGCGGCGTCGTCGCGCTGCGGGGAGAGCCAGCGCTGCAGCATCAGCGCCGCGGCGATAGCCAGGCACATGCTGCCAAAGCCCAGCCAGCCGTAGGGCCGCAGCAGCGGCAGGCCGATCAGGATCAGCCCGTCATTGGAGCCGGGGATGAGCAGGCTGCCCCAGCCCATCAGCACGCCCCCGCAGAAGCAGCGCGCGAGTTGCCGGCCCGACAACGGCGTGCGGCGCCAGCGCCCCGCCGTCCAGCCGCCGAGCATCGCGCCGGCGAGCAGTGCGACAAGCAGCGCGACGCGCAAGCCGAGGTCCGCCGCCATGCCGCTCGCCAGGTCGGCCAGCACATCGGTGTAGGCCCAGCGCCCGGCAACCAGGAGCGTGATGACGAAGGCCACGCCGATCACGATGGTGGCCGCATGCGGCGCCCAGACTTTCATCCGCAACATCGCCCAGCGGTCTGCGCCGCGCAGGCTCTTCAGCGCCGGCACCACGCGCCAGAGCGCGAAGATCGCGAACAGCGGCGCGAAGACGGCTGACGCATCGAACAGCACCGAGCCGGCCACCGGCAGCGCTGCGGCAGGGCGCGCGAAGACCGGCATCACCGTCAGGCAGCCGGCGTAAAAGCCCAGCGGCGTGAGCGCATAGGCCCATTCACCCGAACCGAACCTGGCGATCGCCCCGAACACGCAAGCCCGCGTGACCCATGCGCCCAGGCCGAGCAGCCCACCGCCGATCACCGTCCAGCGATCGGCCGCGAAGCCGCCCGGCATGCTGCCCATCAGGTGCAGCAGCTGCGCCAGTGCCAGCCCGCCGGCCACCCACAGCGAGGCTTCGAGCATCGCCGCCAGCCGCGTCGCGCGGCGTTGGCTCAGCACTTCGTCGATCGCGGCCACGGTGCAGGTGCCGCCGCGCTGGATGGCGAATCCCATCACGCCCACGCACAGCAGCGCGATCAGCGACAGCATGGTCATCTGCGACTCGACGCAAGGATTCAGATGTGTTCGATCACACCTTCGAGCGGATCGGTCGGGGCGCACCACGGCGCACGTTCGACCATGCGCTTCGTGTCGGCGTAGCCGGCCTCGCGCCGCGCTTTCACGCCGGCGGGCGTGAAGTCGATGTCTTTGGTGTGGTCTTCACCTTCCAGGCGCGGCGCCAGCAGGTGCGCCACGTGCACCGTGGTGCCACAGCCCCACGAAGCGAGTTCCCTGACTTTGGGATCGCTCGCTTTGTTCGCCGGCAATTGCTCGGTGAGCTGGCGGATCACATGGCGCAGGCGGTGGATCTGCTTCTGGCGCGCGATATGGCTGTCGGCGCGGCTGGCGTACTGGATGTCCTTCTGCCGCCCCATCACTTGCCAGATCGATTCGGGCTCGGGCCCGGTCTGGTGCCAGACGTTGACGGCGAAGATCAGCGAATCGCGCCGCGTCCGGTCGTCGAGCACGGCTTCGATCGGGGTGTTGGAGTAGATGCCGCCATCCCAATACGGCTGGCCTTCGATGCGCACCGCCGGGAACGCCGGCGGCAGCGCGCCCGAGGCCATCACATGCTCGACGCACAGCGTTTCGTCGCGCGAGTCGAAATAGCGCATCGCGCCGCTGCAGGCGTTGACCGCGCCCACGGTGAGGCGGGTCGGGCTCTTGTGCAGGGCCGCGAAGTCGACGAGTTCACCGAGCGTGCGGCGCAGCGGCTCGGTGCTGTAGTAGGCCGCTTCTTCGACGCCCACGTTGGCGCGCAGGCCGCGCAGCGCCGCCAGGCTCGGCTCGAAGAAGGCCGGGATGCCGCGCACCACGGTGGTCATGTTGGCGACCAGGTTGCCCATGCCCAGCCAGTCGAGCGGGCCCACGCCGCTGGCCGGCTGCTCGACGTGCTGCCAGAAGGCGTTCAGCCGCTCCATGCGCTGCTCGCGCGCATTGCCGGCGATGAGCGCGGCGTTGATCGCGCCGATCGACGTGCCGATCACCCAATCGGGCTCGATGCCTGCGTCGTGCAGCGCTTCGTACACGCCGACCTGGTAGGCACCCAGGGCCCCGCCGCCTTGCAGCACGAGGACGACCTGTCCTGGAAGGCCGGTTTGCAGGGGACGCGTCTTGCTGGCGGTGCGCATGGTGTCTCTCGGGTTGGGTCGGTGCTTGTCGCGCGATGCAGGCCGCGCTTACATCATCTTGTCCATCGTCGCCGGCTTCTTGTCGTTGACGATGTCGGCAATCGTCAGGTTCACCGGTACCGCGCCGCTGTTCTTCCACCAATGCTTGGTGCCCAGCGATTCGCGCGCGATGTCGCCGGCCTTGTGCAGGATCGGCACCGAGCACTTGCTGCTGTGCTCGGAGATCTCGCCGCTGTTGACCATGATCAGCGCGGGCCGGTCTTCGTGGCTGTGCAAGGGCACGATGCCGCCGGGGGCGATGGTCATGTGGCGCATGCGCAGCCGGCGCTGCTCGAGCTTGACGTTTTCTTTCGAGAGATCGATCGACGCCAGCTCGGTGTCGACCACGCCCATCGGCGCGGTGGCGGCGCCGGGCAGCGCATTGGCCGCGAGCTTGTCGGCCGGGCATTCACCGGCGTGGGCGGCGGCGGTGACGGCAATGGCCGCGGCAGCGATGAGACGAAGGGCAAGCGATGAGGTGTGCATGAAGGTTCTCCAGGGGTTGATGAAAGAGGAACTCACTGCGCCGTCCACCCACCCTCGATGGGCAGGATGGCGCCGGTGATCGATGCGGCGTCGTCGGAGCACAGGAACGCGGTCAGCGCCGCCACCTGCTCCACGGTGACGAACTTCTTGGTCGGCTGCGCCGCTAGCAGCACGTCTCGGATGACCTGTTCATGGCTCAGCCCGCGCGCCTTGGCGGTGGCCGGAATCTGCTGCTCCACCAGCGGCGTCAGCACATAGCCCGGGCACACCGCGTTGACGGTGATGCCGGCTTCTGCCACTTCGAGCGCCACCGTCTTGGTGAAGCCGGCCACGCCGTGCTTGGCGGTGACGTAGGCGGATTTGTAGGGGCTGGCCACCAGCGCATGCGCCGAGGCCACGTTGACGATGCGGCCGAAGCCCTTGCGGCGCATCGCCGGCAACGCCAGTCGTGTCGTGTGAAACGTTGCCGAGAGGTTGATGGCGAGGATCGCGTACCACTTCTCGACCGGGAATTCTTCGATCGGCGCCACATGCTGGATGCCGGCGTTGTTGATCAGCAGATCGATGCAGCCGAATTCGGCCAGCGCCTTGCCCATCATCGCCTGGATGTCGTCGGCGCGGCCCATGTCGGCGCCGTCGTAGCGCACCTGCACGTCGTGGCGCTCGGTCATCTCGGTGACCAGCCGGTCAATCGCCCCGCTGTCGCCGAAGCCGTTCAGGATGACGTTGGCGCCTTGCGCGGCGAGTGTGCTGGCGATGCCCAGGCCGATGCCCGAGGTGGAGCCCGTGACGAGGGCCGTCTTGCCGATGAACATGGAACGCTCCGCAGTTGCAATGCCCAAAGCGTAGGCATTGCGCGGGCGCGGCGGAAATGGCTTCAATTCATCGAAGCATCGACGCAGGTGATGGCTGCCGCCGTAATGTTTCTCAGCCTGCTCCGACTGGGATCACCAGCGGTTGCGCAGCTCGCGCAGCTTGGTGAACACGGTCTGCGCAGCGGGATGCTCGGGCAGCTCCGGAAAGCTCTCGCGCAACGTGGCGATGACACTCGGGCTGGTGAGGCGCAGGAAGGTGTTGAACTGCTTCTCTTCGCCCAGCGTCGTGACCCGCGCCCGGGCGGCATCGTGCCCCTCGAGCTCGCCCAGCCGCTTGTGCGCCACGGCGTTGTCGGGCTCGCGCGCGAGCGTGAACTTCAGGTTGTTCTCGATGTAGTCGTGGCCGGGATAGATCTCGGTGTCATCGGGCAGCCGTGAGAGCTGCTCGGCGAAGGTGGTGTACAGATCGGCCACGTTGCCGCCGTTGTGGCAATTGCCGGCACCGGCGTTGAAGAGCGTGTCGCCGGAGAACAGCGCGGGTTGCCGGTAACCCGCGGCATGCGCGCGCAGGCAGATGTGGCACATCGTGTGGCCGGGCGTGTCCAGGCATTCGAGCTCGACGGTCTTGCCGATCTTCACCACGTCGCCGGCTTTCACGCCGCGGCTCACGCCGTCGATCGAAGCGCCGGCGCGGTGGTGCGCAATGATCTTCGCTCCCGTGGCCGCCACCACCGCGGCGTTGCCGCCGGTGTGGTCGTGGTGCTCGTGGGTGTTCAGGATCTGCGTGATCTGCCAGCCGCGTACGCGGGCCGCGTTCAGGCACTTCTCGTGGTCCAGCGGATCGATGGCCAACGCCTCGCCGGTCTCGGCGCAGGCCACCAGGTAGTTGTAGTTGCGGTAGGCATTGCCGGTCCAGATGCGTTCGATGATCACGGTGGGGCTCCGGCGGTTCGGGTGGTGGGGATGACGCAGCGAGTGTGCCGCAAGGATATGCTCGGCGCGCTTCAGGGAGCATTCTTGTGACCGCCCTCCATCGCTGGACACGGCGCGCTGCGCTCGTCTTGTGCTGTGCCGCACCCGCCTGTGCCGCGCAGACCGCCACGCCGGTGGCCTCTTTGCCGGCCGAACTCTTCTTCAAGCCAGCCGAAGTGTTGGAAGCCAGGCTCTCGCCCTCAGGCAGCCGGGTGGCAATCAGCTCCACCATCGGTGCCACGCGCGTGGGCCTGTACGTGTGGGATCTCGAGCCCGGCGGACAGCTCAGGCGCACCGCGAGCTTCAGCGATGTCGACGTTTCGCGGAAGTGGCAGCTCATCAGCCGCGTGCGCACCGGTGTCGACCCGAAGCTGATGGCGCAGGTGGATCTGCACCGCATTCGCGCGCGCGATGGTCTCGAGATTCCGGTCTGGGTCACCGCTCCGCCCGGGCGCAAGGCCGGTGCCCCGGGGCCGGCGGTGGTGCTGGTGCACGGCGGCCCGTGGGTGCGCGATGGCTTCTGGCGCTGGGCGTCTCTGGATCAGTTCCTGGCCTCGCGCGGCTACGTGGTCATCCGCCCCGAGTTCCGCGGCAGCACCGGCTACGGCCGGCGCCACTACGGCGCCGGCTGGAAACAATGGGGCCAGGCGATGCAGGACGACGTGGCCGATGCCGCACGCTGGGCCGTGCAGCAAGGCTGGGCCGACCGGCTGTGCATTGCCGGCGCCAGCTACGGCGGCTATTCCACGCTGATGGGCCTGGTGCGCGACGGCGATCTGTACCGCTGCGGCGCGGCCTGGGTGGCCGTGGCCGATCCCTTCCTGTTTCTGCAAGGCTCGTGGTGGACTCGCGACGACATCAGCGACGAAGGGCGCAGCCACGACCTGCCCACGCTGGTGGGCGACGCCAGCAAGGACGAAGAGATGTTGAAGGCCGCCTCACCGGTGCTGCAAGCCGCACGCATCCGCAAGCCGCTGCTGCTGGCCTATGGTGAACTGGACCGGCATGTGCCCATCGAACATGGCGAGCGCCTGCGCAAGGCAATGCGAGCGGCGGGCCAGGAGCCGCTGTGGATCGCCTACCCCGACGAGGGCCACAGCTGGCTGAAGCTGGAGACCCGTGTCGACTTCGCCAGGAAGCTCGAAGCCTTTCTGGCCGAGCACCTGAAGAATCCTTGACGGGCAAGTTTGCTTGCCGGCGCGCGCCTTTTCGACCGCGGCATACAACTCCTTGACCAAAAGGCTCGCCGAGCAGCTTGGTGTGCTTCTCCACCACCGGCTTGGCCTCGTCGCGCATCTTGGCCAGGTCGGCGGCCGGCAACTCGTTGACCAGC
>JANNQO010000126.1:0-29631 GCA_031400795.1 Rubrivivax sp. | reverse complement strand
GGGAAGCGCGCCACCGCCAGCGACAGGCCGAGGGCCAGGCCCAGCGCCAGCCCGATCAGCGCGGCGCTGGCGCTGACGCGCAGCGACAGCAGCACGATGCGCGCCAGCGTGGCATCGGCCGCGACGACGAGTTGCGCGGCCAGGGCCAGGCTGTCACTGAGGGTATTCATGGCGCGGCGATTCTTGTCGCCAGGCGCTGGCGCTGGCGATATGAATCGCACTGCATAGCGCTGCGCAGCACAATGCAGCGCCATGTCTGAACTCGGGCCTTCACCGCTCACCCAAGGCGACGACATGCTCAGCGTGTCGGTCGCTCGCAGCGCGATCGCGGCACTGCTGGCACAGCGCGCGCCGATCACCGAAACCGAGACCGTGCCGCTGGCGCAAGCGCTCTCGCGCGTGCTCGCCGCCGATGTGATCTCGCCGATCGACGTGCCCGCGCACGACAACTCGGCAATGGACGGCTACGCCTTCGCCGGCGCTTCGATGGCGGCGGCGGGGCCGTCGAGTTTCGAGATCATCGGCACCGTCTACGCCGGCACGCCTCGGGGCACGGCCGTGCCGGCCGGCCGCTGCGTGCGCATCATGACCGGGGCCGTGCTGCCCGAGGGCTGCGACACCGTGGTACCGCACGAGCTGTGCCGCGCCGACGGCCAGCGCCTGTCGTTCGACGCCTGCGTGCTGAAGCCTGGCGAGAACCGGCGTGCGCGCGGCGAAGACCTGCCACGCGGCCGCGCCGCGCTGCCCGCGGGGCGGCGCTTGCGCCCGGCCGATCTGGGCCTGCTCGCCTCGCTCGGCTTCGTCGAAGTGGCGGTGCTGCGCCGCCTGCGCGTGGCCTTGTTCTCCACCGGCGACGAGCTGCGCACACCAGGCGAGGCGCTCGCGCCGGGCTGCATCTACGACAGCAACCGCGCCAGCCTGCTCGGCGCGTTGCAGCGGCTGGATGTCGACGTGATCGACCTCGGCCTGGTGCGCGACGCCCCCGCGGCGCTGCAAGCCACGCTCGAGGCGGCGGTGGCGCAAGCCGATGTGGTGCTGACCAGCGGCGGCGTGAGCATGGGCGACGCCGACCACACCCGCGAGGTGCTGGCGCGCATGGGCCAGGTGGCGTTCTGGAAAGTGGCGATGCGCCCGGGGCGGCCGTTTGCCTTCGGGCCGCTGCGCCATCGCGAGCGCGAGGCGCTGATGTTCGCCTTGCCGGGTAACCCGGTGGCGGCGCTCGTCACGTTCTACGCCTTCGCGCGCGATGCACTGCTGGCGCTGGCCGGCGCGTCACCTCAACCGTTGGTGACGCTGGCCGCGCGCTCGCCGGTGGCGATCAGGAAGCGCCCCGGCCGCACCGAGTTCCAGCGTGGCATCGTCTCGCGCGCCGCCGACGGTGTTTGGGAAGTGCGCACCACCGGCGCGCAAGGTGCAGGCATCCTGCGCAGCCTGTCCGAAGCCAACGCGCTGCTCGTGCTCGATCATGAACAAGGTTCGGTGGCGGCAGGCGATGCGGTCACCGTGTGGCTGTTCGACGGCCTGGTTTGATGGGAGGAGCCTCGCAGTGACTTCACCTCTGGATATGCTGCCCGCCGAAGTGCGCCAGGCGCTTCAGAAAGGCGACCTGCTGGAAGCGGCCAAACGCCTGCGCCACGCGCGCGGCGTGAGCCTGAAATCGGCCGAGCGCCACATCCACGGCGTGGTGGCCGATTCGACGCACTCGGCCCACCCGGCCCGCCCCACGCACTCAGCTCATTCAGCCCACGCGGCCCATCCGGCCCACTCGTCCAACGCAGCCCCGGTGGCACCGCCGCCGCTGTCGGGCCACGCAAAGCCCCGCCACGACGGTCTCGCACCCGGCGAGATGCCACGCTCACGCGACGCGACCTGGGCCTGGTGGGTGTTCGCGCTGCTGATCGTCGCCGGCTACCTGCGCTGGCGCGGCTGGTTCTGACCCCAACGTCACGCGCGTCGCGATCGGCGGTCCGGCAGCCGGCTTCGGGCCGATGCCCGGTGGGGCGCTCGAGGCGGCCACGGACAAGCGCACCTCCGCCGCTCCTACCCCCAGGCGCGGCGCCGGACGACTGAACGGCGGCCCGGCCATCGCGAAGATGGCCCTGTGCGCTGCCCACCTCAACTTCATCTCGTTTTGTTCGCAGCGGCGCTGTGTTTGTCGGCGCCGCTCGGCGCTGCCGAAAAGCAGACCGTCTGCACGATCACCGTCAACTCCGCCGACGAGAAGGAAACGTTTCGCCGCTACCTGCCCGAGTCGAAGTACCGGTTCGTCGAACTCGTCGAGCGCGGCCGGCCCGACTGGCTGGCCTCGGCTTGCCGTGCGAAAGTGAAATGCGACGTGCTGGTCATCTCCGGTCACTACGACGGCGGCAATCAGTTCTTTTCGGATCGGCTGGAGACACGCGAATTCCTGACCGTCGACGAGCTCGAGCGTGTCTCGTGCAGCGATTCCTGTCCGGGGCTTTTTTCGCAGCTGAAGGAGGTTCACCTCTACGGCTGCAACAGCCTGAACGCCGACTCGCGCAGCAGCGCGCCGGCCGAGCTCGTTCGAAGGTTAGTGCGCGAAGGACAGTCGCCCAAGGAGGCCGAACGCCAGCTGCGAACGCTGAATGCAGGCCACGGCGAAAGCGGCCGCGACCGCATGCGCCAGGTGTTCAAGAACGTTCCGGTGATCTACGGTTTTTCGTCGGTGGCGCCGCTCGGCCCGATCGCCGCATCCACGCTGAGCAGCTACTTCCGCGCCAACGGCACCAAGGAGATCGGACAAGGCCGCGCGAGCAGCCGCCTGCTCGGGCACTTCGCAGCTCATTCGATGACCGTGACCCAGGGCATGACCGAGCAGGATCCGCACGCGGCCGTGCGCCGCGACGTGTGCCGCTTCGCCGATGACCGCTCGTCGGACGCGAACAAGCTCGGCTTCGTGCACCAGCTGCTGCAAAAGCAGATGGCACAAACCCGGGTCCATCTGGATCGCATCGAGCGCTTCACGACGGCGCTGCAAGATCCCGCGCGGCGGACTGCGGAGGTCGTGCGCGCGCTTGCAGGCATCGAGGGCGACGCCAGCGCGCGTGCGCACTTTCTGGACTACGCGCGCGGCGCCGATCAGCCCGCGGTCAGGGCGCGATTGATCGAGGTCGCCCACGACTTCGGGTGGCTGTCGGCGCTCCAGCGGCGCGACGAGCTCGCGAACACGCTGCGCGCCATGCACGCCCGCAGTGCGGTCGGTATGAGCGAGGTCGACCTGGCCTGTACCTTGAACCAGGAGCGCGGCCTCGACGGTGCGCTCGATGGCAGCCCTTCGCAGGCGATGCCGGCGAATTCGGCCGACGACGTGGCGCATGCCGCGCTGCGCGCCTGCCTGGGCAGCACTGAGGGGCGCGCGCGCACGCTGGCCGGATTGATCAGCCCGCACGAGGCGGATGTGCACATCGCGCGCGCCTATCTGCGCCATCGACCGATCGGCGACGCCATCGAGTTGCGGCGGGTCACCGAGAGCATCGCGCGCATGCCTGCGTCCGATGCGCAGGTGCACGCGCTGGAGGCGCTGGGCCGGCACTACGTGTCCGATCGCGAGGTGGTGGATGTGCTGGTGCGGCTCTTCTCGCAGACGCCGTCGTGGTCCGTCCAGGCCGCCATCGCGGGCATCCTGATGCGCGCCGACCAGCGCTCGATCACCGGCTCGCAAGTCGTCGGCACCTTGCTCAGGGAGCGCCGGACGCCCCCTGCCGGCCAGGGCATGGTGGACACGCTGATCCGCAGGCTGCAAACGTCCTGAGCACAGCCAACGACGCCGCCTCGCGGCACCCGGCGCGCACGCACCATCGGGTACACCTCGTTTCCTCGCCTGCGCGGCTTGTGAAACAATTGCTCGATGTCGTTTCGATCCCCCTGGCGCCGCGCCGCCGCCCTGCTGGCGTGCCTGGCCGCAGCAGCCTCGTTCGGCGCGAGCGCCGCCGTGAAGACGGTTTGCACCGTGACGATCAACTCGTCCGACGAGCGCGATGCGTTCCAGCGTCATCTGCCGCGCGACAAGTATCGGTTCGTCGAACTGGTGCAGCGCGGGCAGCCGGAGTGGCTGGGCGCGGCCTGCCGCAGCGGCGTGAGCTGCGACACGCTCATCATTTCGGGCCACTTCGACGATGGCACCGAGTTCTACACCGATCGCTTCGACGACCGCGAATTCCTGTCGGTGCATGAACTGCAGCGCGCGTCGTGCAGCGCCAGCTGCAACGGGCTGTTCGCGCAGCTCAAGGAAGTGCATCTGTACGGATGCAACACCTTGAAATCAGAGCCCCGCTACGTCGCTTCGCCGGAGGTCGCGCGCAGCCTCGTGCGTGCCGGCCAGTCGCGCGCCGATGCCGAGCGGCGCTCCGCCCTGTTGAGCGAGCGCTACGGCCAGAGCAATCGCGACCGGCTGCGCCACGTCTTCAAGGACGTGCCCGTGCTCTACGGATTTTCGTCGAAGGCGCCGCTCGGGCGCACGGCCGGGCCGCTGCTCGAACGCTACTTCCAGTCGACAGCCGCGGGCGAGGTTGCCAGCGGGCGCCCGAGTGCGGCCCTGCTGAAGCTCTTCGCGCCGAGTTCGATGATCGCCGTCGCCGGCCTGACCGATGCGGATCCGCACGCGGGCTTTCGCGGCGACATGTGCGGCTTCGCCGACGATCGGCCCAGCGATGCCCAGAAGCTCGCCTTCATGCACCAGGTGCTGCAGCGCGACGTGACCGAGGTGCGCATGTTCCTCGATCACCTCGAGCGTTACGCCGCCTCGATCGGTGTGGCGCAGCGGCGTGTGCCCGAGGTGGCCGCGGCGCTCGACGCGATCGAGCGCGACCGCAGCACCCGTGACCGCTATCTCGCGTTTGCACGCGACGCCGACGAGGCCTCGGTGCAGACCCGCATGATGGCGTTGGCACGCAGTTTGGGCTGGCTGACGGTGGCGCAAGAGCAGGCGGAGTTCGTGCACATGATCGCCACCCGCATGGCCCGCGGCAGCCTGGGTCGGAGCGAAGTCGATCTGATCTGCTCGACGCAGCGCGAAGGGGCTTTGGCGCGGCAACTGCTGGCCACCGGGTCTGCGCGCCTGGCCAACGTGACCCATTCGGCAGCGCTGGCGTGCCTGGGCAGCGCGGAGGGCCACGAACGTACCGTTCACGCACTCACCAGTTCCGATGACGAGGTGGTCGCCATGGCGCAGGTCTACCTCAGGCATCGGCCGTTGGCCGATGTCAATGAACTGCGCACGGTGGCGTCGGGCATCGCTCGCATGACCGCCACCGGCCCACAGGTTCGCGCCCTCGAGACGCTGGCACGGCAGCGACTGAGCGATGCGCAAAGCCTGCACGAGATTGCACGCCTGTTCCCGCAGGCCCGATCGCTCGAAGTCCAGCGCGCGATCGCCGGGTTGCTGATCCGCTCCGACTACAAGCTGCTGGGGCGCGCCGACCTCGCGCGCTCGCTGCGCCTGCACCGGCTGAGGTCGTCCGACGGCAACGACGTGATCGAGGTTCTGATTCGCTTGCTTCAGTCCACGTAGTCTGGTCGGCCTGGGCCGGGTGGGCGTTCTCGAGCCCCGAACATCACGCGCGCGTTGCGCTGGTAGGTCCAGTAGGCCCAGGCCCAGTTGATCAGCACGACGAAGCGGTTGCGAAAGCCGATCAGAAAGAATACGTGCGCCGCGAGCCAGAACCACCAGGCGAGCCAGCCCCAGATGTGCACGCCGCGCAAGTCGACCACTGCGGCGCCGCGGCCGATGGTGGCCAGGTTGCCGTAGTCCTGGTAGGCGAAGGCGCTGCTCGATCGGCCGGCCGGAGTGCCGAGATGCGCGCGAATCCGTGCGGCGACGAACGTGCCCATCTGCTTGGCCGCCGGTGCCACCCCGGGCACCGGCTGGCCGTTGGCCTGCACGAGCGCTGCCAGGTCGCCGGCGACGAACACCTCGGGGTGGCCGGGCAGGGTGAGGTCGGGCTGCACCAACACACGCCCGGCCCGGTCCAGCGGCGCGCCGAGCATTGCGCCCAGCGGCGACGCCGCGACGCCCGCGGCCCAGAGCACGGTGCGTGCGGCGGTGCGCTGGCCGCCGCGCTGGTAGCCCTCGGCGTCGATGGCCTGCACGGGTTCGCCGGCCAGCACCTCCACGCCCAGGCGCTGCAGCTGCCGCGCGGCGCGCTCCGCGAGCGCCGGCGGAAAGCTCGACAGCACGCGCGGCCCGGCCTCGATCAACTGCACGCGCGCGCTGGCCGGGTCGATATGGCGGAACTCGCGCTTCAGCGTGTGGCGTGCGATTTCGGCCAGCGTGCCGGCCAGCTCCACGCCAGTGGGTCCGCCGCCGACCACCGCGAAGGTCAGCCAGGCGCGCCGCTCGGCCTCGCTCGCGGCGTGCTCGGCATGTTCGAAGGCGAGCAGGATGCTGCGGCGGATGCGCATCGCGTCGTCCAGCGTCTTCAGCCCGGGCGCATGCGCGGCCCATTCGTCGTGGCCGAAATAGGCATGCCCGGCGCCGCTGGCCACCAGCAGCAGCTTGTAGGCGAGCTGCGTGCCGTCGTCGAGCGTGACGCGGCGCGCCTGTACATCGATGCCGACGACGGTGGCCATGCGCACCGTGACGTTGGGCTGCCCGCGCAGGATGTGGCGCAGCGGCGCGGCGATGTCGCCCGCCGAGAGCCCGGCAGTGGCCACCTGGTACAGCAGCGGCTGGAAGAGATGGTGGTTGGCGCGGTCGACGAGCGTGATGTCGACGCCGTCTTTGGCCAGCGCCCGCACGCACCACATGCCGGCGAAGCCGCCGCCGATGACGAGGAAGCGCGGGCGGTTGGAAGTGTTCATGTGATGTGTTGTCAGTCCAGCGTCTGCCGGTATCTTGACAGCGCCAGCACCCCCGCCACCAGCAGGAACACGAGCATCGGCCACAGCTCGGGCAGCACCTGCCACGCGCCGTTGCCCTTCAACATGATGCCGCGCACGACGTGCAGCCGCTCGGCTCTGGCGCGGGCCTCTGTCCCGCCGCCGCTGTGCTGCGAATCGAGCAGGTCTGCGTAGTCGCGCAGCGCCTGGATCGCCTGCGCTTCGACGAACGCGATGGCGCGGGCGCAAAGGCGCTCGGTCTCGATCCTGTTGCCGCGCATGAGCGCGCTGCTGATCGTGACCAGCAACTCGTTCCAGTGCGTCAGCTTCCACTGCGGGCGGATCGGCGCGGGAGCCGGTTGGGCGCAGGCCATCAAGGAGGAGATGCAGCAGAGCAGAACGAGCAGCGTGCCGGACAGGGTCGGTGTTTGCATGGCGTCACTCGGTCGGATACAGCGGGGACGCGAGTGTGTGAGCCGAGTCGTCGCGCGGCCAGCGTCTCGAAAGAAGGCTTGGCGCACGAGCCGCGCGGTATCGGGCCGCGCTGCGCGCAAGCCGCGACTTGCCGGTGCCGCCCGGGCCTGTCAGCGCGACCACGCGCGCGGACGCCATCGCACACGCAAGTGCGGCGATCTCGGCCTCGCGGCCGATGAAGCTGCTCGGCTCGCCCCGGCGCGGGTTCGCCATCGCGACCTGGGCCGTCGACGGTGTGACACTCGTGGCCGTGTCCGACCTCGACCCGGCAGACATGCAGCGGTTCGTGAACGCGCTTCAGCCCCCTGCATCCTGAAAGGCCGCGCAGCACTGCTTCGTCAACCTCGGGCGACTTGAAGGATCAGGACGCCAGGCGCGCCGGCGAGATCGCTCAACCCTTGGCGTACAGCTCGCGCAGGTAGACCGGCGCGAAACCCAATTCGCCCCAGCGCCGATAGGCCTCGCTGTCCCGCGTCGGGCTCGGCACCTCAATGTCGCTGACGAACGCGCGCGCGCCGTGCGCAGCAGCTTCGGCGAGCAGTGTCGCAACGACCTTCTGATCGTCTTCGAAGCAAGCTGCCATCACGCCGGGCACCGGCGCGTCGATGCCCAGCCAGGCCCATCCGTCGTCGTCGTGGTAGAGGCTGCGCGCCATCACCACCTGGCCGACAGCGCGCCCACCTTCGCGGCGGATGGCATGGATCCAGCCTCGGCGGCCGACGAGCGCACGCAACCAGTCGCCGATCAGCGGCGGCATGCGATAGCAATCGAGCACGAAGCCGCTCCAATCGGCTGCGTTGTCCGGCGTGACGAGTTCGCAGCCCTGGGCGTGCGACGCCCAGCGGTCGGCGGGCACACCTTGCGGCACGACGCGCTCCCACGCGCCGTCGCGTGCATAGCCGCGTGCGAGCAGCTGCAACGCGAGGTCGTCCGGTTGGCTGTACCGGTTGACCAGAACCCAATGCCGCCCGCCGCCGCCTTCGACGTAGAAGCGATCGATCGCGGTGAAAGCCTCGTCGTCCACCGCGGCGGGGCAGCCTAGCGTCAGCACCATGTTGAAGTGGCTGAACGGGATGCGGCTGCGCACCATCGCCAGGTCGCCCAGGCGGGTCGCGCTCAAGCCCAACGCCGCGGCGACATGCGCCGGTGCGGCAGCGAAGTCGTCGAACCAGTTGCCGCTGTCGATGCCTTCTGCACGGATGGCGAGCGCGCGCTGGGAGAGGGGTTCGGCGGACGAGACGTTCATGGAGCGGAAACGTGAAGATGAGGATCTCTCTACGAGGCCACGCCGTTGCCAGATGCGTCGGGCGGCTCAGTGGCCCCGGCACGCCGAAAGGCCTTCAGGAGAAGCGCAGCCCAGCCACCCGCATCCACGGCAGCAGCCATTCGCCGCTGTCCAGCGTCTCGCGGCTGAACGCACCGATCGAGTGCAGCATTTGCGCGGCGTTGCCGCTGATCATCGTCTCGGACAACGTCGTGCCGATGCGGCCGTCCCCGATCAGGAAGCTGTTCTTCACGACGCCGGCGAAGTCGCACGGAATCGGCCTTGCAGGGGTGGCCCATCGCCTCGTGGGCGAGGATGCCCGTCATCGCCGGCGCCATCACGACGACATGCTCGCCCGACTTGGCCACCAGCGTGTGCATGCTCTCGCCCTTGGCGACGAGCTTCAGCAGCGGCTTGAGCTTGGTGGTCAGCAGTTCGGGCGACTCTTCTTCCTCGTCGTCGTCGTCCTGGCCCTTCTTCGCTGCCGCTTCGGCAGCCTTCTTCTCGGCCTCGGCCCTGGCCTACTGCGCCTTCTCATGCTCGGCCTTGGCCTTGGCGACGTCGCGCTGCGCGGTGTCCGCCGCGGCGAGCATCTCGGCAATGAACTTGGTCGCCGCCGGCACCGCCGCGACGGCCTTGTCCTTCTTCAGCTGCCCCGCGAGCTTGATCGCTTCATCGAGGGTCTTGGCCGCGTCGTCGTGTTCGTCGTCGTCGAGCCTCTTGAGCTTCTCCAGCGCCTTCAGCAGCCCGTTGTCCCTGAGCTTGTTCTTCGCGGCCACGTCCTTCCAGGCGGCGTCGGCCAGCGACTTGGACTTGATCAGCATGTCACTCTCCTTGTCGGCACACGACGCAAGCGGCCCGCCGCGAGCAGGGCCAGGATCGCCAGCCAGCCCGCGTCCGGTTCGGGCACCGCTTGTGGAGTCGCGAGGAAGCCGTGGGTGACGCCCGCGGCGTCGGCCCACGCCCCGACGACCCAGCGTTGGTTGTTGATGCCGAAGGCTTCGGCGAAGCTTGCCGACGGTGGCGCGATGAGACTGAACTCGCCGTCGGCGTAGAGGTAGCCGCCTTCGACGCCGCCGGAGCCCCACCAGCCGACGATGTCGCCGGTGTCGTTGATGTCGGAGGCCGCCGACGCCACCGCACCGAACGGCGCGAAGGTCGTCACCGCGCCGGCGTCCCAAAGAAAGCTGCGCGATGCGCAGACGTCGCAGAAGAGGCCGTACTCGCCGACGATCTGCCCGGCATTGTTGATGCCGATGGCCGCCGTGTCGTCGAGCCCGCCGGCGGCATTCGGGATGTCGATCGTCGTGAACACGCCGGCCGACCACACGAAACCGTGGTGGCCGAAACCAGCGCCGGCAGACGGGTCGCTGCGGTACGAGCCGACGACGGTGGCGGCGTCGTTGACGCCGTACGCGCCGGTCTGCACCGCGCCGGGTACGGTGATCGGCGTGAAGCTGCCGCCGGCGAGCAGATATCCCTGGGTGAAGTCATGGATCCCGGGCCGGGCCACCGGGCTCGCGGTGCCCACGATCGCGCCGCTGTTGGTGATGCCGAAGGCGTCGGTGTAGGCGGCGCCCGGCGCCTCGATCGTCGTGTAGGCACCCGCGGCATAACGAAAACCTCGCCAGGTGCCGGCTCCATCGAGCCAGGCGCCGACCACGCGGCCCGCATCGTCGATGCCGTAAGCCTGGGTTTGCACCGCACCGGGGACGTCGAGCGTCACGTAGGTGTAGGCTGGTGCGGACATCGCGGCCGGCACGGCGACGGCGGCGCACAGCAGCGCGGCCGCGCGCCGCAGCGCTCGCCTCCACGGCCCGCTGCGGCTCCAGCCCAGCAGCGCCAGTGCCACCGCGAGCAGCCCGGCCGGCGACGGCTCTGGCACCGCGGCCCCCGGAAGCCTGGGGAAGACCACACCACCGCCGGTGAGGTACCCGCCGCCGGGTGTCACCACGTCGACGTAGAACGCCGACGTGTCGAAGCCGTTGCTCTCGGCCGTCGTCGACGTCGGCAGTAAGCCTTCAGCGCGAGCGACGACGGTCATGAGGCTCGTCAGGCGAACGACGCTGCCGACGTCGAACTCGTACGACGCAAAGGCCAGCTCGTTGAACGGCCCCGGGTTGCTGAGCATGCTGAAGTCCCAGTCGGCGAGCGGCACGCCGCCGACCCAGGTGGTGGCATGCACACCACCGCTGAACCCGGTGCCGCCGCCGACGCTGAAGCCGTCGATCGAGGTGGCGAAGACGAACGCGACCCTGGTGCCTGGCGTGCCGGTGACGAGCAGGTCGGTGTACCAGTTCAGGTCGTTGGAGCCCTGCCCGGCCCCCAGCGGGTAGCCGGACGCGACGGCCAGTACCTTGCCGCCGAGCGCGCCCACGCTCGCGTAGGCGCTCGTCAGCGCCCCTTGCGCGCCGCCGCCGGCGCTGTCGGCCACGCCTTGCGAGAACACGCCGGTGCTGGTGACGGTGTTGGACTCGTAGACGTTGACGTGCCAGTGCGAGCCGCCGGCGTCGATGCTGATGAAAGCGCTGACGCCGTACTCGAGCACTGGCGCGGCGCGCGCTGGCAATCCGATCGCGCCGGCGAGCAGGACGAGGGTGACGAACGATCCGAGCTTGAACATGGGAGACCTCCTTGACAAACAAGACGCAGTGCCGTGCCGTCAACCGGCAGGCCCCCGCGCAATGGGGGATGCGTCGGCAGGGGCCGGCCGCGCATCAGTCGCTGCCGCGCCTCGACGAGCGGCGTGGCGACCTCCGCGGCGTCAGAAAATCCGCGATGACGTTTCGCTGCCGCAGATCGGCGCCACGACCGTTTCGTTGTTGTCGAGCACCTGCCCGGTGATGACGCCGGTGATTGCGTTGTTGTCGGCGGCCAGCGTCAGCGTGCGCTGTACGCGCTGCGAGCCGGCCAGCGTGCCGTCGGGGTTGAAGCGCAGGAATCGGAACCTGGCCGTGTAGGTCTTCGGCGCGTCGGACTTCCAGGTGCCGAAGGCGGTGGAGCGTGTCACGGGCGGTAGCGAGTTGTCGGCCGTCAGCGTGCCGCCGCGATGGAACACGCCCTCGCCCTTGAATGTGCGCTGCACGGCCCCGCTCGTGCAGTCCTTGATCGTCACGACGGACTCCCACACGCCTTCGATGGCATCGGCCGGCTCCGTGCTCTGCGCGCCGGCGTCGCCGCCGCAGGCCTGGATGAGCAGCGTCGTGGCTGCGGCCGTCACGGAGACGAGGGCCGCTGTCTTGAGGCTCGAACTGATGGTCATGATCACTCCCGAAACGAGTTGAGAAGCGTGCCGGGTGCGGTGTGCATCCCGACGCTGGCACAATGGCCCGCGCAGGTCTGCGAGGCTTTAGCCGCCTCTGAAAGTTCGCTGAAAAAGGTTGAACCGGTCATGCCGGCCGCGCAGTGCTACACCTTCGGTGACTTCGTGTTGGAGCGCGCGCAACAACGGTTGCGGCATCGCGATGGCAGGCCGATCACGCTCACACCGCGGCTGTTCAACACGCTGCTGCTGTTCGTCGAGCGCGCCGGCGAGCTGGTCGACAAGGACACGCTGATGCGCGAGCTGTGGCCCGGCCTGGTGGTCGAGGAAAACAACCTCAGCCAGGTCATCTCCGGCCTGCGGCGCGCGCTGGGCGACGAGACGCAGGACAGCCGCTACATCCAGACCGTGCCGCGGCGCGGCTTTCGCTTTCGCTTCGTCGCAGCGGTCAGTCCATGCAACGAAGCCGACATCGCGCCCGCCGCCTTGCCGGCGACGGCCGAAAGTCCGCACGGTTCGCGATCAGCGGCCGCTCGGCGCCGATCGGTGCTGGCGGGATTCGCTCTGGCGGCGAGCGCGGCCGGCGCCGCGCTGTGGTGGCGCCATCGAACGGCCCCCGCGCCCGGCGCACCGATCGGGCTGGCCGTGCTGCCGTTCAAGCCGCTGGTGATCGAGGGTCGCGACGAGTTGCTCGAGATCGGCATGGCCGACAGCCTCATCGCGCGCCTGTCGCGCTTGCCGGGGCTCACCGTGAGGTCGGTGGGCTCGGTCCGGCGCTTCGCCGGGCCGGACCAGGATCCGCTGCTTGCCGCGCGCGAACTGCGCGTGCAGTGGGTGGTCGACGGCTCGTTGCAGCGTCGCGCTAACCAGCTCCGCGTAACGGCGCGGCTGCTCTCGGCGCCCGAAGGCACAGCAGCCTGGAGCGGCTCGTTCGACGAGCGGGCCGAGGGCGTCTTCGAGATGCAGGACGCAATCGCCGAGCGCGTCGCCGGCGTGCTCGTGGCGCGGCTGAGCGGGCGCGGTCTGTTCCCGGCTTCGATGAAGGACCCGGCCGGCACGCGCAATGCCGATGCGTATCAGCTGTATCTGGCGGCGCGCCAGCATGCACAGGGCATCCGTGCCGCCGGCCTGAAGAAGAGCGCCGAGCTGTACAACAAGGCACTGGCGATCGACGAAAGCTACGCGTTGGCCTACGCCGGGTTGGCCGAGACTTACCGCAGGATGATCTTCGGCGCCGAGTTGGTGCCGAGCGATGTCTTCGAGCCGGCGCGCATCGCGATCGGGCGCGCATTGACGCTGCAGCCGGCATTGGCCGAAGCGCACGCGGGCCTGGCATGGGTCCGCTTCTGGTTCGACTTCGACTGGCCGGCCGCCGAGCGCGGGTTCCGGCAGGCGATCGACTTCAGCCCGAACGTTGCCGAAGCGTGGCTCGGCCTCGGCCTGCTGTTGTCGTCGACCGGCCGCGGCGACGAAGGTTTGCGGCATGTTCGAACGGCGCGGGAGCTCGATCCGATGTCGCAGATCCTCAACACGCTGGAAGCCGTCCTGCTTTTCGACTTGGGTGCGCAGCAGGAGGCCGAACTTCGCTTGCAGCGCGCGCTCGAGATCGACCCGGACTTCTGGGTCGCCCACCTGACGCGGGCCGGTTTCTTGTGGGCTGCCCAGCAGCGCGAACAGGCCGTCGAGGCGGCGCGCCGATCCGAAGTGCTTGCCGACGGCAGCACGCAGCCGGCGGCCGTGCTGGCGACCTTTCTTGCGCGCCTGGGCCGGCGGGACGAAGCAGCGCAAGTGCTCGAACGCCTCGTCGCGCTCGAGAAGTCGCGCTATGTGCCGCCGACCTCCGTGGCGGCGGTTCACGCAGCGCTGGGCGACCTCGGCGCGGCGCTGGATGCCCTGGAGCGAGCCTGGCACGTTCGGGATACGCGCCTGGTGTACTTGCGGGTCGACGGCCGCTGGGCCGGCCTGCGCGCTGAACCGCGCTTTGCGGCGCTGTTGCGGCGCATGAAGCTGGACTCATAGAAGAGGTTCCCTGGCGAAGCGCGACGAACGCTGAGAGTCTCGACTTGACGGCGCTTGACGACCAACTCCTGCGCTACCACCTTCCTCGCAGCGACTGCTTCGGCAGGGCGCTGCGCACACCGCGTGAGGTGCATGCCACTACCTGCGGCGCGGTTGGTGGTGGCGCGCTTGGCGGCCGCGCGTGGCGCTGCGGCTCACGGCGCCGTGACGGACTGGCCGTCGACGTCTTCGAAGACGTCGGCCATCGGCATGTGCAGATCGACGCTGGTGAGGATCAGCGTCGCGTCCCCGGTCTGGTCGACCAACTCAAAGCGATTGCGCTCATTGCGACGGTAGACCTCGACTCGCCGCGAGTCCGGATCGACCATCACGTACTCTTGAAGACTGTCCAGCGTGCGGTAGGAGATGAACTTCAACGAGTGGTCGTAGCCCGTGGTGCCCGTAGACTGAACCTCGACGATCAGCACCGGGCTGTGGAACACGGTGTCCGTGGCCAAGTCACCCGGGTCGCAGGTGACAAACAGATCGGGATAGAAAATCGCCTGGTTCTTCACCCGAACCTTCTGTTCGTAGACAAACGCACGGCAGGGGCCCTCACGCAGATGGCTCCGCAGCGCTGCGTACAAGTTGAGCGCAACGTAGGCGTCCACCCGCCGCGAGCCCACCGTCGCGAACACATCGCCGCGAACACATCGCCGCGATAGAACTCATGACGCTCCGGCTGCTCGTTCTCCCATGCGAGGAACTCATCGATCGTTAGCTTCGTGGCAGGCAATCCCATCGCAAGCTCCAATGAATGTCCCAAGTGTAGGACCGCCGTCACGATCCACGCGTGCTGTAAGCCAGCGTTCAGCCCGTGTATGGCCTCTGCCGTCGAGGAGCCGTTGCAGCCAGTTTGCCCGTCGGGGCGCGCGTCCGTGCCTCGCCGGCCGCGGGCCGCGTAGCCTTCGAGCGCGAGCCCGGCGCCGATGACGTGAAGACCAGAACTGCAAAGGGCCCGATCGTTGAAGAACTGAGGCGAAAAGAACGCCCCTGAGAGAGGCGTTTGGCGGAGGCGGTGAGATTCGCGGGCGCTGATCGACGCGGCGTCGCGCGCTCCGTCGTGATCACGCCCCATGCCGCGGCGCCTGACCCGCATCAGTACGAATTCGCCCGCACTTCCTCGATCGCGGTGATCCCCGCCAGCACCTTCTCGATACCGTCCTGACGCAGCGTGCGCATGCCTTCGCCGAGGGCCGTGCGGTGGATCTCGTCGCTGCGCGCGCCAGTCTGGATCAGGTGGCGCAAGGTGCGCGAGGCCGGCAGCAGCTCGTGGATGCCGGCACGGCCTCGGTAGCCGGTGTTGTCGCACTGCGCGCAGCCCACGCCGCGGTACAGCGTGATGCGGCCCTCGGTGCCGAAGCGCTCCATCCAGCTGGCCAGCGTCTCGTCGGCGCGCGGGCGCTCGCGCACGTCGGTGAAGCCGTGCATGTAGTCGTGCAGCAGTTCTTCCACCTCTTCGGCGGTGGCCTCGCGCGGCACGCGGCAGCTGGTGCAGATGCGCCGCACCAGGCGCTGCGCCAGCACCGCGAGCAGCGAATCGGCGAAGTTGAACGGGTCCATGCCCATGTCGACGAGGCGCGTCACGGTCTCGGCGGCGCTGTTGGTGTGCAGCGTGGAAAGCACCAGGTGGCCGGTCAGCGAGGCTTCGATGGCGATCTGCGCCGTCTCCTTGTCGCGGATCTCACCGACCATGATCACGTCGGGGTCGGCGCGCAGGAAGGCGCGCAGCGCGCGCGCGAAAGTCCAGTCGATCTTCGGGTTCACCTGCACCTGACGCAGCCCGGGCTGCGTGATCTCGATCGGGTCTTCGGCGGTCCAGATCTTGCGCTCGGGCACGTTGATGTAGCCGAGCGCCGAATGCAGCGTGGTCGTCTTGCCCGAGCCGGTGGGGCCCACGCACAGGATCATGCCGTACGGGCGCTGCATCGCTTCCTTCACCCAGCCGAGATTGGTCGGGCTCAGGTTCAGGTTGTCCAGCGGGATCGCCTTGGCCGAGGAGAGCAGCCGCATCACCACGTCTTCGGTGCCGCTGTGCGTGGGGATGGTGGCCACACGCAGCTCCAGGCGCTGGCCCTGCACGAACTTGCCGAAGGTGATCTTGCCGTCCTGCGGCTTGCGGCGCTCGCTGATGTCGAGCTCGCACATGATCTTCAGCCGCGCCACCATCGCGTTGCGGTAGGTGTGCGGCAGCTCCATGTAGGGGCGCAGCTGGCCGTCCCTGCGGAAGCGGATCTTGACCTTGTCGCGCCCGGGCTGGCACTCGATGTGGATGTCCGAGACGCGCTGCGAATGCGCTTCCAGGATCATCGAATTGATCAGCCGCACCAGCGAGTTGTCGCTTTGTTCGATGCCTGCATCGTCGTCGTCGGCGGCGTTGTCGGCGGATTGCTGCTGCTGTTCGAGCGTGGCCAGCAACTTGGTGGTGTCGTCGCCGTCGAACTCGATGGAGATCGAGGGGTCGGCGGGCAAGCCGCCGCCGGCGCCGATCTTTTCGTAGGCGCGTTCGATGGCCATGCCCAGCGAGCCGACCCGCGCCAACACGGGCACGATCTTGCACTGCGCGGCGAACTCCACCTGCTCCAGCGCGCTTTTGCGCGTCGGGTCTTCCATGGCCACCACCAGGCGCCCGCCGCGGCGCATCAGCGGCATCGCCGGCACGCGGCGCGCCACGGCGTAGGGCAGCCGCGACACGGCCTCGGGGTCGACCGGGTACTTCTGCAGGTCGACCAGCGGAAAGCCCATCTTGCGCGACAGCGCGGTTTGCAGATCTTCGCGCGATACCGAGCCGCGTCGCACCAGCAGCTCGCCCAGCGGGATGCTGCGGTCGCCGCGCTGTTGCGCCAGTGCCTCTTCGAGCTGCGCCGGCGTGACCATCGCCAGCGCCACCAGCGCCTCGCCGATGCGCACCATCGGCATCTTCGACTGCGCCTCGATGGCGTCGTCCAGTTCACGCTCGGTGATGATCTGGCGCGCCAGCAGGATGTCGCCGATCTTGCGCGTGCGCAGCAACTGCTGTTCGGCCAACGCATCGTCCAGCTCGCCCGGCGTGGTGAGATGTTCTTCGACCAGCGCCTCGCCCAGCCGCGGGCCGATGTCGGCGCGCTCGTAGGCGCACTTCGGGATGAAGACGCGGCGCACGGCGCCGCTCCTGTCCACCGGCTCGAAGAGGAACAGGCCGTAGTCGGTTTCTTGATGCCGCACGGTCAGGCCGTGCAGCGCCGGCAGGCCCTTCATGTGCACGACATAGGGCAGCACCGGTCGCTCGGCCAGCGCATCGGGCACCACCCCGGCGGCGATCGGCGGCAGGGCCGACAGCGGCACAGCCAGGCGCATGCGGCGGAACTGCTCGAAGCGCAGCGGCATCGTGGTGCGCGAGGGCGGCAGCTGCAGCTGCAGCAGGCCGTCCTCGGGGCTGAAGACGATCAGCCGACCGTGCATCACGGCACCGTTCAGGCCTTCGATCTCGCACAGTTCAGGCGTGCGCTGCGGCACCGGCGCCGGGTAGCAGGGCAGCGTGGGCGTGGGCCAGGCGAACGGTTCCGTTTGTCCCTTGCCGTCAGCGGCAGGCGGCTCGCCGGCCCGGGGCACGAGCGACATCGGGGGCATCGAGAGATCGGACATGGGGCTTCCTTGGGCGGCGGGCCGGCGTCGCGGCAAGACGCCAGGCACGCCACGTCATGCTAGGAAGCGGCGCGCGGCAGCGATCGGGCGAACAGGGCGGGTTCCGCCGCTCTGTTCCGCGCCGGCGACGCTGTGGAGCAACAGCCCGTCGCCGGCCGTTACCTCACGTCAATCGTGCAATGGCAGAATCGTCGCGGGGACTCCGTGCGAAATAACCCGCGACTTGACGGGCTGCGATGGAAGGAAACAAGCCATGGCCACGACCGCCAGCAAGAAGGCGCCGGCGAAGCAGCCTGCCAACAAGACTGCGGCGACGCGCAAGACCGTGCGCGCCAAGCCCGCCGCGCCCGTGAAAGCCGCCGCCAAGAAGGCGCCGCGCAGCGCGACCCGCGCCGAGCCGCCGAAGAACGCGCACATCGTGGCCATCCGCCGCGGCGAGATCGTCGAAGGTCACCAGTTGCGCATCGGTGGCGGCGGGCCCGGCATGAGCAAGTTCTTCTCGTCCGGCAAGTTCGGCGGCCCCGAGAAAGCGCGCCGCGCCGCGCTGAAGATGATCAAGGACCTGGGCTTGCCCAAGCCCGGCAAGCGTGGCGGCAGCGCACCCGGGCGTTTGTTGAAGACCAGCACGACACCCGCTGCGGGCATCCGCTTCCTGTGGAGCAACGGCCAGGACACGCCGCTGTTGCGCGTGGCCGCCACCTGGATGGATCGCCGCGGCCGGCCGCGCCACACCTCGTTCTCGGTGGGGCGCAACGGCCTGGAAGGCGCGCTCGACCTTGCCATCGAGCGCCGCATCTCGGCCGGCGCACCGATGCCCGACCGTGTGCAACTCTTGAAGGCGCTGCGCAAGGCGCGCCGCGCCGGACCGAGCGGCTAGCCGTTTCGGCGCGTCAGCTACTTCTGGAACGCGTCGACGAGCTGCTTGCCTTCGGGGCCGGCCTTGTCGAGCCACTCTTTCAGCATCGTCTCGCCGACACCCTTCATGTCGCCCTTCAGCGCGGCCGAGGGCGGCAGGATCTGCATGCCGCCGGCCTTCAGCTTGTCCAGGCTCTCGCTGTTCGTGCGCTTGCTGGCCGCGATGCCGCGCACTTCGGCGTCGGCAGCGGCTTTCAGCACGGCTTGTCTGGTGGGCGCGTCCAGCGCATCGAAAGCGGACTTGTTGACGATCACCGCGTTCTTCGGCAGCCAGGCCTGCGTGTCGTACCAGTACTTCAGGTGCTCGTAGGTCTTCGAGTCCGCGCCCGTCGAGCCGCTGGACATGTAGCTCTCCACCAAGCCGGTGGCCAGCGCCTGCGAGAGTTCGGCCGCCTGCACCGTGACCGGTTGCGCGCCGACCAACTCGGCGATGCGCGCGGTGGCCGGGCTGTAGGCACGCCACTTCATGCCTTTCAGGTCGGCCGCTGCCGCCAGCGGCTTCTTGCTGTAGATGCCCTGCGGCGGCCACGGCACGGCGAAGAGCACCATCATGCCCTGCTCGCCGAGTTTCTTGTCCAGCAGCGGCTTCTGCGCCTTCCACAGCTTTCCGGCGCTGTCGTAGCTGTCGGCCAGGAAGGGCAGCCCATCAGCGCCGTAGACCTGCCATTCGTTCTGGAAGTTGACGAGCAGGATCTCGCCGATCTGCGCCTGCCCGCCCTGCACGGCGCGTTTGATCTCAGGCGCCTTGAACAGCGACGCGTTGGCGTGTACGGTGATCTTCAGCTTGCCGGCGGTGGCCTTGTCGACGTCGCTGGCGAACTCCATCAGATTCACCGAATGAAAGTTCGTCGCGGGATACGCGGCGGGCAGGTCCCACTTCACTTGTGCCCAGGCGGGCGCGGTGAAGGCAAGGGCAGCGATCAAGGGCAGGGCAAGGCGCATGGCGTCTCCGGTGGCAAGGGTCGATGGAAGCCGACTAGCATAGGTCGTGCCCGGTTGTCGCTCGACCGGGCTTTCCCCGAAGGACGACGCCTGCCTTGCTCGGTCTCTTGATGCTGCAGACCCGCTTCCCGCGTCCGCCCGGCGACGTGGGGCATGCCGGCACGTTCTGTTTTCCGGTGCGGCGTTTGGTGGTGGCGGGCGCAACACCATCGCACGTGGTGCGCAGCGATGATGCTGCCGTGGTGCAGCCGTTCATCGCTGCTGGGCAGCGCCTGGTGAACGAAGGTGCCCTGGCGATCGGCACCAGCTGCGGCTTCCTGGCGCGCTGGCAGCGTGAACTGCAAGCCGCGCTGCCGGTGCCGGTGTGGAGTTCGAGCCTGTTGTGGCTGGCCGAGCTGGCGCCGCGCCGCTGCGGCGTGATCACGATCGAAGCGGCGTCGCTCGGCGCGGCGCATTTCGAGGCCGTCGGCGCTGATCCCGCGACGCCCTGCGAGGGCATCACGCCGGGATCGGCCTTGCACCGCACGCTGCTCGAAGACCTGCCCACGCTGGACGAAACCGACGCGCAGGCGCAGGTCATCGCCGCGGGGCGCCGGCTTCTGGAGCGCGAGCCGACGTTGCAGGCGCTGGTGCTCGAATGCACCAACCTGCCGCCGTATGCGAAGGCCTTGCAACAGGCGATCGGGCTGCCGGTGCATGACATCGTGAGTCTGCTCGAAACGCGCATGGCAGCGCTGCGCCGCGTGCTGCGATGAACCTGCGCTTCGTCGAAGCCTTCTACTGGGCGGCCACGCTGAAGAGCGTGACGCGGGCCGCCGAGAAGTTGTTCATCACGCAGTCGGCGCTGTCCAGCCGCATCGCTGCGCTGGAGACCGAACTCGGCGTGCTGCTGCTGGATCGGCGCGACAAGCAGTTCCGTCTCAGCACCGCCGGTGCGCGGTTCCAGCGTCATGCCGAGCGTCTGCTGAATCTGCAACGCGAAATCAAGGCCGAGTTCGGCAGCGGCGGCAACGAGCGCACGATGCTCTTGCGCGTGGGCGTGATCGAATCGGTGCTGCATTCGTGGCTCGTCGAATGGGTGCAGGCGCTGCGTCGCGAGCGGCCGTTGCTGGAACTCGAGCTGACGGTGGAAACCACGCCGGTGCTGATCGACCACATGCGCCGCGGCACGGTCGACCTGGCGCTGGCCGCGCTGCCCGCCGACGGCGCCGGGGTGCGTACGCGTGCGCTGGCGCCGATGGCGATGAGCTTCGTCGCGCCGGCCGCGCCGACGCGCGCCGCATTGCGCAAACGCTGGTCGCTGCCCGAGCTGTGCGCGGCGCACGAGCTGCTCACCTTCCAGCGCGGCTCGCAGCCGCATGTGGCGCTGCTGGACCTCTGCCGCCGCCACGGCGTCGAGGCGCCGCGCGTGCACACGCTGTCGTCGATCTCGGCGATGGTGCAACTCGTCGAACAAGGCTTCGGCGTGGCCACGCTGCCGCTCGCCGCGGTGCAGCGCATGACGCAGCGCATGGCCTTGCGCCTGTTGCCCTGCGACGCGGCGCTGACGCCGTTGCCGATCCACCTGAGCTGGCGCGACGACCCGGCGTCGCCGGTGGCCGCACAGGTGCTGGACAGCGTGCTGGCGTTCGAGGCGTCATCGAAAAAATCGATGAAGGCATAGAGAAACTTCTCGTTGGCGCAGCGCGGAGGGCGCTTCCAGAATGCCGCCCACGATGAACACGCCGCAGCACATCCGCGCCGCCATCCGCTGCGGCGAGCACCAGACGCACACCGGCGGCCTGGCCGATCGCCATGTCCAGGGCAACCTGGTGATCCTGCCCGCCGCGCAGGCCGGCGACTTCCTGCGCTACTGCCAGCGCAACCCCAAACCCTGCCCGCTGCTGGCGGTGGGCGACCCCGGCGTGCCGGCGCTGCCCACACTCGGCGCCGACATCGACATCCGCAGCGACGTGCCGCGCTACCGTGTCTGGCGCGACGGTGAACTGGCCGGCGAGCCGACCGACATCCGGGCACTCTGGCGCGACGACTTCGTCGCGTTCGTGCTCGGCTGCTCGTTCAGCTTCGAGCAGGCACTGCAGGACGAAGGTGTGCCGCTGCGCCATGTCGAACAGGGCCGCAACGTCGCGATGTTCCGCACCTCGATCGCCACCGAGCCTGCTGGCCCGTTCGCCGGCCCGCTGGTGGTGACGATGCGCCCGCTGCGCGCGGCCGACGCGATCCGTGCCGTGCAGATCACTTCGCGCTACCCGGCCGTGCACGGCGCGCCGGTGCACCTGGGCGACCCGGCGCTGATCGGCATCCACGACCTTGCGCGCCCCGACTATGGCGACGCGGTGGAGGTGCGCGCCGACGAGATCCCGGTGTTCTGGGCCTGTGGCGTGACGCCGCAGGCAGCGCTGGAACAGGCGCGGCTGCCGCTGGCGATCACGCACGCGCCGGGCTGCATGTTGATCACCGATTTGCTGAACCACCAACTCGCCAGTTTCTAGAAGGAGCGACCTGATGAAGACCTTGCTGTGCACCTTGGCCTTGACAGCCGCCGCCGCCACCACCGCTGTGGCGCAGACCAAATGGGACCTGCCGTCGGGTTACGGCGCCAACACCTTCCAGGTGCAGAACCTGCAATGGTTCGGCGACGAGGTCGACAAGGCCACATCCGGCAAACTGAAGATCGTCGTGCACCCGGGTGCCTCGCTCTTCAAGGCCAACGAGATCAAACGTGCGGTGCAGGCCGCGCAGACGCCGATCGGCGAGTTCATCGTCTCGGGCGCGTCCAACGACCACCCGATGTACGGCCTGGATTCGATCCCCTTCCTGGCCACCAGCTATGCCGACGCGAAGCGGCTCAACGATGTCTCGCGGCCGGCCCTGGAGAAGGTGCTCGCCGGTCAGGGCCTGAAGCTGCTCTACGCCGTACCCTGGCCGCCGCAGAGCCTGTACTCGATCAAGCCGGTGCAGACGCTGGCCGACCTGAAAGGCACACGCATGCGCGCCTACAACCCGGCCACGTCGAAGATTGCCGAACTGGTCGGTGCGGTGCCGGTGACGGTGCAACTCGCCGAGCTGCCGCAGGCGCTGGCCACCGGCGCGGTGAACAACTTCCTGACCAGCAGCGCCAGCGGCGTGGACAGCAAGCTGCACGAGCAGGTGAAACACTTCTACGCCGTGGCCGCCTGGCTGCCGCGCAACGCGGTGGTGGTGAACCAGAAAGCGTTCGACGCGCTGGACAAGCCGACGCAGGACGCCGTGCTGAAGACCGCTGCCGCGGCCGAGACGCGCGGCTGGAAGGTCAGCGAAGAGCGCGATGGCGAGTACCTGAAGGAACTCGCCGCCAAAGGCATGAAGATCGACCCTTCGGCCGACGGCCTGAAGCGCGAGCTGCGCGCGATCGGCGAGCGCATGACGGCCGACTGGCTGGCCACCGCCGGCGCCGACGGCAAGGCAGTGATCGACGCGTTCCGCAAGTGAAAGCGCGTTAACCTTCGACACCATGCGCCGCTTCCTGGATGCCCTGTACGCCGCCGCCGGCGCGCTCGCCGCGCTGTGCGTGGGGGCGATCTTCGTGGCAATGATCTACGCCTCGATCGGCCGTGAACTCGGCTGGCGCGTGGGCACGATCAACGACCTGGTGTCGTGGCTGTGCGCCGCGGCCGCCTTCCTGGCGATGGCGCAGGCGTTCCGCAACGGCGACTTCGTTCGTGTCACGCTGCTGCTGGAGCGCTTGTCGCCGCCCGTGCGGCGGGTTTTCGAGATCGTCTCGCTGGCCGTCGCTGCGCTGGCCATCGGTTACCTGGCTTTCTGGGCGGCGCGCTTCACCTACGAAAGCTGGCAGTTCCAGGACATGGCCGGCGGCCTGCTGGTGATCCCGATCTGGGTCCCGCAGATGAGCTTCGTGGTCGGCGCGCTGCTGTTTTTCGTCGCTGTGCTCGACGAGCTGATCCTCGTGCTGCGCGGCGCCAAGCCGACCTATGTTCGCCTGGTCGAAGAACGCCACGCGCGCGGTGATTTCTCCGAGGACATGTGATGGACCTCGTCTGGCTCGGCGCCTTCCTGCTGGTGGTGATGCTGCTGTTCCTGGCCGGCGGCGTGTGGATCGCGATGACGCTGGCCATCGTCGGCTGGATCGGGCAGGCGTTCTTCACCACCACCCTGCCCGGCAAGAACCTGTTCTCGGCGTTCTGGGAGAGCAGCGCGAGCTGGGAGCTGGCGGCGCTGCCGCTCTTTATCTGGATGGGCGAGATCCTGTTTCGCACGCGGCTGTCGGAGCAGATGTTCGAGGGCCTGGCGCCCTGGCTCGAACGTGTGCCGGGCCGGCTGATGCACACCACCGTGCTCGGCTGCGGCGTGTTCGGCTCGGTGTCGGGCTCGTCGGCGGCGACCTGCGCGACGATCGCCAAGGTGGCGCTGCCCGAACTGAAGAAGCGCGGCTACGACGAAAACATGGCCATCGGCTCGCTGGCCACCGCGGGCACGCTGGGCATCCTGATCCCGCCGTCGATCACGATGGTGGTCTACGCGGTGGCTGCCGATGCGTCGATCATCCGCATCTTCCTCGCCGGCTTCCTGCCCGGCTTCCTGCTGATGCTGCTGTTCTCGGGCTACATCGCGTGGTGGGCGCTGGCGCATCCCGATCGTGTGCCGGCGGCGGGCGAGCGGCTGTCGTTCGTCGAGAAGGTGCGCCGCTCGGGCAGCCTGATCCCGGTCGCGCTGCTGATCCTGTTCATCATCTGGGTGCTGCTCGCGGGCTGGGCCACCGCCACCGAGTGTGCCGCCTATGGCGTGCTCGGCTCGCTGGCGATTGCCGCCGGGGGCCGCATGCTGACCTGGAAGAACTTCTGGGAAGGCCTGACGAGTGCCACGCGGGTGAGCTGCATGATCATGTTCATCCTCGCCGGCGCCGCGTTCCTCACCAAGACGATGGCCTTCACCGGCATTCCGCGCGAACTGGCCGACTGGGTGAACAGCCTCGGCCTGTCGCCCTACGCGCTGATCGCGCTGCTCACCGTGTTGTACCTGCTGCTCGGCACGGCGCTGGACGGCATTTCGATGATCGTGCTGACCAGCGCGGTGGTGCTGCCGATGATCCAGAAGGCCGGCTTCGACCTGGTCTGGTTCGGCATCTTCATCGTGCTGCTGGTGGAGATCGCCGAGGTCACGCCGCCGGTGGGCTTCAACCTCTTCGTGCTGCAGAACATGACCGGCAAGGACAGCAACGTCATCGCGCGCGCCGCGATCCCGTTCTTCTGCTGCCTGGTGGTGTGCATTGGCCTCATCACCGTGTTTCCGCAGATCGTGACCTGGCTGCCCGATGCGGTGATGGGACCGAGCAAATGAGCGATGTGAAACGTTGGCAGTTCTGGATCGACCGCGGCGGCACTTTCACCGACGTCGTGGGACGCGCGCCCGAGGGTGTGCTGCACACGCTGAAGCTGCTGTCGGAGAACCCCGAGCAGTACGGCGACGCGGCGGTGGAAGGCATTCGCCGCCTGTTGAACCTGCGCGCCGGCGAGCCGATCACGCCCGAAGTGGTCGACTGCGTGAAGATGGGCACGACGGTGGCCACCAACGCGCTGCTCGAACGCAAGGGCGACCGCACGTTGCTGGTCATCACGCAAGGCTTTCGCGACGCACTGCGCATCGCCTACCAGGCGCGGCCGCGGCTGTTCGATCGGCACATCGTGCTGCCCGAGCTGCTCTACGAGCGGGTGGTCGAAGCGCACGAGCGCCTCACCGCGCATGGCGACGTGCTCACGGTGCTTGATGAGCCGCACCTGAAGAGCGAGCTGCAAGCCGCGTTCGACGCCGGCATCCGTTCGGCGGCCATTGTCTTCATGCACGGCTGGCGTTACTCCGCGCACGAGCAGGCCGCGGCGCGGCTGGCGCGCGCGACCGGCTTCACGCAAGTCAGCGTGTCGCACGAGGTCAGCCCGCTGATGAAGCTCGTCTCGCGTGGCGACACGACGGTGGTCGACGCATACCTGTCGCCGATCCTGCGCCGCTACGTCGACCAGGTGGCGGCACAGATGCCGGGCGTGCGCCTGTTCTTCATGCAGAGCAGTGGCGGGCTCACCGAAGCGCACCACTTCCAGGGCAAGGACGCGATCCTTTCGGGCCCTGCCGGCGGCATCGTCGGCATGGTGCGCACCGCGGTGGCCGGCGGGCACCAGAAGGTGATCGGCTTCGACATGGGCGGCACTTCCACCGACGTGAGCCACTACGCCGGCGAGTTCGAGCGCGCGTTCGAAACGCAGGTCGCCGGCGTGCGCATGCGCGCGCCGATGATGAGCATCCACACCGTCGCCGCCGGCGGCGGATCGATCCTCTCGTTCGACGGCGCGCGGCTGCGCGTCGGCCCCGAGAGTGCGGGCGCCAACCCGGGGCCAGCCAGCTACCGGCGCGGCGGGCCGCTGGCGACGACCGACGCCAACGTGATGCTCGGCAAGATCAGCCCGCGGCACTTTCCGAAGGTCTTCGGACCGAACGCCGATCAGCCGCTGGACCGCGACGGCGTGGTGGCCCGGTTCACCGCCATGGCTGCGGACGTGAAGGCCAGGTCGGGCCGCGCGACCACGCCCGAATCGCTCGCTGCCGGCTTCCTGCAGATCGCGGTGCAGAACATGGCCAACGCGATCAAACGCATCTCGGTGGCGCGCGGCTACGACGTCACGCAATACACGCTGCAATGTTTCGGCGGCGCCGGCGGCCAGCACGCTTGTGGTGTGGCCGATGCGCTCGGCATGACGCGCATCTTCGTGCACCCGCTGGCCGGCGTGCTGTCGGCCTACGGCATGGGCCTGGCGGACCAGATCGCGATGCGCGAGGCCTCGCTCGAATTGCCGTTGGACGAAGCGGGTCTCGCCGCGGCCGGGGCCAAGCTGGCCTCGCTCGGCGACGCGGCGCGCGACGAAGTCGCCGCACAGGGCGTATTGCGGGAAGCCATCGAACTCAAGCGCCAGGTGCATGTTCGCTACCAGGGCACCGACACCGCGCTGGTGATCCCGTTCGGCGAGATGGCGCGGATACGACGCGACTTCGAAGCCGGCTACAAGCAGCGCTTCGCGTTCCTGATGGCCGGCAGGATGCTGATCATCGAAGCGGTGTCGGTAGAGGCCGTGGGTGCCGGTGAACGTTTCGACGAAGCCGCGCCAACGTCCGACGTGACTCGCCACAGCCCGCAGCCCGACGATCGTGTGCAGATGCACTGCGACGCCGACGAATCGCCTGCCGGCTGGCGCGACGCCGGCCTGTTCGTTCGCGAATCGTTGCGTGCGGGCGCGGTCATCGAAGGCCCGGCGATCATCGCCGAGAAAAACGCGACCACTGTCGTCGAACCCGGCTGGGCCGCGACGCTGACTGCAGCCGGGCCGATCGAACTGCATCGCATCCGCGCCCGCGCCACCGCGCACGCCATCGGCACCGAGGCCGATCCGGTGATGCTCGAGGTCTTCAACAACCTGTTCATGAACATCGCCGAGCAGATGGGCCTGCGCCTTCAGAACACCGCCTACTCGGTGAACATCAAGGAGCGGCTGGATTTCTCCTGCGCGCTCTTCAGCGCCGCCGGCGAGCTGATCGCCAACGCGCCGCACATGCCGGTGCACCTGGGCTCGATGAGCGAATCGATCAGGACCGTGATCGCACGCAACCCCGCGATGCGGCCGGGTGATGTCTACGTGCTCAACGACCCGTACCACGGTGGCACGCACCTGCCCGACGTGACCGTGGTGACGCCCGTGTACCTCGACGAGCGCGATGCGAAGCCCAGCTTCTACGTCGCCAGCCGCGGCCACCACGCCGACATCGGTGGCATCACGCCCGGATCGATGCCGCCGTTCTCGAAGACCATTGCCGAGGAAGGCGTGCTCTTCGACAACTTCCTGCTCGTGCGCGAGGGCAAGCTGCGCGAGGCCGAACTCTTCGAGCAGTTGAGTGGTGGCGACTTTCCGGCGCGCAACCCGCAGCAGACGGTGGCCGATCTGCGCGCGCAGATTGCTGCCAACCAGAAGGGCGTGGACGAGCTGCACGCGATGGTGGCGCAGTTCGGCCGCGACACCGTGGCCGCGTACATGAAACATGTGCAGGACAACGCCGAAGAGTCGGTGCGGCGTGTCATCACGGCGTTGAAAGATGGCCAGTACACGCTGAAGCTCGACAACGGCGCGCAGATCAGCGTCAAGGTCAGCGTCGATGCCGCGCAGCGCGAAGCCACCATCGATTTCAGCGGCACCAGCGCGCAGCTGCCGAACAACTTCAACGCCCCGAAGGCGGTGACGATGGCCGCGGTGCTGTATGTCTTTCGCACGCTGGTCGACGACGACATCCCGCTCAACGCCGGCTGCCTGAAGCCGCTGCAGGTGATCGTGCCGGAAGGCTGCATGCTGAACCCGAGCCACCCGGCGGCGGTGGTGGCCGGCAACGTCGAGACCTCGACCTGCGTCACCAACGCGCTGTACGGCGCACTCGGTGTGATGGCCGCCGGCCAGTGCACGATGAACAACTTCACCTTCGGCAATCAGACGCACCAGTACTACGAAACGATCTCGGGCGGCTCGGGTGCCGGCCCCGGATTCGCAGGTACGAGCGTCGTGCAGACGCACATGACCAATTCGCGCCTCACCGATCCCGAAGTCCTGGAGTTCCGCTTCCCGGTGCTGCTGGAAAGCTACGCAATCCGCGCCGGCAGCGGCGGCGCGGGCCGCTGGCGCGGCGGTGACGGCGGTGTGCGCCGCGTGCGTTTTCTCGAGCGCATGACCGCCTCGATCCTCTCCAACGGCCGTGAGGTGCCGGCCTTCGGCATGGCCGGCGGCGCGCCGGGCGCGCTGGGCATCAACCGCATCGAGCGGCGCGCTGGCGGCCAGGAGGTGTTGCGCCACATCGGCTCGGCGGCGATGGAGCCGGGCGACGTGTTCGTGATCGAGACACCGGGGGGTGGGGGTTACGGCTCGGCATGAATGGCGTCGGGATATTTGACGATGGTTCAGATTGTTACGCCCAAGTGGTTGTTTCTTAATGGAAATTTTTCCGGGCACCGATCTTGCTTGGTTTGTTTTGTCAAGCCTTACACCCTCCTGGAGAACCAAATGAACCGATTGACCCGATTGCTGGCACCGCTGATGCTGGTTGCCGGCCTGGCGGCGCAGCCCGCCAGCGCTGCCCTGGTGCTCGACCTCAACACCGGCGGCTCACCCACCGCCTGCGGCACCTGCGGCCCGCTGGGCGACACCTTCGGCTGGTCGTTCCGCGTCATCAATCCGGTCACCATCGACCAGCTCGGCTTGTGGGATGCCGGCGCCGATGGGTTGGGAGTGGCCAGTTCCCAGGTCGGCCTGTGGACCTCCGCCGGCGTGTTGCTGGCCAGCGCCACCGTCACCAATGGCAGCGAGCAGGTGGCCTCGGCGAGCGCCGACGGCGAATGGTTGTTCGAGGACATCGCCACGCTGACCCTTCTGCCCGGCAGCTACGTGATCGGCTCGGTATTCATTGCCGCAGTGCCGCTGGCGCAGATCGGCGCACCGTTCACCACGGTTGCCGACATCGCGCTGACCGGCGGTGTTCAGGGCCCGAACAACGCCGGCCTCGCGTTCCCCGATGCGTCGTTCCCGACCCCGATTTTCGGGCCGACGATGCGCTTGGCCGACGCCGTTCCCGAGCCGGCCGGCATCGCGTTGGTGGGTCTGGGCCTGCTGATGATGGCGATGCGTCGCCGCCCGGCTGCGGCAACCGCCCGCGCCTGAGTTCGATCAGGGACCCTCGGACGACCGTTCGAGGGTTCCGACTCGCCCTTCGGAGGTCAGCGCCCCTCGCGGCGACAACAACGCGCACAGCGCCGCGCACATCCAGGCCGACCACAGCGTGTGGCTGGCAAAGTGCGCGCCGCGCAGCATCTGCGCCGCACCGTACGCGCTGCCCAGCAGCAGCACCGCAATCAACCAGCGGCGCGCCGCGCGCGGGGCCGACTCGCGCAGCACGAACCAGCCGCTGACAAAGGCGAACGCCGAAACCGCGTGGCCCGACGGGAAGCAGCGTCCCGGGCCGTGGTCGAACGTGAAGATGCGCCAGTGCGAGAAGTGGTCGGCCAGGCCGCCGAAAGCCCACAAATCCCACGGGCAGCTGGTCGGGCTCATCTGCTTGAGCGCCGGTATCGCGAGCACGCAGGCCAGCGTCATCAACAGCCAACGCAGCCGTTCGTGTTGCGGCAGTGCGCCGAACACCACCGCCGGCAGCGGCCGCAACACGTTCACGGCCAGCAGTG
>JANNQO010000125.1:0-49703 GCA_031400795.1 Rubrivivax sp. | reverse complement strand
GGCTTGGCCAGGTGGTCGTCCATGCCGGCGGCACGGCAGGCCTCGGCGTCGCCCACCAGTGCGTTGGCGGTGAGGGCCACGATCGGCAGCCGCGTGGGCTGAGCCAGCGCCGCTTCCCAGGCGCGGATCGCCCGCGTCGCGTCGTAGCCGTCCATCTCGGGCATCTGGCAATCCATCAGCACCAGGTCGAAGCGCCCGCTCTTGGCCGCCTCCAGCGCCTCGCGGCCGTTGGGGACGATCTCGAAGCCACAGCCCATCGACTTCAACATGTTGCGTGCCACCACCTGGTTCACGCCGTTGTCCTCGGCCAGCAGCACGTGGGCGGTGAATCGGATGTCGCTGTCGCTGCGCGACACCGGCGACGTGCCCTCGGTGCTGTCGCCGCTGGATTGCGCCAGTGCGCGGAACAGCTCGTGTCGCCGCACCGGCTTGGACAGGTAGGCCGAGATGCCGGCTTCGCGCGCCCGCGAGACCTCGTCCGGCGAGTGCAGCGAGGTCAGCAGCACCAGGTGCGTGGCCGCCAGCAGCGCATCGGCGCGCACCACGGCGGCGAGCTCGATGCCGTCCATGCGCGGCATCTTCATGTCGATCACGGCGATCTGGATGGCGTCGCCTTGGGCCTGCTTCGCGCGCATTTGCTCCAGCGCTTCGATGCCATCCGCCGCGGCCACGCAGCGCATGCCGCCGGCCTGCAGGTGGTGCATGACGATCTCGCGATTGGTGGCGTTGTCGTCGACAACCAGCACGTGACGGCCCTGCAGCACCGACGGCGTGGGCACCGCCGGCAAGCTCGACGCGGCCACCAGCGGCAGCTCGAACCAGAAGGTCGAGCCCTCGCCCTGGCGGCTCGCTACACCGATCGTGCCGCCCATCAGCTCGACCAGGCTGCGCGAGATGGCCAGGCCCAGGCCCGTGCCGCCGAAGCGGCGCGTCGTCGAGCCGTCGGCCTGCGCGAAAGGCTTGAAGAGCCGCTCGAGTGCTGCGTCGCCGATGCCGATGCCGCTGTCGCGCACGTCGATGCGCAGGCGCGGCGGTCCGTCGGCGCTTTGATGTTCGTAAACCTCGACCACCACCTCGCCGCTTTCGGTGAACTTCAGCGCGTTGCCGAGCAGGTTGGTGAGCACCTGGCGCAAGCGGTAGGGGTCGCCGCGCACGGCGTGCGGCAGGCCTTCGTCGATGCGGCAGGCCAGCTCCAGCTGCTTGGCATGGGCACGCGGCGCCAGCAGCTGCACCACGTCTTCCACCGCCTGGTAGAGGTCGAAATCAAGCAGCTCGGTTTCCAGCTTGCCGGCTTCGATCTTCGAGAAGTCGAGGATGTCGTTGATGATCGACAGCAGCGATTCGCCGGAGTTGCGCACCGTTTCGACGAAGGGGCGTTGCTGCATGTCCAGCGGCGTCTCCAGCAGCAGCTCGGTGAGGCCCAGCACGCCGTTCATCGGTGTGCGGATCTCGTGGCTCATGTTGGCCAGGAATTCGCTCTTCGCGCGGCTGGCGTTCTCGGCGGCCTCTTTGGCCACGCGCAGCTCCTGCTCGCGCTGCAACAGCGTCTGCTCGGCCTGCGCGCGCTGCGTGATGTCGAAGAACACCGTGTACAGGCCGACCACGGTGCCGTCGCCGTTGATGTCGGGCACGTGGCGGCCGGAGTGCCAGACCTTGTTGCCGTTGCGGTCGGTGCGCTCGCGTTCCAGCTGTACCGGCGAGCCCGACAAGGCCAGCCGCAGTTTGGGTTCGATGTCGGCGAAGACGTCTTCGCCGGCCACCTCGCGCACCTCGCGGCCCAGCACCTCGGGCTCGGTCTTGCCGAGCCATTGTTCCTGCGCGCGGTTGATGTAGCGGTAGCGCAGCTCAGCGTCGATGTAGCTCACCGTCACCGGAATCTGGTCCATGATCAGGCGCAGCCGCCGCTCCGAGCGGTGCGCGGTGTCCAGTTCAGTCTGCTCGGGCGTGACCTCCAGGGCGAGCAGCTGGCAGGTCTGCACCGTACCGTGGGCATCGGCCTTGGGCAACAGCTCGATCTGCAGCCAGCGCTCGCCGCTGGCCAAGGCGCGGTGCGGGCAGCGCAGGCGCTGCGCCTGGCCCTGCAGCGCGGCTTGCAAGGCCTGGCCCAGGCGGTCGGCCTGTGCGGGCCCGAGCAGGTCGTCGATGCCCTGGCCCTCGAGTTGGTCGCGCTCCACCCCCAGCCAGGCCGCCAGCGCGGGGCTGGCCCAGTGGCAACGATGCTTCGGATCGATCTCGGCGGCCAGCATCGGCAGTTGTTCGGCCGGGCTCGGCGTTTCGACGACGACGCAGGCCTGGCTGTCGTCGGCGGCAGCCACCTGCGCACGGCTGGTGGCGCGGCCGCGCCGGAACGACCACCACGCCAGCGCCACGGCCGGCAGCACCAGTGCCACGTGCGGCAGCGCGGGCGCGCGGGCACCGGCCAGATCGATGACCAGCGCCAGCGCCAGCAATCCGAGCGCGCCGACGACGGCCGCCCACGGTGTGGAGGAACTGCGCGTGACGGGCGGTGAGTTCATAGGGTTCCCCAGGCGGTTTCCAGGCATTCCAGGTCGGCCAATCTGAACTCGGCGAGCTGCGCGTTGCCCAAATCAAGCCGTGTCGGCAAGCCGACGAGTTGGCCGAGCACGCGTGCCACGCCCTTGCTGCCGACCAGCAGCGGGCGCAGCGGCAGCCAAGGTTTGACGGCCTGCACGGCGCGGCCGACGCGCAACACGAACTCGGCATCGGATTCCCCGCCGGGCGGTGTCATGCGTGCGTCCAGCCAGGGCTGCGTGTCGTCGATGCGGTGCAGGTTCCACTGTCCGAGGCGGCGTTCGGCGAAGGCCGGCACGACCTCGACCGGCACGCCCGGCAGCGCGGCGGCGATGATGGTGGCGGTCTCGCGTGCACGGCGCAGATGGCTGGTGATGATCAGCCCGATGGGCGGATCGATGTGCGCCAGGTGCTGCGCCGTCTCGATCGCCTGCTCGCGGCCTTGTGCGTGCAGCGGCACGTCCAGGTCGCCGCCGCAGCGTAGCCGCGCCAGGTTCGGGGCGGTGGCGCCGTGGCGGAGGTAGCGCAGGCTGCCGGTGCGGCGGATCTCCGCGGTGAGCGGGCCGATGCGGCTCGAGAGTTGCACTTCCATGCTGCGCTTAGCCTTGCAATGCCGTGGCCGGCGCGAAAGGGATTGCCTGCCCGGGCCGCGATTCGCGCGCGGCGGCGTGCAGCACGCTCCACTCGCCACGCATCGCCTCCGGGCGAAGCAGCCATTGGCGGATGAACCAGGTCTGGTTGCGGTCGGCGAGCAGCGGCGAGTGTCCGGTGTCGGGGATGTGCATCAGCGTCAGGTCCTTGCCGCGCGACATGCGCCGGATCGTCGACGGGAAGAGGGCGTCGGACTCGAGACCGTGGATCAGCAGCAGCGGGCAGTGCACGCGCTGCCACTGCCGCCACTGCAGCAGGCTCTTCTGCGCATCGCGCCGGTAGGCCTGCAGCGCGCGCACGTCGTGGCGGTAGATGCGGCCGCCCTCGTCGTCGGACCAGCGCGTCTGGTGAAAGCTCAGGTTGAAGCGGATGTCGTCGCTCACCGGACCGTCGTTTCTCTGCGCTGCGCCGACCTTGCGCAGCAAATCCGCGGGGTGGTGGAAAACGTAGTGCCGCGCGATCGTCTGTGCGCGCCGGCGGCGCCGTTTGCCGGGGATCTGCGGGCCGACGTCGTTCAGGATCAGCCGGCTGACCAGGCCCGGGTGCTGCGCCATCATCTCGATGGCTGTGCTGCCGCCCATCGACGAGCCGAGCACGATCACCGGGCCGCCACCCAGGTGCACGATCATCTGGCGCAGCTGTTCGGCGTGGGTGGCCAGCGAGTAGTCCTCTTCCGCGGCCAGCCAGCCCGAGCGACCGCGCCCCAGCCAATCCATGCACACGACACGGAAGTCCTGCGCGAGGTCGGCAGCCAGGTAGTTGAAGCGCATCGCCACGTTGGCCACGCCGCCGCAGCAGACCACGATCGGTGCGTCGCGTGGGCCCCAGTCGTTGTAGGCCACGGTCACCGCGTAGTCGCGCCGCAGCCGCCTGGGCGTGGCCGGCTGCAGGCGCTGCGGGTGCACGTATTCGAAGTGGCGCTGCTCGAACTGGCCGTGAAAGCGCCCCACCACCTGGCTGGCCACCGCCATGTACTGTTTCCAGTCGGCGAGTACGCGCCGGCGTGGGGTCACCGGCGGCTCCCAGGCCAGATCGAAGAGTTCGCCGGGCACGGTGTCGCCGGCCAGGTCATGCCTGTCGGACTGTTGTTGCATCTGGTTTCTTGTCATCGCCATCACTGGGGTGGGTGTCGAACTGCGGGGCGCGGCGCCTGTCCCTTGCGCCAGGCAACGGCACCTGATGGGTATCGGCGCGTATCAACGGGGCTTGAGCGGCGCTTTTCCGCGCTTCAGTCGGCGCGGTTTTGTGCCGAAATCCATCGATCCATGGCGCTGCGAGTGCGCTGCGGTGGAGTTCAGCCCGATGGAAACCACAAGACGCCGAATGATCCAGATTGCTGTGCTCGTCACGGGCTTCGCCATCGGCATGGCTGGGTTGCTGAACTACTTCAAGTACCGCGCCACGGCCGAGCGCATCGTCACCGAGCGGCTGGCCTTCACCGGCAAGCAAGTCGAGAACAGCATCCAGTCGTCGCTGGCGCTGGGACTGCAGTTCTCCGACCTGGGCACGCTGCCGGCCACCTTGCAACGGCTGCTCGCCACCGACAAGCTGACGGTGGGCATCGACATCTTCGATACCGAAGGCCGCCCGCTGTACAGCACCGACCAGCTGCGTGCCAAACAACCGGTGCCCAGGGCCTGGGTCGAAGCCGCGAACAAGGCGGGCAGCCAGGACTGGCTGATCCGCGAAGGCAAAGACCCGGCGGTGGGCAGCGCCATCCAGACCCAGTTCGGCCTGACCATCGGCCATGTGGCGCTTCGCTACAGCGAAGCACAGGTAGCGGCGGCGGCCATGGCGGTGGCCAAGGAACTGGCGCTGGCGACCCTCGGTGTCTTCTGCGCGGCGGCCGGGCTGGCCTCGCTGGCCATGCTGGCGGTGATGAACTCGCTGTCCCGCAACGCCCGCAAGCTCGAAGACGCGCTGCGCAGCGGCGATCCCTCGCGCGCCGCCGCGGCCGGGCGCAGCGGGGCGTTCGCACAGGCCTTGAAGCGCTTCGTCGAAACCGTGCGCAACGCCGAGACGCAGATCACCGAATTGCGCGGCCAACTGCAGCGCGGGGGCCGCTCGTGACGGACCTCTATCTGCGCAGCATCTACCTGCGCCTGGCCGGGGTCATCGTGGCCGTGGTGGCGCTGGCGCTGCTGGCCACCGCGGCGCTGTCGCACCGCGCTTTCGAGCGCGCGCTGGCACCGGAGATGGCCACCAAGGTGGCGACGGTGGGCGCGACGATCCGCTCGCTGATGCTGAAGTCCGACGAAAACCGCATCGACTTCGCCGAGATGTACGGCATCGAGCAGGTCTTCGACGAAGTCCGCGAGACGATCCCCGAGATCACCTCGTTCGCCGTCACCGACACCAAGGGCACGATCGTTCGCCAGCACCTGAAGCCGCCGCGGGGCGCGGAAGAATACTTCAACCAGCCGCAGGTGCTGGCCGCTCTGGAGACGCCCGAGCTGGTGCCGCCTTCGGTGCGCGTGGGCGACCAGTACATGGTATCGCTGCCCATCGTCACGTCGCATGGCGCCTTGGGGCTGCTGCACCTGGGCGTGGACGCCAACTTCGTCGACTCGATCGTGCTCGAGATGTTGTTCGACGTGGTGGTGATCCTGGTCGTGGCGCTGTTCTTCACGCTCGAGCTGCTGCATTTCATCGCCGGCGCGAAACTCGAATCGGACCTGAAAGCGCTGGGCGATGCTTTCGAGCGCGGCGCCCAAGGCCGCTTCGCGACGCCGGCGCGTCCCGTCTGTGGCCATGCTTTCGGCTCGCTGCTGGCGGTGATGGCGGGGGTGCTGGCGCGCGTCAACGCCGCCTACGCGCAGCTCGCACACGACGTGCGCGACGAACGCAAGCGCCCGGCGCATGAACGCCACGGTGCGCTCGAAGCCGTGCAGGCCGGCGTGCAGTCGCTGGGGCGGCGCTTCACGTTCGGGGCCGAGATCGCCGAGCGCCGCGGCGACGAGTCGCAGCTGGCGCGCATCCGCGCGCCGCTGTTCATCTTCATCCTTGCCGAAGAGCTGACGCGGCCGTTTCTGCCCGGCTATGTGAACCAGCTGCTGGTGCCGATCCCCGGGCTGTCGGCACAGTTCGTGGTCGGCCTGCCGATCGCGCTGTTCATGCTCATCGTAGCGCTGGCCCAGCCCTGGCTGGGCGTGTTCTGCGAGCGCCACGGCACGCGGCACACGATGTTCACCGGCGCGGCGGTGGCGGCAGTCGGCTTTCTGGCCAGTGCGATGGCGTCCTCGGTGCTGGACTTGCTGCTGTGGCGCTCGCTGTGCGCGTTCGGCTACGCGATGGTGTTCGTCGCGAGCCAAGCCTATGTGCTGGAGCATGCCAGCGCGAGCAAGCGGGCGAAGAGCTTCTCGCTGTTCGTCGGTGCGATCATGGTGGCCAGCATCTGCGGGCCCTCGATCGGCGGCATCCTGGCCGACAACATCGGCGAACGTTCCACGCTGGTCGTGGCGGCCCTGCTGGCGCTGGGTTCGCTGGCCGCCATCCGCCAACTGCCCGACCCGGTGCACGTGGCTGTGGCGAGCACCAAGATTCCGCGCCTGGCCGAGATCGCCACGCTGCTGGCCAATGCGCGCTTCATGCTCGTCACGGGGCTGGCCGCGATGCCGGCGAAGATCCTGCTCACCGGCGTGTGCTTCTACCTGGTGCCGCTGTACATCCTTTCGATCGATGGCACGCAGGCCATGGCCGGCCGCATCCTGATGACCTACGCCGTGCTGATGGTGGTGGCCGCGCCGATCACCGCCGCGCTGGCACACACGCGAGAGCGCATGGAATGGCTGGTCGGCGGCGGGCTGGTGGTATCGGGCCTGGGTGGTCTGATGCTGCTGGCCGGCGGCCAGGTGGCGTGGGTCTTCGCCGCGGTGGCCTTGGTGGGCCTGGGCCAATCGATGTCGATCTCGGCGCAGAGCGCCCTGGTCGGCGAGCACTGCGAGGCGGAGATTCGCCGCATCGGCGAAGGCACCGTCTACGGCGTGTACCGGCTGCTCGAGCGGCTGGGCAACGCCATCGGCCCGATGCTGGCCGCCGGCCTGGTGCTGGCGATCGGCTACCGCCATGCGTTCGTCGCCATCGGCGCCGGCGTGCTGCTGTGCGGACTGTTGTTCCTGGCCGGCACGCGGCTGTCGCGCCGGCCGCTGCCGCAGCCGGCTTGATGAAACCCCCGAATATGACCAAGGACCCCGACATGAGCCCCTTCTTTACCCGTCGCGATCTGCTCGCCGCCGCCATCTCCAGCACGCTTGCGCCGACGGTGCTGGCGGCCGAGTCGGATCGTCCGGCACGTGCTGCCAAAGCAGCGGGAAAACCGCTTCGCATCTTTGCCATCACCTTTCGCGGCATGACCGAGGTCGAGCGTGGCTTCGAGGAGTACTTTGCGTCGCGCAAGATCCCGGTGCAGATCACCTGGCGCGACCTGAACCGCGACATGGCGCGCATGCCCGGGTACCTGGAAGAGATTCGCGCTGCCAAACCCGACCTGGTCTACACCTGGGGCACCTCGGTCACGCTGGGCGTGGTCGGGCCTTTCGACGCGGCGAACAAGGCCACCTACATCAACGACATACCGGTGGTCTTCACGCTGGTGGCCGCGCCGGTGTTGGCCAAGATCGTGCCCGACCTGAAGTCCTCCGGCCGCAACGTGACCGGCGTCACGCATGTGGCGCCCACCGAGGCGCAGGTGCGCGCGATGTCGCAATACCGGCCGCTGCAGACCCTGGGCGTGCTCTACACCACCACCGAGAAGAACTCGGTGGTCGTGATCGAGGAGTTGCGCGGCCTATCGCGCGAGCGCAATTTCAAGCTCATCGAGCGTACGTTCAAGCTCGATGCCGCCAACAAGCCCGTTGCCGAAGGCGCCGCCGACCTGGTGCGCGAATTGAAGAGCGCCGGCGCGCAGTGGCTGTACCTGCCGCCCGACAGCTTCCTGGGCACACTGGCCGAAGGCGTGATCATCCCGGCGGCGATGGAGCAGGCGCTGCCCACCTTCGCATCGACCGAGCAGCTGATGCAGGCGGGCGCGCTGACCGGCCTGGTGAGCCGCTACTACAACCTGGGCCAGTTCACGGCGCACAAGGTGGAGCAGATCCTGGTCGGCAAGCAGTCGCCGGCGGCGCTGCCGGTGGAGACGCTGAAGCGCTTCTCCTACCAGATCAGTATGTCGGCGGCGCACAGGCTCAAGCTGCCGCCGCCGATGGCAATGCTCAACTATGCCGAACTGATCAACGCAGGCGCGCCTGGTTCCTGAGCGCGGGCCGCCGCCTATCATTCGCGTCGAATGAAGGCCCGCAACAAGAAGGTCAACCGCGCCTGGTTGAACGACCACCTCACCGACCCCTACGTCAAGCTGGCGCAGAAAGACGGCTACCGGGCGCGCGCCGCCTACAAGCTCCAGGAGATCGACGAAATCCTGCGCCTTGTGAAGTCGGGGCAGGTGGTGGTCGACCTGGGCGCCGCGCCCGGCGCCTGGAGCCAATACCTGCGCCGCCGCTTCGCGCCCAAGACGGTGGGCGCGGGCGGCGCTGCGGTGGGCGAACTCGACGGCACGATCATCGCGCTGGACCTGATCGAGATCGAGCCCATCGAGGGTGTGCACTTCGTGCAGGGCGACTTCCGCGACGACGCGGTGCTGGCGCGGCTCACCGAAACTCTGGCCGGCCGGCCGGTCGACCTGGTCGTCTCGGACATGGCGCCCAACCTCTCGGGCATCGAGTCTTCGGACGCGGCGCGCATGACGCACCTGGTCGAACTGGCCGTAGAGTTTTCGCTCGCGCAGCTGAAACCGCAGGGCGCGCTGGTCTGCAAGGCTTTCCACGGCAGCGGCTATTCGCAGCTCGTGAAGCTGTTCAAGGACAGCTTTCGTGTCGTCAAACCGATCAAGCCGAAAGCGTCCCGCGACAAATCCGCGGAAACCTTTCTGATCGGCATCGGTCCGAAGTCTCCGGGATGACGGTCTTATCCCTCGCAGTCGCAAGGCCGCAGCCCGGGTTGATAGACCTAGAATGAACCCCAGATACCGCGGAATCCGGCCAGGCGCTCTTCGCCGTGAGCCGTCGATTCTTCAGAAGGAGCCGCGTTGAACAATCAATGGTTCTCCAAAGTCGCTGTTTGGCTGGTGATCGCCCTCGTGCTGTTCACCGTGTTCAAGCAGTTCGACCGCGGGGTCGCCCAGGGCAATCAGGTGGCCTATTCGGACTTTCTCGACGAAGTCCAGGCCAAGCGAATCAAGTCGGTAACGCTGCAGGAGAACCCCGGCGGCGGCACCGAGATCATCGCCACGACCACCGACGACAAGCGCCTGCGCAGCACCGCCACCTACCTCGACCGGGGCCTCGTCGGTGACTTGCGCAACAGCGGCGTGAAGTTCGACGTGAAGCCGCGCGAAGAGCCGTCGCTGTTGATGAGCATCCTCGTCAGCTGGGGTCCGATGCTGCTCTTGATCGGCGTGTGGATCTACTTCATGCGCCAGATGCAAGGCGGCGGCAAGGGCGGCGCGTTCAGCTTCGGCAAGAGCAAGGCGCGCATGCTCGACGAGGCCAACAACTCCACCACTTTCGCCGACGTGGCCGGTTGCGACGAGGCCAAGGAAGAGGTGAAGGAACTCGTCGACTTCCTGAAAGACCCGCAGAAGTTCCAGAAGCTCGGCGGCCGCATCCCGCGCGGTGTGCTGCTCGTCGGGCCCCCGGGCACCGGCAAGACTTTGCTCGCCAAGGCCATCGCCGGCGAAGCCAAGGTACCGTTCTTCAGCATCTCTGGCTCCGACTTCGTCGAGATGTTCGTCGGCGTCGGCGCGGCGCGCGTGCGCGACATGTTCGAGCAGGCGAAGAAGAGCGCGCCTTGCATCATCTTCATCGACGAAATCGACGCCGTCGGCCGCCACCGGGGTGCCGGCCTGGGCGGCGGCAACGACGAGCGCGAGCAGACGCTGAACCAGATGCTCGTCGAGATGGACGGTTTCGAGACCAATCTCGGCGTGATCGTGATGGCGGCCACCAACCGGCCCGACATCCTCGACCCGGCGCTGCTGCGCCCGGGCCGCTTCGACCGCCAGGTCTACGTCACGCTGCCCGACATCCGCGGCCGCGAGCAGATCTTGAACGTGCACATGCGCAAGGTGCCGGTGGGCGCCGATGTGAAGGCCGATCTCATCGCGCGCGGCACGCCGGGATTCTCGGGCGCTGACTTGGCCAATCTGGTCAACGAATCGGCGCTCTTCGCCGCGCGGCGCAACGCGCGCGTCGTCGAGATGATCGACTTCGAGCGCGCCAAGGACAAGATCATCATGGGCACCGAGCGCAAGTCCATGGTGATGGACGAAGACGAGCGCCGCAACACCGCCTACCACGAAGCCGGCCATGCCCTCATCGGCATGCTGCTGCCCAAGCTCGACCCGGTGCACAAGGTGACCATCATTCCGCGCGGCGGCGCCTTGGGCGTGACCGTGTCGTTGCCCGAGAAGGACCGCTACAGCACCGACAAGGTGTTGATGCTGAACCGCATCTCGATGCTCTTCGGCGGGCGCATCGCCGAAGAGGTGTTCATGAACCAGATGACCACCGGCGCGAGCAACGATTTCGAACGCGCCACGCAGATCGCGCGCGACATGGTGACGCGCTACGGCATGAGCGATTCGCTCGGCCCGATGGTCTATGCCGAGAACGAAGGCGAGATCTTCCTCGGCCGCTCGGTGACGAAGACGACGAATGTCTCCGAAGAGACGATGCGCCGCGTCGATGGCGAGGTGCGCCGCATCATCGACCAGCAGTACGCGGTCGCGCGCACGCTGATCGAGGACAACAAGGACAAGATGCATGCGATGGCGCGTGCCCTGCTCGAGTGGGAAACCATCGATGGCGAGCATCTGCAGGACATCATGGAAGGCAAGACGCCGCGGCCACCGAAGGAAAGCAGCAGCCCGCCGAACAAGCCGGGTGGCCCGACCGCACCGGTCAGCGCCGATGGGGCACCGGCGACGGCTTGATCGTCGTCTTGGACTGTATTCAACGGGGCCGCGGCCCCGCTTGACCAACGAAACGGGGCCGCGGCCCCGTTGTGCGTTTGAGCGTCACAACGATGATCTGGCAGACGACCCGCTTCACGATCGACCTGACACGCCCGCGGGTGATGGGCATCGTCAACGTGACGCCGGATTCGTTCGCCGACGGTGGGCGCGACGCGGTGGCGGCGATCGAGCACTGCGAACAGTTGTTGCGCGAGGGCGCCGAGATCCTTGACATCGGCGGCGAGTCGACGCGCCCCGGATCGATCGCGCCGACGGCCGCGGAAGAGCTGGCGCGTGTGGAGCCGGTGTTGCGCCACGCGGTCACGCTGGGGGTGCCGGTGTCGGTGGACACCAGTTCGCCTGCCGTGATGCGGGTCGCGCTCGAACTGGGTGCGGACATCGTGAATGATGTGCGTGCGCTGCGGCGGCCAGGCGCGATCGAGTTGCTGGCGGCACACGGGCGAGCCGGCGTGTGCCTGATGCACCTGCGTGGCGAGCCCGACACGATGCAGTCGCTGGCTGTCTACGACGACGTGGTTCGTGAGGTGCGCGACGAACTCGCCGGTCGGCTGCGCGCTGCGCTGGCGGCCGGCATCGACGAGCAACGCATCGTGCTCGATCCAGGGATCGGCTTCGCGAAGACCGTTGAGCACAACCTGGCGCTGTTGGCGGGTCAGGCCGATCTGCTCACGCTGTGCCGGCCGCTCCTGATCGGTTGGTCGCGCAAGTCCGCGCTCGGTCGCATCACCCGCCGCGAGGTCGGCGAGCGCCTGCCCGCCAGCATCGCCGCTGCGGTGCTGGCGTTGGAACGCGGCGCATCGATCCTGCGCGTGCACGATGTCGCGGCAACCGTGGATGCCGTTGCACTTTGGTGCGCGGCGCGTCGGCCGGCGCGCTGACGGCGCCGGAGAATGCGATCCTGGCAGGAGAGATATCGCATGAGCAGAACGTATTTCGGTACCGATGGCATTCGCGGCACGGTCGGCACGCTGCCGATTACCCCCGACTTCATGCTGCGGCTGGGCCACGCGGTGGGCCAGGTGCTCAAACGTGCGTCGAGCGAACGGCCGACCGTGCTGATCGGCAAGGACACGCGCATCTCCGGGTACATGATCGAGTCATCGCTGGAAGCCGGTTTCGCCTCGGCCGGGATCGACGTGCTGTTGAGCGGCCCGTTGCCCACGCCCGGTGTCGCCTACCTTACCCGCGCGCTGCGGCTGGATCTGGGTGTGGTCATCAGCGCCTCGCACAACGCCTACCCCGACAACGGCGTGAAGTTCTTCTCCGCGCGCGGCGAGAAGCTGCCCGACGAATGGGAAGTGGCCGTCGAAGAAGCGCTGAAGCAGGAGCCGCGCTGGTGCGATTCGGCAGGCCTGGGCCGCGCGCGGCGCCTCACCGACGCCAGCGGCCGCTACATCGAATTCTGCAAGGGCACGGTGCCGCACAGCCTGTCGCTGAAGGGCATGAAGTTGATCGTCGATGCGGCGCATGGCGCGGCCTACCACGTGGCACCCGACGTGTTCCACGAACTCGGCGCCACGGTGGTCAGCATCGGCGCCAGCCCGGACGGCATGAACATCAACCAGGGTGTCGGTGCCACGTCGCCGAAGGCGCTGGTGAGTGCCGTGGCCGAACACCGCGCTGACTACGGGCTGGCGCTGGATGGCGACGCCGACCGGCTGGTCATGGTCGACGCGCAGGGGCGCCTGTACAACGGCGACGAGTTGCTTTACGTGATGGCCGCCGATCGCCTCTCGCAACGCCAGCCGGTGCCCGGCGTGGTGGGCACCTTGATGACCAACCTCGCCGTCGAATCGGCGCTGCGCAAGGCCGGTGTGCCGCTGGTGCGCGCCAAGGTCGGCGACCGCTATGTGCTCGAAGAGTTGATCGCGCGCGGCTGGCAGCTCGGCGGCGAAGGTTCCGGCCACCTGCTCGCGCTGGACCGCCACACCACCGGCGACGGCATCGTCAGTGCCTTGCAGATCCTGTTCGCGGTGCGGCGCAGCGGCAAAACGCTGGCCTCGCTTCTCGAAGGCGTGCAGCTGTTCCCGCAGTCACTGATCAACGTGCGTTTGGCCGATGGCCAGGACTGGAAGGTCAACGGCGCGTTGAAGGACGCCCAGGCCCGTGCCGAGCGTGAACTCGGCGAGGCCGGCCGGGTCTTGATCCGCCCCTCGGGCACCGAGCCCGTGCTGCGTGTGATGGTCGAGGCGCAGGACGCCACACTCGGCCGCCATTGCGCCGAGCGGATCGCCGAGGCTGCAGCACGCGGCTGAGCAGCAGCGCCTTCTCGGGCGCGCCGGTTCGGCTGTCATCAGTTGCCACCGGACTGTCACAGAACTTTCACGAGGGGTCACTAGAGTGCCGGCATGGCTTCGGCCGCCCGATTCATTGTTGAAGGAGCATTTCAATGAGCACTCTGAAGTTCACCCTGGTCGCGCTGGTGCTTGGCGCAGGCATCTCCGCGCACGCCCAGGTCATCAAGATCGACGGCTCGTCGACGGTCTATCCCATCACCGAAGGTGTTGCCGAAGACTTCCAGAAGGCCAAGAAGAACGCCATCAAGGTCACGGTCGGCATCTCGGGCACCGGCGGCGGGTTCAAGAAGCTGTGCCGCGGTGAGACGGATATCCAGAACGCCTCGCGGCCGATCCTCGAGAAAGAAATGGCCGACTGCAAGGCTGCCGGCGTGGAGTACATCGAACTGCCGGTCGCGTTCGACGCGCTGACGGTGGTCATGAACCCGCGCAACACCTTCCTCAAGGCGATCACGGTCGAGGAGCTGAAAAAGATGTGGGAGCCGGCGGCGCAAGGCAAGATCATGCGCTGGAACCAGGTCAATCCGGCCTGGCCGGATGCTCCGATCAAGCTCTTCGGGGCGGGCAGCGATTCGGGCACGTTCGACTACTTCACCGAGGCCATCAACGGCAAGTCCAAGGCCAGCCGCGGCGACTTCACCGCTTCCGAGGACGACAACGTGCTGGTGCAAGGGGTGGCCCAGGACGTGAACGCGCTCGGCTACTTCGGCTACGCGTACTACGCCGAGAACCAGAGCCGGCTGAAGGCCGTGCCGATCGTCGAGAAGGCGGGCAAGCCGGCGGTGGGGCCCAGCGAAACCAGCGTGCTCGACGGCAGCTACCAGCCGCTGTCGCGCCCGATCTTCATCTACATCAACGTGAAGTCTTTGGCCAAGCCCGAAGTGCGTGAGTTCGCCGACTACTACATGAAGCAAGCTGCGAAGATCGCCAAGGAAGTGAAGTACGTGCCGCTGCCGCCCCAGGCCTACACGATCGGGCTCGACCATATTGCCAAGGGCAAGAAAGGCACCGTGTTCTGCGGCAAGAGCGAGGTCGGTGTGCGCATCGACGACCTGCTGGCGCGCGAAGCCAAGCTCTGAGCGCTCGGCCCCTCCTGGCTGAACGGCGGTTCGAACCCCCTGGAGCTTCCTAGAATGAGCATCGGCTCGACGACACAACAAGGAAGCGCGATGGCTGCGCCCGTGATCACCGCAGAGCAGCGGCTGGCCGTGATGGCGCGCTCCAAGTCTCGCCGCAAGCGCAAGGAAAAGGTGATCGAGACCGTGCTGCTCGCCGCGGCCTGTGTTTCGGTGGTCACGACGCTGGGCATCGTCTACATCCTGCTCAAAGAGTCGATCGTCTTCTTCAGCCAGGTCCCGATCTGGTCGTTCCTGACCGACAGCCAGTGGACGCCGCTGTTCTCCGACGCGCACTTCGGCATCGTCGTGCTGCTGTCGGGCACCATCACGAGTTCGGCGGTGGCCTTGCTGATCGCCATCCCGCTGGGCACCATCATCGCGATCTACCTGTCGGAGTTCGCGGGCCACAGGTCCAGGGAAGTACTGAAGCCGCTGCTGGAGCTGTTGTCGGGTGTGCCGACCATCATCTACGGCTACTTCGCGCTGCTCTTCGTGACGCCCTTGCTGCAGAAGCTCTACCCCGAACTGCCCGGATTCAACGTGCTCTCGGCCGGCATCGTGATGGGCATCATGATCATTCCGTATGTGTCGTCGCTGTCCGAAGACGCGATGCGCGCCGTGCCGATGAGCCTGCGTGAAGGCTCGTATGCGATGGGGGCGACGCGCTTTCAGACGGCCGTGAACGTGGTGGTGCCGGCTGCGCTGTCGGGCATCGCGTCGGCCTACATCCTGGGCATCTCGCGCGCCGTGGGCGAAACCATGATCCTGGCGGTTGCCGCCGGCATGCAGCCCAATCTGACGCTGAACCCGCTCGAACCCGCGGCTACCATCACATCGTACATCGTGCAGGTGGCGCTCGGCGATCTGCCGCACGGTTCGGTGGGCTACCAGACCATCTTCGCCGCCGGCCTGAGCTTGATGTTGCTGACCCTGGTGTTCAACCTGCTCGGCCACTGGCTGCGCCGCAAGTACCGGGAGGCCTACTGATGGCCGCCGCGATCAACACCCGCACCGAGGAGTTGCGCAAGCTGATCCGCAAGCACAAGCGCTGGGATGCGATGTTCGGCGTGCTCGGCATCCTGTCGCTGATGGTCGGCATCCTGACCTTGGCAGCACTGTTCGCCGGCATGGTGATCGACGGCGTGCCGAGGCTGACCGGTGACTTCTTCACCAGCTTCCCGTCGCGACGCGCCGGCGAGGCCGGCATCCTGTCGGCATGGGTCGGATCGATCCTCGTGATGTTCGTCACCGCGGCGTTCGCTGTTCCGGTCGGCATTGCCGGCGCGATCTACCTCGAGGAATACGCGAAGAAGAACTGGTTCACCGATGTCATCGAGATCAACATCACGAACCTCGCAGGGGTGCCTTCGATCGTCTACGGGCTGCTTGCGCTGGGCCTGTTCGTCTACACCTTCGGCTTCGGCCAGAGCATTTTGTCGGCCGGCCTGACGCTGGCGCTGTTGATCCTGCCGATCGTCATCGTCGCCACGCGCGAGGCCCTGCGCGCCATCCCGCAGCACATCCGCGAAGCGGCCTACGCTTGCGGTGCTTCGCAGTGGCAGGTGGTGAGCCACCACCTGGTGCCTTACGGGCTACCCGGAATTCTCACCGGGGTGATCATCGGCATGGCGCGCGCGATCGGCGAGACGGCGCCGATCATCACCATCGGCGCATTGACCTTCATCGCCTTCCTGCCGCCGATGCCGCTGACCGGTGATCCGCCTGCCGGCCTGTTCGACTGGATCTTCTCGCCCTTCACGGTGATGCCGATCCAGATCTTCAACTGGACCTCACGCCCGGACCCGGCGTTTCACCAGAACGCCGCCGCGGCGAGTTTCGTCCTCGTCCTCATGACCCTCGGCATGAACGGCCTGGCCATCTGGCTGCGCTACAAGCTGCGCAAGAATATCAAGTGGTGAGCCCCATGTCTTCGATGTCGACGATCACGCTGCCGAACAACCCGCCGCCCTTGAAGGCGGAGTCCAAGAACCTGGACTTCTACTACGGCAGTTTCAAAGCCCTGAAGCAGGTCTCGATGCCGGTGTTCGAGAACAAGGTCACCGCGCTGATCGGTCCCTCGGGTTGTGGCAAGTCGACCTTCCTGCGCTGCTTCAACCGCATGCACGATCTCTATCCCGGCCACCGCTACGACGGCAGCATCAACCTGCTGCCCGACGCGGTGAACGTGCTCGCACCTCAGGTCGACCCGATCGAAGTGCGCATGCGCATCTCGATGGTTTTCCAGAAGCCCAACCCGTTCCCCAAGCCGATCTTCGAAAACGTGGCGTATGGCTTGCGGGTGCGCGGCGAGCGCTCGCGCAGCTACCTCGACGACAAGGTCGAAGCGGCGCTGAGGGGGGCTGCGTTGTGGGAAGAAGTGAAGGACCGGCTCGGCGAGGTTGCGGTGAATCGTTCGGGCGGCCAGCAGCAGCGCTTGTGCATCGCGCGAGCGCTGGCCACCGATCCCGAGATCATCCTCTTCGACGAGCCCACCTCGGCCCTGGATCCGATCGCCACCGGCTCGATCGAGGAGCTGATCGGCGAGATCAAGCGCAAGGTCACGGTGCTCATCGTCACGCACAACATGCAGCAGGCGGCGCGCGTTTCCGACTACGTGTCGTACATGTACCTCGGCGAACTGATCGAATACGGCGAAACCAAGGACATCTTCATGAAACCCAAGCGCAAGGAAACCGAGGACTACATTACCGGGCGCTTCGGTTGAGACGGTGGATATGAGCGACAAACACCTTTCCACTCAATTCGATTCCGAACTCAGCGGCATCTCGGGCCGCGTGCTCGAGATGGGCGGCCTGGTCGAAATGCAGGTCGCGCAGGCGATGTACGCGCTGTCGAACTTCAGTGCCGAGACGGCCGGCCAGGTGATGCAGGCCGAAGGGCGCGTCAACCAGATGGAGGTCGACATCGATGCCGACCTGTCGAACATCATCGCTCGGCGCCAGCCCACTGCGCGCGACCTGCGCCTGCTGATCGCCATCAGCCGCGCGATCGCCAACCTCGAGCGCGTCGGCGACGAAGCGGCGCGTATCGCGCGCATCGTGCAGCGACTGATCAGCACCGGGGTCTCGAGCCGCTTGCGCCTGCCGGTGGCCGATCTCGGCTTCGAGGCCGATCTGGCCATCGCACAGCTGCGCAAGGCGCTGGACGCCTTCGCCCGGCTGGACACCGCCCGCGCGCTCGAGGTGCTCAAGCAGGACGACCTGATCGACCAGGAGTTCGAAGGCCTGCTGCGCAAGCTCATCACTTACATGATGGAAGACCCGCGCACCATTTCGGCGAGCATCGACCTGGTGTTCGTCGCCAAAGCGATCGAACGCGTGGGCGATCATGCGAAGAACCTGGCCGAGGCGATCATCTACGTCGTCAAGGGCACCGACGTCCGACACCACCCGCTGGACGTGGTCGAGAACGTGGTGCGCTGAGGGCCGGACGCAGCAAACCATGGCCAAAGTACTGGTTGTCGAAGACGAGAGCGCGATCGCCGAGCTGATCGCCATCAACCTGCGCCATCACGGATTCGAAGTGACCCTCGCGGGCGACGGCGACCAGGCCCAGGCCGACATCGGCGCGGTTCTGCCGGATCTGGTTCTGCTCGACTGGATGTTGCCCGGCCAATCCGGCGTGCAGCTGGCGAGGCGCTGGCGCACCGACCCGCGCACGCGCGATCTGCCCATCATCATGCTCACTGCACGCGCGCAAGAGGCCGACAAAGTGAGCGGGCTGGACGCCGGTGCCGATGACTACCTCGTCAAGCCGTTCTCGACGGTCGAGTTGCTGGCGCGCATCCGTGCGGTGCTGCGCCGGCGCGCGCCGCAGGCGCTGGACGCCGCGGTGGAGGTGGGTGGCCTGAAGCTCGACCCGGGCACGCGCCGAGTCACCCGGCGCATCGACGACGCGCTGCAGGAGGTGCGGTTGGGCCCGACCGAGTTCCGTCTGCTGCACTTCTTCATGGCCAACCCGGAACGGGTGCACAGCCGTGCGCAACTGCTGGATCGGGTCTGGGGCGACCACGTGTTCATCGAAGAGCGAACTGTCGACGTGCATGTCATGCGGCTGCGCGAGGCGCTGTCCTCGGTGCATTGTTCGGGCCTCATCGAGACGGTGCGCGGCGCCGGCTATCGGTTGACTTCTCAAGTCTCCAGCGCAATGGCCTGAACGCCGGTGGCCCGGCGTTCGTTATCCTTCTTCGATGCATTGGTGGCTGCCCCGGACCCTGGCTGCGCTGTTGGCGATGCTGCTGGGTGCAGCGCTCGCCTCGATGGTGTGGAGTTCGTCGCAGGCGGCGGTGACGGGCGCTGTGCTCGGCGGCGCGACCGGCGTGGTATGGATTGCAGCGCGCGATGCGCTGCGCGGCGAACACCTGATGCAGTGGCTGCGCGGGGTTCCGCTCGGCGTGGCACCGCGCAACGAGGGCTACTGGGGCGAGCTGGCGTATCGCCTGCAAAAGGTGCTGCGCGAGCGAGAACGCGAGGCCGATGCGGAGCGCGAGCGCCTGGCCCAGTTCCTCTCGGCGATCGAGGCCTCGCCCAACGGCGTGATGATGCTCGACGCGAACGAGCAGATCGAATGGTGCAACTCACAGGCCAGCGACCACTTCGGTGTCGACCCGGTGCGCGACCGCCTGCAGCGGGTTACCAACCTCGTGCGCGCGCCAGCCTTCGTGGCCTACCTGCAATCCGGGCTCTACGAAGAACCGGTGCAGATTCCCGGCAGCGGCTTGCAGCGCACGATCAGCATCCTGATTCGGCCCTACGGCGATGGCATGAAGCTGGTGCTGTCGCAGGACATCACCGAACGCGAACGCGCCGAGGGTATGCGGCGTGACTTCGTGGCCAACGTCTCCCATGAGATCCGCACGCCGCTGACGGTGCTGGCCGGCTTCGTCGAGACGCTGGCGACGCTGAAGCTCACCGACAGCGAACGCCAGCGGGTGTTGGTGCTGATGGGCCAGCAGACCGATCGCATGCAGGCGCTGGTGGCCGACCTGCTGACGCTGGCGCAGCTCGAAGGCAGCCCGCGGCCGGCCACCGACCGCTGGATGCCCGTGCCGCAGCTGCTGGCACGCGTGCAGGCCGATGCCGGCGCGCTTTCGGCGGGCCGGCATCAGCTGCGTTTTGAGGGCGGCGAAGACGCCGAGATCGCCGGCAGCGACACCGAGCTGCACAGCGCGCTGGGCAACCTTGTCGTCAACGCCCTGCGCTACACGCCCGAAGGAGGTCACATCGACGTCAGCTGGGCTTGGCGTGACGACGGCGGCGCCCTGATCGAGGTCGCCGACAGCGGCGTGGGCATTGCCCGTGAGCACCTGCCGCGCATTACCGAGCGCTTCTACCGCGTCGACGGCAGTCGCTCGCGCGAGACCGGCGGCACGGGGCTGGGCTTGTCGATCGTCAAGCATGTGGTGCAGCGCCACGGCGGCGAGATCGAGGTCGACAGCGAGCCGGGACAGGGCTCGCGCTTTCGGCTCGTTTTTCCTTCGGCGCGGGTGCGCCGGGGGGTGGCTCAGGGCGAGACGCGACGGTAGATTGCGGTCACCTCGTCGCGATCGGTCGGCCGCTTGATTTCGCTCATCAGCTGCCAGGGTCCGGCGGGCGGCGGGGGGCGCCCGGCGCGCGACACGCGCAACTGGTAGGCGCAGCTCGGCGCAAGCGGTGCATCCTGCTGCGCCAGCACGCGCCAGCGGCCGCCGTGTTCCAGCGCAGCCACGACCACCGCACTGGCTCCAGGAGCCAGCACACAGGCGCCCGGTGGCAACTGCGTGGCCACGCGCTCGACCCAGGGCCGGGTGCTGCGAGCGTAGTCCAGCAGCGGCAGCCACAGCGTCATCAAGAGCAGCCAGCACAGCGCCACGCCGCAGGCGGGCAGCACCAGGCTCTTCCACAGCGCGTCGCGGTGCCGCCCGGTGCGCCAGCGGACAAGCGCGATCCAGGCCAGCGTGCCGGCGATCGCCAGCAACAGCGCAAGCCACGAGAACGGTGCGACGAAGCCCGGAGCCAGCTTGGCCACATTGGCGGCCGGCTTGGCGGGCAGGCCGGTCTGCATCGCGACGTAGAGCACCCAGACGATCAGCGCGCACAGCGTGAAGAAGCACACCGAGAACCAGTCGATCGCCGCCGCGGTGCTGCGTTTGAACGTGGGCAACGCGAACGCGGCCAGGATTGCCGTGCCGGGAACGCCGAGCATCAGCGCGCGGTCCGAGCCGCCCATCAGCACGTTGGACAGCAGCGCCACCAGCACCAGCGTCAGCGGCACGGAGATGTGGCGGTGCAGCAGGTGCGCGCGCCAGCGCCACAAGGTCCACAGCGACAGCAGCCAGGCCGGCCACAGGAACCACAGCCACTGGCGCGCGATGCCGAGCGCCGTGCCGCCGTCCAGCGCCGCGCCGCGCCAGCGCCAGGCGCCCCACGCCGTGGCCAGCAACGCCGCCAGCAGCGCACCGCCCAGAACCCAAAGCGCAAAGCGGCGCGCCGGTTCGTAGGCCGACCGGCTGCACACCAGCGCCCCACCCAGCCCGAGCGCCAGGCCCATGCTGGGCGCGCCGCTTGCGGACAGCATCACGAGCGACATCAGTACGGCCACGCGCGGCTGCCAGCGGCGATACGGCGCCGCGGCCAGCGCGTAGACGAACAGGCTCACCCCGAACAGCTGCGCCAGTTCCGGCGTCGTTTCATGCCCGGGCTGCAGCAGACCGAGGGTGGCGATGAAAGCCAGCAACGCGCCGTCGGCGATGGCGCGTGCGTAGGCGATCGGCTCGGCCTCGCCGCCGAAGGCCAGCGGCAACGGCTGCGCGTGCTCGGTGCGCGCCAAGTGAAAGCTGGCGTACCAGACCAGCGCCAGGGTGCCCGCCAGCAGCAGCGCGAACGGGATGCGCGCTGCCAGCGCGGCATCGCCCAGTGGCGCGAGCAACTGGATGAAGAGGGCGCCCAGGCCGTTGGGCAACCACGCCGTGTCGGCCACCGGCACACCGCCCAAGGTCGGCGCAAGCCAGGCGATGCGCCCTTCGGCGATGCCCAGCATCTGTGCGAAGGCCACCAGGTCGGCATTGCGCCAGGGGTCGCGGCCGACGATGCCGGGCAGCACGTAGGCCGCGCACAGCAGAATCAGCGCCGCACGCGGCAGCCGCGCGGCGCTACGTTGAGTGACCAGTGCCGGCGAGGCGGGGTTCAAAGCGACGATGATGCCGAGAACTTCCAACAAAAAAGGGCAGCCTCGGCTGCCCTTCGGTGGCGCATCGAACGCGCTACTTCTTCGCGCTGAGGTGCGAGAACTTGTTGCGGAACTTCTCGACGCGCCCGCCCAGATTGTCCACGCTCTTTTGCGTGCCGGTGTAGAACGGGTGCGTCTCGCTGGTGCTTTCCACCTTCATCAGCGGCAGCTCGCGGCCGTCGTCCATCTTGATCGTCTCCTTGGTCTGCAAGCACGAGCGCGTGACGAACTTGAAACCGTTGGACAGGTCCACGAAGCACACTTCGCGGTAGGTGGGGTGGATGCCTTCTTTCATGGGAGCCTCGGAATTCGGGTCGGTGGTGGCAGCCGCGCCGCCTCATGCGGCGCACTTGCCAAGACGCAACCGGGCATTCTAATGCAAAGAGGGCCGCGCCTGACGGCGTGGCCCTCTTCGAGCAGGTGAGTTGGAGATCAGGCCTGCTTGCGGCGCAGTGCCAGCCCCAGCAGCGCCAGCGACAGCAGCGCCAGCGGCGTCGGCTCCGGAACGACTGCTTGATCGAACTGCACGTTGTCGTAGCCGATGCCGGCCGGGTCGTTGTTGGTGATCGACACGCCCGCGATGACCGAGCCGGCGGTGGCGCGGAAGCCGAAGTAGGCGTTGGCGGGGGCTTGCGCAATCGACGCGATCAGCGCGCCGGCCGCATCGAAGAAGTCCACGGTGAATAGGCCGCCGCTATCGACGCCGACGATGTCGAGCCCAAGCTCGGTGACGCCCGAGGCGAACGCGATCGACACCGCGCCTTCGCCGACGGTGGCGCTGAGGTCACCGTAGATGACGTTGCTGCCACCGAACGACAACAGCCCGATGTTGTCTGCAGCAACAGCATTCGACAGCAGCGTCAGTGGATTGGTCGGCGTGCCCGATAGCACGTCGAAGCCGGTGCCGGTCGCCAGGGTCTGGCCGGCGAAGCGCTCGCCGTAGGTCGCGCCGGTCTGGGTGATGAACCCGAGCACCGAGCCGGTCGCGCCCGGATCGAATGTATTGACCGTCGAGCCGCTGACGGTGTTGTCGATGACCACACCGGCTTGGGAGGCAGCGGCGACGAGCGCGAGGCCGGTGACCGCGAGGATTCGCTTCATGTTTGCTCCAGACGTTGATTGACAACCTTGAGAGCAGCAAGAACGGTGCCAGTGTGCCTAATCCCTTGTCGGACAACGACTTGCGAAGAGGCCGCCGATCGGGTTGTCAAGTATCCCGACAATCAACCGCCGCGCCGCATCATGTCGAAGAAATCGAGGTTGTTCTTCGACTGCTTCATCTTTTCGAGGATGAACTCCATCGACTCGATCTCGTCCATCGGGTACAGCAGTTTGCGCAGGATCCAGGTCTTCTGAAGGATCTCAGGCTTGAGCAGCAGTTCCTCGCGCCGCGTGCCGCTCTTGTTGATCAGGATCGAAGGGTAGACACGCTTCTCGGCCATGCGCCGATCGAGGTGAATCTCGCAGTTGCCGGTGCCCTTGAACTCTTCGTAGATCACCTCGTCCATCTTCGATCCGGTGTCGATCAGCGCCGTGCCGATGATGGTCAGCGAGCCGCCTTCTTCGATGTTGCGCGCGGCGCCGAAGAAGCGCTTCGGGCGTTGCAAGGCGTTGGCGTCGACACCGCCGGTGAGCACCTTGCCCGACGAGGGCAGCACGTTGTTGTAGGCGCGCGCCAGCCGGGTGATCGAGTCGAGCAGGATGACCACGTCCTTCTTCAGCTCGACCAGGCGCTTGGCGCGCTCGATCACCATCTCGGCCACCTGCACGTGGCGCGCGGCGGGCTCGTCGAAGGTCGAGCTGATGACCTCGCCGCGCACGGTGCGCAGCATCTCGGTCACTTCCTCGGGGCGCTCGTCGACCAGCAGCACGATCAGGTGCACCTCGGGGTGGTTGGCCACCATCGCGTGCGCCAGCTGCTGCATCATCACCGTCTTGCCGGTCTTCGGCTGGGCGACGAGCAGCGCACGCTGGCCTTTGCCGATCGGCGCCACCAGGTCGATGATGCGGCTGGTGATGTTTTCGTCGCTCTTGATGTCGCGTTCGAGCTTGAACTGCTCCTTGGGGAACAAGGGCGTCAGGTTCTCGAACATGATCTTGTGCTTGTTCTCCTCGGGAGTGACGCCGTTCACGCGGTCGACCTTGACCAGCGCGAAGTAGCGCTCGCCGTCCTTGGGCACGCGCACCTCGCCCTCGATCATGTCGCCGGTGTGCAGGTTGAAGCGGCGGATCTGGCTGGGCGAGAGATAGATGTCGTCGGTGGACGCCATGTAGCTGCTCTCGATCGAGCGCAGGAAGCCGAAGCCGTCGGGCAGCACCTCGAGCACACCGTCTCCGAAGACCTGCTCGCCGCCTTTGGCGCGCTTCTTCATGATTGCGAACATCAACTCCTGCTTGCGCAGGCGGCTGACGTTCTCGATCTCCAGCGTCTCGCCCATCGTGATGAGCTCGGAGACGTGCTGCGCTTTCAGTTCGGACAGATGCATCGGGGGCGACCCTGGGCAAGGAGCGCGGCACCAGCGTGCCGCAAAAGGAACCGGATAACCTTGGGGGGAGGAGAAGGGCCTGAAACCACGGGCCACCGTATCGGGTGGCGCTTCGAGGCCGACAAGGCGATGTCGGCTTCGAGGGTGGCGGCGAATCTATCGACGGCTCGGTGCGCTTGGCCAGCGCTCACCCGAACCGTCGATGCGGCAGGATTATAGATGCCCGTCGATGAAGGCGGTGAGTTGTGCCTTGGTCAGCGCACCGACCTTGGTGGCGGCGAGCTGACCGTCCTTGAACAGCATCAGCGTCGGAATGCCACGGATACCGTATTTCAGCGGCACGTCGCGGTTCTCGTCGACGTTCATCTTGGCGATCTGCAAGCGGCCGTCATAAGCCTTGGAGACGTCGTCCAGGATCGGCGCGATCATCTTGCACGGGCCGCACCATTCGGCCCAGTAGTCGACGAGCACGGGCTTGTCGGCTTGCAGCACGTCGCTGCTGAACGAGTCGTCGGAGACGTGTTTGATCAAAGAGTCGTCGGAGGTGTGTTTGATCGGTTCGCTGCTCATGGCCAGGGGGCTCCGGAGTCGGGGGCGAAGGGTTTTCGCAAGGCAGAATCATTTTGGCACACCGACATCGAAATCAAGACCGGCGTCTCAGTGCCCATCCCACAGACCCTGGCTATGGCAGCGATAGACCTCGAGCGCCCTCCCGCCGCGTGCAGCAGCGCGGCCCTGTGGCCCTGGGTGGCGCAAGCTGTGCAGCGCTGGCTGGCCGTGCGCGGTGTACCGGCGCGTGACGCGGTGCTGCTGTTGCCCTACGCCGCGCTGCTGCCGCTGGCGCGTCAGGCGCTGGTCGCAGCCGGCGGCTGGCAGCCGCGCGTGGAGACGGTGCTGACGCTGGCCGAATCGCTGTCGCCGCGCCTGGCCACGAGCGTGGGCGGCGTCAGTGGCGATGCGCTGCGCGACCGCTTGCGCGCTGCCGCGCTGTTGCGCCGCCAGCCCTGGGCCGCCGAGCGCGAGCGGCACGACGGCGCAGGCTTTGCGCAGCTCGCGGCCTTGCTGGCCGATGCGGCGCAGGTCCTGCATCGGCGCGCCGCGGCCTTGCCCACAGGGCAGCGCGATGCGTTCTGGTCGCAGGCCCGCGCCGCCCTCCCGGGCAGCGGCGGGCCGGCAGCGCTGGAGGCTTCGCTCGCCGGGGTGGCCATCGAGTGGGCGGCGCTGGAGCCGGCGGCCGCACACGACGCGTTGTTTGCGCATCGGCCGTCGGCCTGGATCGTCGCACGGCTGGGCGGTGCCGACGATGTCGCCGAAGCTGTGCTGCACGCCTGCACGGTGCCTGCGCTGCTCATCGATGCCGATCCGGACGTCGAGGAACCGTTCCAGGCCTTTCTGGCTGGTTCGATCGCCGATGCGCGGCGGCCGCTCGGCGCGCGCTGGATCTGCGCAGACTTCGCGGCCGAGGCCGAGGCCGCCGCCAGCGTCGCCGTGCAGCAGATCGAGGCCGGCCGGCGTCCGCTGGCGCTGATCACCGCCGACCGAGTGCTGGCCCGCCGCGTGCGCGCGCTGCTGGAAAGCGCCGGGCTGGTGATCGCCGACGAGACCGGCTGGCGCCTGTCGACCACCGTGGCCGCCGCAAGTCTGATGGCGCTGCTGCGCGCCGCGCGCAGCGACGCCAGCCGCGACGACTGCCTGGAGTGGCTGAAAACGCTGGTGTTCGGCCGCGCGGCGTGGCTCGATGCCCTGGAGCGCCAATGGCGCGGCGGCCGCGATGCGCCGGCGCAGGGTGCCGCCATCGAAGCGCACTGGCGCGAGGCCGAGCGCGCGCTGCTGCCGTGGCGCCAGCTCGCGCGGCGGCCCTTGCTCGGCTGGCTCGAGTTGCTCCACCAGGGCTGGCAGCGCGACCCGCTGCAACCCGATGTGCTCGCGGTCGAACAAGCGTTGCACCTGCTCGATGCCGACAGCGGCTGGCGCGAGACGGCCGGGCAGACGATCTTCGATCTGCGCGGCTTTGCAGCCTGGGTCGACGAGGTGCTCGATGGGCACAACCTCGAGCCGCCGCGCGCTGCCGACCCCGATGTCGTGCTCACGCCGCTGGCACGTGCGCTGGGTCGGCCGTTTGCCCACGTGCTGCTGCCGGCGGCCGACGCGCAGCACCTGGGCGCGGTGCAGCCGCAGCCTTCGCTGATCCCGCCGGCGATGGCGCGCAGCCTCGGCCTGGTGACGCCCGAGCAAGGCTGGCAGCGCCGCCAGCTCGCGGTGGCGCAACTGCTGCGCATGCCGGCGGTGACCTGGCTGCGCAGGCGCCACGAGGGCATCGAGCCGGTCGCGTCGAGCCCGCTCGTGAAGCGGCTCGCGGCCGATGCCGTGGCGGCTGGCCTGTGCTGGCCCGAAACGCAGTGGCAGCCGCTTCTCACGAGCGTGCCCCGGACGCCTTTCGCGCCGGTGGCGCCGCGCGCGCCCGCGGCTTTGCCGGTGCGTTTGAGTGCCAGCGCCATCGAGGCGCTGCGCGATTGCCCCTACCGTTTCTTCTCGCGCAGCGTGCTCAGGCTGCACGACAGCGACGAACTCGAAGCCGAGGCCGGCAAGCGTGAGTACGGTGAGTGGCTGCATGCGACGCTGGACGAATTCCACCGCCATCACGACCCCTTGCAGGACGAAGCCGCGCAGTTCCAGCGCGCGGGCGACGTGGCCGCCGAGCGTCTGAGTCTGGACGCGGCCGAGTTGTTGCCCTACCGCGCCAGCGCCGAGCGCCTGATGCCGGACTACCTCGCGTGGTTGCGCCAGCGGCTCGCCGATGGCTGGCGCTGGAGCGACGGCGAGGCCTGGTTCAGTGCCGAACCGGAGGCGCTCGCTCCCCACGGCCTGCACGGCCGGCTCGACCGTATCGACCGGCGCCACGACGGCCAGGCTGAGCTGATCGACTACAAGACCGGCAGCCTGGAAGGCCTTCGTGATCGGCTGCGCGAGCCTCTCGAAGACACGCAGCTGATCTTCTACGCGGCGTTGCTGCGCGCCGCGCACCCCGAATTGCCGCCGCTGCGCGCCAGCTACCTGGCGCTGGACGACCCGGCCGCGCCGACCGCGCTGGCGCACGAGCAGATCGAGCGTGACATCGCGCCGCTGCTGCAAGGACTGGGCGCCGACCTGGCGGCGCTGCGCGCTGGCGCGCCCATGTTGCCGCTGGGCGAAGGCAGGGTCTGCGAACACTGCGAAGCGCGTGGCCTGTGCCGCCGTGACCATCGCCCGGTGCCGCAGTTCGGCGGGCAGGCATGACCGAAGCACCTGCCTACCGCATCGACGACGTGGCGGTGTCGAGCGCCGCGTTCTACGCTGCCGCCTGCGATGCGCAGCGCAGCGTGGTCGTCGAAGCCTGCGCGGGCGCAGGCAAGACGTGGATGCTCGTCTCGCGCATCGTGCGCGCCCTGCTCGACGGCGTGCTGCCGCAGCAGATTCTGGCCATCACCTTCACGCGCAAGGCGGCCGGGGAAATGCGTACTCGGCTGGACGAATGGCTGGCGCATTGGGCCGACCCGGCCACCGCCGGGGCCGAATTGATCGCTGCGTTGCGCGAGCGCGGCTGCGACGCTGCGCGCGCCGAGGTCGAGGCGCCGTTGCTGCGCGGCTTGCAGCGCCGGCTGCTGGCCGGCGGGCGTGAGGTTGAGGTGCGAACCTTCCACGGCTGGTTCGCGCAACTGCTGCTGTTCGCGCCGCTGGCGCTGCGCGAGCCGCTCGGCCTGCCCGCAGCGATGCAGCTCATCGAAGACACCGCCCCGCTGCGCGCCCCGCTGTGGCGGCGTTTGCACCTGCGCGTGCTCGACGACGCCACGCTGCTGGAGGACTACCGCCATCTCGTGCAGCGACACCGCCGCGCGCGCGTGGCGGCCTGGCTGGACGCGGCGTGGAACAAGGCGGCTGAGCTGCAGGCTGCCGACGCGGCCGGCGCGCTCGAAGGTTCGGTGCCCAGCGCGGCCGAGATCGATGCGGCGTTTCGCGGGCTGCACGAGCCGGCGCAGATGCTGTGCCTGCCGGCCACGGCCGATCGGCTGCGTGCGCTGGTGCACTCGCTGCGCAGCACGGGCAGAGCGAAAGCGATCGCGGCCGCGAACGGGCTCGAGGCTGCGCTGCAGCTCGAGGCGCCGTCCGCCGTGCTGGCCGCCGCGATGCAGGCGCTCTTCAACGGCAAGGGGCAGCCGCGCAAGCTCGGTGCCGTCGACGGCTTGGCCGCGGCATGCGAGAACCTGGCGACGATCCGCGACGCCACGCTGCAGCAGCAGGCCCACGACGACCACCTGCGCATGGTGCGCCTGTCGCGCGCCTTGCGCGCCGAATACGCGGCGCTGAAGTTCAGCCGCGGCCTCGTCGACATGGGCGACCTCGAGCAGGCCGCGAGCCGGCTGCTGACCGATGCCGAACTGTCGGGCTGGCTGCAGGAGCGGCTGGACTTGCGCTGGCGCCAGGTGCTGATCGACGAGTTTCAGGACACCAGCCCGCTGCAATGGCACGCGCTGTCGGCCTGGCTGGCGGGCTACGCCGGCGCCGGCGGTGGGGCCAGCGGCCAGCAAGCGCCTTCAGTGTTCATCGTCGGTGATCCGAAGCAGAGCATCTACCGCTTCCGGCGTGCCGAGCCGCGTGTCTTCAACGCGGCCAAGGCGTTCGTGGTCGAAGGCTTGCAGGGTCGGTGTCTGGCCTGCGACCACACGTGGCGCAACGCCGCAGCGGTGGTCGAGGCCGTCAACGACGTCTTCAACGAGGTGTGGCGCGAAGGGTCGTGGCCGGTGTTCCGCGCGCACACCACGGCATCGCCGCTGCTCGGCAGCGTGCAGCGGCTGCCGGATGTGACGCGCACCGCGGCCGCCGTGAAGGCGCCGCGTCGCGACTGGCGGCCCTCGCTCACCGAGCCGCGCCGCGAGGTGGAAGAGCGGCTGCGCCAGCAAGAACTGCGAGGCGTGGCACGCGGTGTTGCATCGCTCATCGCCACGCCGGGCTGGCGGCCGGACGACGTGATGGTGCTGTCGCGCCGCCGCGTACTGCTCGGCGAGCTGTCGGCCCATCTGGCCGGGCTCGGCGTGCCGCATGTGATGCCCGAAGCGCTGGTCCTCGCCGAGTCGCCCGAAGCGCTGGACGTGATCGCCTTGCTCGACGCGCTCGCGTCGCCGTGTTTGGACCTGTCGCTGGCGCGCGCTCTGAAGAGTCCGTTGTTCGCCGCGGGCGACGACGATCTGCTGTGGCTGTCCTTGCGCGCCAGGGACAGCGCCGCGTACTGGCTGCCCACGCTGCTGGCCTGTGATGGCCCGCCGAGCGCAGCGCTGACGCGTGCGCAGCACTGGCTGCGCGTCTGGCGCGAAGCGGCCGGCCGGCTCGCGCCGCACGAGCTGATCGAGCAGGTCATCGTGCAAGGCGAGCTGCGCCAGCGCCTGGTGGCCGCCGTGCCGGCGGCGCGCGAGTGCATGGCCTTGCAGGCGGTCGACGCCTTGCTCGACGCCGCGATCGATCCCACGGGCAGCCTGCGCGGCGGGCGCTTCGCCACGCTCTACGGCTTCGTGCGTGCGCTGCGCAGCGGCAGCGTTCAGATGGCCAGCGCCCCGCCGTCGCGGGCCGTGCAGCTGCTCACCGTGCACGGCGCCAAAGGGCTGGAAGCACGCGCCGTGTTCGTGATCGATACGGATCCCGCGCGGCGCCCCGACGACCTGGCCACGCTGCTCGTCGATTGGCCGCTGGAGCGCTTGGCGCCGCGCCGCGCGGCGTTTGTCGTGCCCTCGGCAATTGCGCCGTCGCTGCGCCCGCTCTGGGACGACGAGCGGCAGTGCAGCCAGCGCGAAGAACTGAACGCGCTGTACGTCGCGATGACGCGCGCGCGCGAACGCCTGGTGGTGAGCCGCACGGAAGCCAGTGCGCGCGACGGCACGCGGCCCTGGTGGCAACGCCTGCTGCCGCTAGCGCAGCCATGGCAGCCGCCGGGCGGCGTTGATCTCACCCTGTCCGCCGACACTGCCTGGCTGCAGTTGCCGCCGCGCCTGTCGCCCTGCGCACGCCGCGCGACCGCGACCGAAACCGACGCCCTGCCGGCACACAGCGCGCTGCTCGGCCGCGCCGTGCACCGTGCGCTGGAATGGGCCGCGCGCGAAGACTGCCTGTCGGACCCCGAACGCTGGCCGGCGCTGGCCCAGGCTGCCGCCGCAGCTTGGTCGCTGCCGCCCGACGGCAGCGAGCGCGTCGTGGCCGCGGTGCAAGCCATCCTCGGCAGCGCCAGCTGCCGCCGCTTCTTCGAACCACGCCACCTGCGCTGGTCGGGTGACGAGGTGCCGCTGGCCTGGCACGGCCGCGCGCTGCGTGCCGACCGCATCGTGCAAATCGACGATGGCCCCGACGCCGGTGCCTGGTGGGTGCTGGACCACAAGCTGCATCCTCGCCCGCTCGAGGTGGCGGCCTACCGAGCGCAGCTGGCCGAGTACGTGGCGGCCCTTGGCTCACTGGTGCCTGGCGAGACCGTGCACGGGGCGTTCATCACCGGAAAGGGCGAGTTCCACCCGCTTTGAACAACGCGGCGAAGCGGCCGCTGTTCGGTGCTTCGCTTCGACGGCGGCGGGCGTCCAATGAAGCGCCATGCCGTCGCAGACCGAGCTCCCCACCCAAACCGGCGCAACCGCAGCTGCCCGGGGCCCGGCGTTGCGCAGCTTCGCTCGTTTTCGCCTGCTGCGTCTGCTGGGCAAGAGCGAGCGCACGATGGCCTGGCTGGTGGCCGACCCGGGCACGCAGCGCGAGCTGGCGCTGGTGCTGCCGCGCGCCCAGGTCGCCGACGCTGTGGCCGCGCAGCGTTGGACGCAGGCCGTGCGCAGAGCGGCGCGGCTGGAACACCCGCACCTGGCGCCGGCGCTGGAAATCGGCGTGCACGAAGCCTGGCCGTTTGCAGTCTACGACGCCGTTGGGCTGGCTACTTTGGCCGACCGCTGGAGCGGCCAGGGCTTGCCCGCGATGGAAGCCGTGGCTTTGCTGGGCCAAGTGCTGCAAGGCCTGGCCTACGCGCACGACGCCGGCGTGGCGCACCACGATCTGCAGCCCTATCTCGTGCTCGTCGACGACCTCGGCAAGGTACGGCTGGCCGGCCTGGAAGTCAGCATCGAGGCCGTCGGCGGCGGTGGCGCTGCGCGTGGCCAATCGGCCGTGGAGCACGGCGCACTGCGTGCGCAACGCGACTCCGCCGAGATCGATGTGCTCGCTGCCGGGCTGATCCTGCACCAAGCCTTGAGCGGCCAGCCGCCGCTCGAAGAAAAGGACATCGGTCGCGCGATCGGATTGTTGCCGCCGCTGGGAAACCAGCTCGTGCGGCTGCCCTGGACAACGACCCATCAAGTGCCCGAGGTGCTGCGCGCCATCGCCAACCGCGCCGCCGATCGCCAGGAACGCCAGCGCTACCGCAGCGCGCGCACCTTCGAGCGAGCCCTGGACGGATGGCTGGCCAGCATGGAGGGCAGTGGTGACGGCGCGCTCGGCATGCTGCTCGAGCGGCTGTCCACCGTCGGACTCTTGCCGGCCGCAGCCGGCGGTGCCGACAAGGCCGCGCGCCTGGCGCTGATGGATCGCCAGCGCACCAACGAACTCGCGGCCGCGGTCATCGACGACCTGGCGCTGAGCTTCGAGATGCTGCGCCTGGCGAACAGCGCGCAGGCCCGCGCCGGCGGCGGCCCGGTGCTCACCGTGCGCCGCGCCATCGCCATGCTCGGCCTGGAGGGGGTGCGCCGTGCTGCGCTGGCGCTGCGCCCCTGGCCCGGCGCGGCCAACGCCGCGGCCGCCGCCGAGCTGGCCACGCTGGTGGCCCGCGTCAAGCGCGCCGGTCGTCTGGCCGCAGCCATCCGCCCCGCAGGCTACGACGCCGAGGTGGTGTACCTGCTGACGCTGCTGCAAAACCTCGGCCGCCTGGTCGTGCAGTACCACTGCCCCGACGAGGCCGCGCAGATCCGCCGCTTGATGGTGCCGGCGCCACCCGAGCGCGCCGGAGACGCTGCACAACCCGGCATGAACGAAGAAGCCGCCGCCTTCAGCGTGATCGGCGTGGACATCGAGTCGATCGGCGTGGCCGTAGCCAAGCGCTGGGGCCTGGACGACGGCATGCTGACGATGATGCGCCGCCTGCCCGCGCAAGCACCGCTGCATGCCCCCGAGCAGGACGCCGAACTGCTGCGCTGGGTGGCGAGCTGCGCGAACGAACTTGTCGAGCTGCAGTCGCTGCCGCCGCGCGAACAGGCGGTCGTCTTGCAACGCCTGGCCCAGCGTTACGCGCGCGGCCTGCACCTCGCGCCCAAGGACTACCAGCTGGCGATGCAGCAAGCGGCGTCGTCGAGTACCGCGGACATGCTGCTCGCCGATTCCGGCAATCCGATGTTCGCGGCCAGCCAGCTGATGGCCGAGGCGCCTTCTGCGGTGACGGAAACGAGAGCGGGCGGACCATGAAGCACGACGAGAGCGAAATCACTGCGGTCGCCGACACGCAGGTCGAAGGCGAGTCGTTGGCCTTGTTGCTCGAGCGCATGAGCCACAGCAGCGACTTCCCGGCGCTGTCGGCAGCGGTGACCCGCATTCAGCATCTGGTGAGCTCGGAATCCGAAAACCTCCACACCTTGAGCGGCGAGATCATCAAAGACGTGGCGCTGACGCAGAAGCTGCTGCGCCTGGTCAACACCGCGCACTTCAGCCACGCCGGCGCCGGCGGCATCGGCACCGTGTCGCGGGCGGTGGCGCTGATCGGCTTCGGCGGGGTGCGCAACCTGGCCATGTCGCTGGTACTCCTCGAACACATGCCCGACCGCGCGCAAGCCGCCCGCCTGCGCCACGAGTACCTGCGCGCACTGCTGTCGGCCTCGCTCGCCGGCGAGTTGTCGATGGCCGGCGATGTCGGGGAGGAGGCCTTTGTCGGCACGCTCTTCCAGAGCCTGGGCCGGCTGCTCACGGAGGCCTATCTGCCGGCCGAGGCGGACCGCATCCGCGCGCTGAGTCCGAGCCCTGCGACGCGTGACACCGCGGCCAAGCAGGTGCTGGGCGTGACCTTGCAGCAGCTGGGCCTGGGCGTGGCGCGGTCCTGGTCTTTGCCCGAGAACTTGCAGCGTTGCATGGACACGCCGGTCGGCGACGAACCGCGGCGCGCTGCCGCTGCGGGCAGCGATCGGCTGCGCTGGCTCGGCCGTTTGTCGCAGGAACTGGCCGACACGCTGCTGTCAACCCCGGCCGACAAGGTGCCGGCGGCGGTCCAGCAACTCGCTCAGCGCGCGAGTCCAGTGCTTGACATCGGCGTGCGCGAGATTGCCGCAGCGGCCGAGCGCATGCGCGCCGGGTTGCCGCAATGGGCGCGCGCGCTGGGCCTGGAAGGCGCGCTGAACGCCGCTCCCACACAGCCGGCGGCGCAGCGGCGCAGCGACGACCCACCCGTGGCGCGCGCTGCCTCGCCTGCCGCTCCCGCCGCCGCAGCGACCACCGCGCCTGCCGCGGAGCCGCCCGGCGTGGCCATACTCACCGCGGGCACTCTGGACATCACCGAGGCTTTGCTGGCCGAGCCGCTGTGCCTCGACATCGTGGTGCAGGTGCTGATCGAAGCAGTCTTTCGCGCACTGCGGGCGCGGCATGTCGTGCTGTGCCTGCGCGACGATGCCAGCGGTGAGCTGGTGGGAAGGCATGCGCTGGGTCTGAATCGCGGCATCGCCGCCGCAGCGTTCCACGTGCCGCTGGCCACGTCGGCCCGCGACCCCTTCGCCTTGCTGTGCAGCAACGGCGCCGACACCCTGATCGCCGATGCCGGGAGCAGCCAGATCGCGGCACGCTTGCCGGACTGGTATCGCCAACATTTCGCGGCCGGCACCTTCCTGCTGATGCCCTTGATGCACAAACAGCGACCGCTCGGGCTGCTCTATGCCGACAAGACGCTGGCGAACAGCCTGGCACCCAATGAACGGGAATGGTTGTTGCTGCGCACGCTGCGCAACCAGGCGCTGCTGGCTTTGCGGCTTCCGGCGCCCTGAATCCGCGGGGCGCGCGAAGGTGACGAGCCTGACCCCGGCACTGGTCACAACGGCTAGGGCTGCTTCGTTCCCGACCTGACCCGGTTGGCCGCGCTTCCATGCGGGGAGGCCCGTCGGAGACGATTGTAGGCGGCGCGCCGCGACGCTGCGTCAGCGCAGGGCCAGCGAATCGCCGCCAAAGCGCACGCCGATCGGCTCGATCTCCAGGAGCTTCTCGCCCGAGCGCACCTCGCCTGCTACCCAGGCATCGATGCCGCAGCCCCGCGCGACCTCGACCGTGCGACGTGCATCACCGTGCGCGACGAAGAGCGCGAAGCCAGCGCCCATGTTCAGCGTGCCGTAGGCGTCTTCGTCGTTCATCCGCGCTTCGCGCTGGATGAACTGCAGCACCGCCGGCACCGGTGGCAGCGTGTGCACGCGGTAGCCCAGTTGCGCGGGGTGGCGCAGCAGCTTGCGCCAGCCGTGGCCGGTGATGTTGGCGCTGTAGTGCGGCGTGATGCCGGCGTGCCAGAGCGCCTCGGTGACCGGCGCGTAGAGCAGGGTCGGAACGAGCAGGGCATCACCATAGCCCTGACCATTGCCGATGTCGGTGAGATAGCCCTGCGGCAGCCGCTCGGCCACCTTGCGCGCCAGGCTCAGGCCGTTGGCGTGGATTCCGCTCGAAGCGAGCAGCACGATCGCATCGCCCGCGGCGAGCCGCTCGCCCAATGACAAACGCTCCTTCGGGTTGACCAGGCCCGTGCAAGCGGCAGCCAGATCGATTCGCCCGGCCTCGACGATGCCCGCCAGCGCCGGTGTCTCGCCACCGCCCCAGGCCACGCCGCAGGCCCCACAAGCAGCTTGCCAGCCTTGCACCAGCGCTTTAGCACGCGCGCTGTCGGCAAACCATTCGCTGCCGCCGGCGGCCCAGTAGGCTTGCACCACCAGCGGCGTGGCGCCCACGGTGATGAGGTCGTTGACCGCCATCGCGATGGTGTCCTGCGCGATGCCGGCGTAGTAGCTTCTGCCGCTGAGGCGCTGCATCTCGTCAGCCACCAGCGCCTTGCTGCCCAGGCATTCGACGATGCTGGCGAGGTAGAAGGGGCCCACATCGATCACGTACGCCGATTCGCCCCGCGAGGCGGCCACTTCGCCGAAGCCGTGCCGCGCCAGCTGCGGCGCCGTGGCCGCCGCGGCGCGTTGCGCGGCGATCTTCAGCGGGTCGATGAGGTCGTAGGCGACGCCGGCTTGTTCATAGTCGAGGGGGGCAGACATGGCTGCGGATTATCGCGAGACCCCTTTCGTAGAATGCGGCAACCGATGAGCACCACCGTCCTTGCCCGCAAATACCGGCCGCGCAGCTTCGAACAGATGGTGGGCCAGGAGCATGTGGTGCGTGCGCTGAGCAACGCGCTGTCGAGCGGCCGGCTGCACCACGCCTACCTCTTCACCGGCACGCGCGGCATCGGCAAGACCACGGTCTCGCGCATCCTCGCCAAGTCACTGAACTGCACCGGTCCCGACGGGCAGGGCGGCGTCACCGCGCGGCCCTGCGGCCAGTGCAGCGCCTGCCGCGAGATCGATGCCGACCGTTTCATCGACTACATCGAGCTCGACGCCGCATCCAACCGCAGCATCGACGAAATCCGCGACCTGATCGAGCGCGCCGCCTACAAGCCGAGCGTGGGCCGCTACAAGGTCTTCATGATCGACGAGGCGCACCAACTCACCAAGGACGCCTGCAACGCGCTCTTGAAGACGCTGGAAGAACCGCCCGAGTACCTGAAGTTCGTGCTCGCGACCACCGACCCTGAGAAGATGCTGCCGACGGTGCTCAGCCGCTGCTTGCAGTTCAACCTGCGTCCGATGGCGCCCGAGGTGGTGCGCGAGCATCTGGCGTCGGTGCTCGCTGCCGAGGGCGTGGCGACGGATGCGGGCTCGTTGCGCCTGTTGTCGCGCGCCGCGCGCGGCTCGATGCGCGACGCCCTCTCGCTCACTGACCAGGCCATCGCTTTCGGCGCCGGCAAGCTCGAAGAGGTGCATGTGCAGGCAATGCTCGGCAGCGTCGACGCCAGCCACGCCGCGCGACTCGTGCAGACGATCGCCGCACGCGACGGTGTGGCCCTGCTGGCTGCCATCGACGAGCTGCGCTCGCTCGGTCTGTCGGCCGCCGGCACGCTGGAAGCGATGGCCACGCTGCTGCAGCAAATAGCCATCGAGCAGGCCGTGCCCGGCGCGCTCGGCGACGATGCGAACGAGGCCGAAGCGGCACGGCGCTTGGCACCTCAACTCGGCGCCGACGAAACCCAGCTCGTCTACAGCATGCTGCTGCAAGGGCGAAGCGAATTGCCGCTGATGAACGACGAATACGCGGCCCTGACGATGGTGCTGCTGCGCCCCTGGGCCTTTGCGTCGTCGACGCCCGACGCGCCGGCCCCGCGGCCGGCCGCGCCGCGTGAACCACGCGAGCCACGCCCGCAGCCGCTGCGCGCGGCCGCGCCGCCGGCCATCGCGGTGCCCGCGCCGACCCAGGCCTTGCCCCCGATTGCCGACGCGGACCTGGGTGACCGCTGGCAATCGCTGGTGCAGGGGCTCGACCAGTCTGGCGCGATCGGTGGCTTGGTGCGCGAGCTGGCGCTGCAATCGGCGCTCGTCGCCATCGACTCGAGCGCGACGCCGCCACGCTGGCAGCTCGTCGTCGACAGCGACTCGCTGCGCACCGATGCGCTGCGCGAGCGGCTGGCGTCCGCCGTGCAGACCGCCGCCGGCGCGATCAGCCTCGAGCTGCAAGGTGGCCGCGCCACCGACACGCCGGCCCAGCGCGACGCTGCGGCGCGCGAACAACGCCAATTGCAGGCCGAGCGAACGATCCGCGAAGACCCGGCCGTGCAGGAGCTGCTGGGCCAGTTCAAGGGCGCGCGCATCGTGCCCCACTCGATCAAACCTCTGACGCCTTCCGAAGGACCCTTGCCATGATGAAGAACCAACTCGCCGGCCTGATGAAGCAGGCGCAAGCCATGCAGGACAACTTGAAGCGCGCGCAGGAAGAACTCGCGCTGATCGAAGTCGAAGGCCAGTCCGGCGCCGGCCTCGTGAAAGTGACGATGACTTGCAAACACGACGTGAAGCGGGTGGTCATCGACCCGAGTCTGCTGGCCGACGACAAGGACATGCTGGAAGACCTGGTGGCCGCCGCGTTCAACGACGCGGTGCGCCGTGCCGAAGCGCTGAGCAGCGAAAAGATGGGCAAGCTCACCGCCGGCATGCCGATGCCGCCGGGCATGAAGTTCCCGTTCTGAACCGGTGGGTCGACGCTTGAGCCGCCGGGCCGCTGCCAGGGCGAATGCCGTAGTGCGCGGCACGAAGGTACTCCAGTGACCCGCCGAGCCGCCCCCAAAGCGAATACCGTCGTGCGTCCCGCGAAGGTATTCCGATGAGCGAACCTGCCCTCGACGAGCTGATCGAAGCGCTGCGCCGTTTGCCCGGCGTCGGGCAGAAATCGGCCCAGCGTATGGCCTACCACCTGCTGCAGCACGATCGCGCGGCGGCCACGCGGCTGGCCGCTGCGCTGGGCCAGGCGATGTCGCGCATGGGCCATTGCGCGCGCTGCCACACCTTCAGCGAACGCACGGTCTGCGCCACTTGCGAAGACGCCTCGCGCGACGCGCGCCAGCTGTGCGTGGTGGAGACACCCGCCGACCAGGCCGCGATAGAGCGCAGCGGCAGCTACAAAGGGCTGTACTTCGTGCTGATGGGGCGGCTGAGCCCGCTGGACGGCGTGGGCGTGGCCGAAATCGGTGCGCAGGCCTTGCTCGAGCGCGCCGGCGACGGCTTGGTGCACGAGGTGATCTTCGCCACCAGCTTCACGGCCGAAGGCGAGGTCACTGCGCATGCCCTGTCGCAGGCGCTCCAGGCGCGCAGCTTGCAAGTCACCCGGCTGGCGCGCGGCGTGCCCGCGGGCAGCGAACTCGAATTCGTGGACCTGAGCACGCTGGCGCATGCCTTCGTGGCGCGGAGATAAACAGCATGTTGACCCTGGCCCATCTCTGCATCGTGATCGCAGCGGTCCTGCCCATTGCCTGCGCGGGCATCGCCAAAGGCGGCATGTTCGGCAAGCCGCGCAAACTCGGCGGCTACGACAACCACGACCCGCGCGCCTGGCTCGCGCGCCAGACCGGCTACCGGGCGCGCGCCAATGCGGCGATGGCGAACAGTTTCGAGGCGCTGCCGATGTTCATCGCCGGCGTGTTGATCGCGCAGCAGACGCAGGCGCGGCAAGGGCTGGTCGATGGGCTGGCGGTGGCTTTCATCGTCGCGCGGGTGCTCTACATCGCGATGTACGTCGGCGACCGTCAGGCGCTGCGCTCGCTGGTCTGGTTCGTGGCCTTCGTCATCAGCCTCCTGCTCGCGTTCACGAGCCTCTTCTGATCGATGGCTGCGGCACTCTCGAAGATGCGAAGCCGCTGATGCGGCGTGTCGTGAGCTGGCTGCTCGCCGGCGCCGTGCAAGCGGCCGGCGGCCAGACCCCGCCGCCGGCGCCGCAGCGAATCCAGATCGAAGGCAAGGCACAGGACGACAGCGAGCTGCGACGCGACGCGCTGGCCGGCCTGGTCGTGGTCGACCGCGAGGAGCTCGATCGCTACGGTGACTTCAGCGTTCTCGATGTGTTGCAACGCCAGGCCGGCATCAGCGTCGACGGCGGCGAGCCGCGGCTGCGTGGTCTGGGCGGCGGCTACACGCTGATCCTCATCAACGGCGAGCCGGCGCCACCGGGCTTCTCACTGGAGCAGCTGTCGCCCGCCGAGATCGAGCGCATCGAGATCATCAAGGGCCCGAGCGCCGAGCATGGCGGCGTGGCCGGCACGATCAACGTGATCCTGCGCGGTGCGCCGAAGCTGCGCCAGCGCGAGTGGCGGGCGAATGCCAGCTATCGAGGTCTGCGGCCCGTCGGCTCGACCAGCCTGAGCTGGGGCGACCGCGTCGGCGCGCTCGGCTTCCAGGTGCCGATCGCTGCGTACCAATGGGCCGGCCGGGGAGCGTTCAGGTCCGAGCGCCTGTCGCGCAGCGCTGAAGGCGAGTTGCGCGAGCAGCATGTGCAAGGCCGCGACGAGTGGCGCGGCGGCGGCCTGAATCTGGGGCCACGGCTGGACTGGAAGGTGAGCGACTTCGATACGCTGCAATGGCAGACCTTCCTGCAGCGCAACGAGTCGGACAACCGCAACGTGTCCGCCACGGCAGCGCTGCAAGGCACGCCGCCGTCATTGTTGGCAGTCCGATCCGAGAACCGCGGTGTCTGGCAACTCGCACGAACCCAGCTGCAATGGGTGAGCAAGCAGCCCGACGGCCGCCGCTATGAACTGAAGGCCTCGGCCGAGCGCAGTCGCGGTGACAGCGCGGGCCTGTTCTTCGGCACCGCCGGCAGCGCGGCGCCGCTGTTGCGCGAATCGGTCAGCCACAGCACGAGCGATCGAATCGCGCTCGGCGCACGCTGGCGCCAGCCGCTGGCCGACGGGCATGCATTGGCCAGCGGCATCGACGCCGAGCAACGCAGCCGCCACGAGCTGCGCAGCATCGTCGACAACGGCGTCGAATGGCTGACTGGCTCGATCGGCCGGCCTTTCGACGCGCAGATGCGCCGCGGCGTGGCCTTCGTGCAGGACGACTGGACGATCTCGCAGCGTGCCTCGGCATCGATCGGGCTGCGGCTGGAGGCCATCGCCACCGAAGCCGGCACTTCAACGGGTGATGTCGAACGTCAACGCAGCGTGATGTTGTCGCCGGCGGTGCAGGGACGCTGGGCGCTGGACGACAAGTCGCGCGACGTGCTGCGCGCGAGCCTGGCGCGCAGCAGCCGGCTGCCCGACCTGTCGTCGCTGATCGGCCGTTACAGCTTCAACGGCAGCTACGAGCGCAACACGTCGAACACGCCGATCGCTGCCGACAGCGGCGGCAACCCGCACCTGCTGCCCGAGCGCGCCTGGGCGTTCGAGTTGAGTTGGGAGCAGTATTTCAGCGGCGGCGGGGTGGCGAGCCTGGGCCTCTTTCACCGCCGGATCGAGCGGCTCATACGCCGCCGCCTCGCGCTCGAAGCGGTGCCCGAGTCGAGCGTGGCGCGCTGGGTTTCGCGGCCAGCCAACATCGGCCAGGCGCGCTCGACGGGCGTCGAACTGGAACTCAAGGGCACGGGCGAGCAGTTGCTGCCAATGCTCTTCGTGCCGCGCAGCGGCTGGCAACTGCGTGCCGCGACCAGCCTGTACGGGTCGCAGGTCGAGCAGATCGACGACCCCGACGCGCGCCTAGAGGGTCAGCCGCCGTGGGTCGTCACCCTCGGTGTCGACAAACTGCCGGCGCAGGATGCGTTGGGTTGCGGCACCAGCCTGAGCTACACGCCGTCGTACACCACGCAGCAGACCGACCGGCAGCGCCTGTGGCGCGACCGCGTGCGGCGGCTCGATGTCTACGCGCTGTGGCGGTTCAGCCGCGAAGTGCAGCTGCGCGTATCGGTCAGCAACGCCGACCCGTTGCCCACGCGCAGCGAAACTTCAATCGAGGACCTCGATGGTTTCAGCGCGCGCAGCAGCACGCGGCGCGAAGGGCTTGCGCAGTTCAACGCGAACCTGATCGTGAGGTTTTGATCGTGACGCCGCCAGCGGCTGGCCGACGAGTTCGCCGAAGCGGTTTCGAGAGCTGCCACGATCGTCGCCACGGCGCTGCGTTGTTCGCCGGATCAACCGAATGGCGGTCTCACGCGTTGTGCCCCGGCCCGTACGCCATGCCGTGCGGTCGAGGAGCCTTTTGATGAAGACCTTCCTGCGCTGCACCGTCATGGCGACGGCCATCTCCACGCTCGGCGCCTGTGCACACTACGCTCCGGTGTCCGACGCCACCGCCGGCACCCCCGCTCCGGCCTGGGGCAGCACCGACCAGCGCGCCGGCTATGGCGTGGTGACCCGAATCGAAACCGCGCGCGCGAGCGCCACCGCGTCCAACCCGGGCGCCGGTGCGGTGCTCGGTGGTGCGATCGGTGCCGTCATCGGCCGCCAGATCGGCGGCAGCTCGGACGCTCGCTCCGCTGCCACGCTGGTGGGCGCAGTGGTCGGCGCCATCGCCGGCCACCATCTCGAGAAAGGCCAACGCGGCGACGAGCGGCTGCGTGTTTCGGTGCAACTCGACAGCGGTCAGTCGGTCACTGTCGAGCAGGAGATGAACAGCGAGTTGCGCATCGGCGACCGGGTACGCGTCGAGAACAACCGCATCGTGCGCCAGGTCCAGCACCGCGGTGGGGAACTACAATCCCCGCTTTCCTGAATCAAGAAGGGCTGGGAAAGGCATCATGGTTATGACACCGCGGACTACGCGCTTCTTCGAGGACACCTCCCCGAGCTGAGGCCGCGCGGCCACGACCCTTCCCTTTCCCACAAAGCGCGGCTCACCCCGCGCTTTGTTGCTTCTGGAGTTCAAGATGATCTCGATCACGTTGCCGGACGGTTCCCGGCGAGAGTATTCGGCACCGCTGTCGGTGGCCGACGTCGCGGCCTCGATCGGGCCCGGGCTGGCCAAGTCGGCGTTGGCCGGGCGCATCGATGGCAAGCTCGTCGACCTCAGCCACCGCGTCCAGGGTGATGCCAGCCTGGCGATCGTCACCGAACGGGACGCCGATGGCCTCGAAATCCTGCGCCATTCGACGGCGCACCTGCTCGCCTACGCGGTAAAGGATCTGTACCCCGACGCGCAGGTGACGATCGGCCCGGTGGTGGAGAACGGTTTCTACTACGACTTCGCGTATCAACGCCCTTTCACGCCCGAAGACCTGGCGGCGATCGAAAGGCGCATGGGCGAACTCGCTGCGAAGAGCGAGCCCGTCGTGCGCCGGGTGCTGCCGCGCGACGAGGCGGTGGCGTACTTCAAGAGCCTGGGCGAACACTACAAGGCCGAGATCATCGGGAGCATCCCCGCGGGTGAAGACGTGTCGCTGTACCGCGAGGGCGGCTTCGAAGACCTCTGCCGCGGCCCGCATGTGCCGAGCACCGGGCGGCTCAAACACTTCAAGCTGATGAAGGTGGCCGGCGCCTACTGGCGTGGCGACCAGAAGAACGAACAGCTGCAGCGCATCTACGGCACGGCCTGGACGACCAAGGACGAGCTGCAGAAGTACCTGACGATGCTCGAAGAAGCCGAGAAGCGTGACCACCGCAGACTCGGCCGCGAACTCGATCTGTACCACTTCGAAGACTACGCGCCCGGCTCGGTGTTCTGGCACCCCAAAGGCTGGGGCGTGTTCCAGGACCTGATCGGCTACATGCGCGCGCGCCGCGCCGCGGCGGGCTACGTCGAGGTGAACACGCCCGACGTGATGGACCGCTCGCTGTGGGAGATCTCCGGCCACTGGTCCAACTACCGCGAGCACATGTTCTCCACGCAAACCGAAGACGAGCGTGTCTTCGCGCTGAAGCCGATGAACTGCCCGGGCCATGTGGCGCTCTTCAACGACGGCCTGCGCAGCTACCGCGAGTTGCCGCTGCGGCTGGCCGAGTTCGGCAAGGTGCACCGCTACGAACCGTCGGGCGCGCTGCACGGCATGATGCGCGTGCGCCATTTCACTCAGGACGACGCGCACATCTTCTGCACCGATGCGCAGATGACGGCCGAGTGCCGCGACGTGGTCGAACTGATCATGTCGATCTACGGCGACTTCGGCTTCGACGACGTGCGCATCAAGCTCTCGACGCGCCCGCCCAAGCGCATCGGCAGCGATGCCACCTGGGACCGTTACGAGGCTGCACTCAGCGACGCGCTCACGTCACTCGGCCGCATGTTCACGATCAACCCCGGTGAGGGCGCCTTCTACGGCCCCAAGCTCGAGTTCGTGCTGCGCGACGCGATCGGCCGCGAATGGCAATGCGGCACGCTGCAGGTCGACCCGAATCTGCCCGAGCGTTTCGACGCCACCTATGTGGCCGAAGACGGCACGCGCCAGCGCCCGGTGATGTTGCACGTGGCGAACTTCGGTTCGCTCGAGCGTTTCACGGGCATCCTGGTCGAACACCATGCCGGCGCGCTGCCGGCATGGCTCGCGCCGGTGCAGGCCGTGGTGGCCTGCATCAGCGAAAACACCGCCGACTACGCCGAATCGGTGGTGAAAACGCTGCGAAAACAAGGCGTTAGGGCCAGGGTCGACCTGCGCGCCGACAAGATTGGCTATAAAATCCGCGAGCATTCAATGCAAAAAGTCCCGTACATCCTTGTCGTGGGTGACAAGGAAAAGGCAAACGGGGCTGTTGCCGTGCGCGCCCGGGGCAACCAGGATCTCGGCGTGATGACCGTCCCAGACTTCGCCGAGAAGCTCACCGACGACATCGCCCGAAAGGTCTGAAGAGTCTCCTGCGGCGCGCACTTCGTTTTCAGTTTGCGGCCCGGCTTGCCTACGGGTTGCTGTAAGGAGTTCGCACCATCGCTACCTTCATGGACCGCCGCACGCCGAATGCGGAGCGCAAACACCGGCTGAACCGGGAAATCATGGCCCCGCAGGTGCGCCTGATGAACCCCGACAACGAGGCCCTGGGCATCGTCAGCACCCTGGAAGCGCTTCGAATGGCGGGTGAACTGGACGTCGATCTGGTCGAGATCGCCGCCACCGCGGATCCCCCGGTCTGCCGTCTGATGGACTACGGCAAGTTCAAGTACCAGGAGCAGAAGAAGGCAGCGGAAGCCAAGTCCAAACAGAAGGTCATCGAGGTCAAGGAGGTTAAGTTCCGCCCCGGCACCGATGACGGCGACTACAACATCAAGATGCGCAACCTGCGCCGCTTCATCTCCGAAGACGGCGACAAGGGCAAGGTGACGCTGAGGTTCCGGGGCCGCGAGATCACGCACCAGGACATCGGCATGCGCATGCTGGAACGCATCCGCGACGAACTGGCGGATGTGGCGATGGTGGAACACATGCCCAAGCTCGAAGGGCGCCAGATGATCATGGTGCTGGCGCCGAAGAGGAAGTAGAGAAGACTCAAGGATTCGTCGATCCGGTCTGGTCACCGGGCGATCGAAAGAAGCCGAAGCATCGACAGATGCTTTCGGCCTACAAGCCGTTGCAGGCCATCAAGCACCCTGATCCCGGGGTCGCCTGCAAGGGTCAACGAGAAGGAGCAGTCATGCCCAAGATGAAGACCAAGAGCGGAGCCAAGAAGCGCTTCCGCGTTCGCCCGGGTGGCACCGTCAAGCGCGGTCAGGCGTACAAGCGCCACATCCTCACGAAGAAGAGCACCACCCGCAAGCGCCACCTGCGCAGCGTGACATTGGTGCACGAGACCAACATGGGCCACATCGCCAAGATGTTGCCCTTTGCTGGTCTGTAGGCCGGTCTGTAAGGAGGAATAGGACATGCCCCGCGTCAAACGTGGCGTCACCGCCCACGCCCGCCACAAGAAGATCCTGGCCCTGGCCAAGGGCTTCCGTGGCCGCCGCAAGAACGTCTTTCGCATCGCCAAACAGGCGGTGATGAAGGCCGGCCAGTACGCGTACCGCGACCGTCGTACCCGCAAGCGGGTGTTCCGCCAGCTGTGGATTGCGCGCATCAACGCCGCTTCGCGCGAACTCGGCGTCACCTACAGCAAGTTCATGGCCGGCCTGAAGAAGGCGCGGATCGACATCGACCGCAAGGTTCTTGCCGACATGGCCGTGAACGACCCGGCTGCTTTTGGAAGCATCGTCGCCAAGGTGAAGGCCCAGCTCGCTTGAATGCCCCCGCCGGAGGGAAGCCTCCGGCTCGCATCGAGTTCATTCGAAGGCCGTCACCTCGGGGCGGCCTTTTTTCTTGTCTTTGCACAGTTTCATGAACGATCTGACCACGCTCGTGGAGGCTGCGGTGACGGAGTTCGCCGCCGCGCCCAACCCCGCCGAACTCGAGAATGCGAAAGCGCGATTTCTCGGCAAGGGCGGGCGCATCACCGAGCTGATGATAGGCCTGGCGCAGCTCTCGATCGACGAGAAGAAGTCGCGCGGCGCCGAGATCAACAGCGCCAAGCAGCAAGTGGAAGCGGCGCTGCAAGCGCGCCGCGACGCCCTGGCTGCAAGCCAACTCGATGAGCAGCTGAAGGCCGAGGCGCTGGACGTCACGCTGCCCGGCCGCTGGCGCGGCACCGGCGGCCTGCACCCGGTCTCGCGCACGATGGAGCGCATCGAGGCGATCTTCGGCTCGATGGGTTTCGACGTTGCCGACGGCCCCGAGATCGAGACCGACTGGATGAGCTTCACGGCGCTCAACAATCCCGAGAACCATCCCGCGCGTTCGATGCAGGACACTTTCTACGTCGACCTGAAGGACGCCGAGGGCCGCTGGCTGAACCTGCGCCCGCACACCAGCCCGATGCAGCTGCGCTATGCGCGAGCGCATGCCGCCCGGTACGCCGGCGTGGACCCAATGCCCGAGATCCGCGTTATCGCCCCCGGCCGCACCTACCGCGTGGACAGCGACGCCACACACTCGCCGATGTTCCACCAGTGCGAAGGCCTGTGGATCGGCGAGCACATCAGCTTCAAGGACCTGAAAGCGGTCCTCAGCGATTTCCTGCGCCAGTTCTTCGAGACCGACGACCTCGACGTGCGCTTTCGCCCGTCGTACTTCCCGTTCACCGAGCCTTCGGCCGAGATCGACATCGCGTTTGCAAGCGGCCCCAACAAAGGCCGCTGGCTCGAGGTGGCGGGCTCGGGCCAGGTGCACCCGCACGTGGTGCGCAACTTCGGACTGGACCCCGAACGCCACATCGGCTTCGCCTTCGGCATGGGGCCCGACCGCTTGACGATGCTGCGCTACGGCGTGGACGACCTGCGCCTGTACTACGAGAACGATCTGCGCTTTCTCACCCAGTTCCGCTGAAGGCCGGCCATGCAATTTCCCGAATCCTGGTTGCGCGAGTTCTGCAACCCGCCGCTGTCCACACAGCAACTGGCCGATCTGCTCACGATGTCGGGCATGGAGGTCGAAGAGCTTCGCCCGGTGACGCCGCCGTTCAGCGGCGTGGTGGTGGCAGAGATCGTCGAGGTCGCACCGCACCCCTCAGCCGATCGGCTGCGCGTGTGCCGCGTGGACATCGGCGGCGGCGACGGGCTGCTGCAGATCGTCTGCGGGGCGCCGAACGCGCGCGCGGGCATCCGCGTGCCGCTGGCCACCGTCGGCGCTGAGCTGCCGCCAGGCGACGACGGCAAGGCGATGCGCATTGGCGTGGGCACGCTGCGCGGCGTCGCGAGCGCCGGCATGCTGTGCTCGGGGCGTGAACTGAAGATCGACGACGATCACGGCGGGTTGCTCGAACTGGCCGCCGAAGCGCCGCTGGGCGCCGATGTGCGCGACTGGCTGAAGCTCGACGATGTGCTCTTCACGCTCAAGCTCACGCCCAACCTTGGGCATTGTTTGAGCGTCTACGGCATCGCGCGCGACGTGGCTGCGCTCACCGGCGCGCCGCTGAAGACACCGCCGATCGCACCGGCCGACGTCTCACATCAGCAGACGCTGCCGGTGCAGATCCAGGCCGCCGACCTGTGCGGCCGCTTCTCCGGCCGGATCGTGCGCAACGTGAACATCAAGGCGAACACACCCGCCTGGATGGTCGAACGCCTGGCGCGCTGTGGCCAGCGCAGCGTCACCGCGCTCGTCGACATCTCCAACTACGTGATGTTCGAGTTCGGCCGGCCCTCGCACATCTTCGATCTCGAGAAGATCCACGAGAAGCTCATCGTGCGCTGGGGCCGCGCCGGCGAGACGCTCGAGCTGCTCAACGGCAACACGATCGAGCTCGACGAACAGGTGGGCGTGATCGCCGATGCGCAAGGCGTGGAGTCGCTCGCCGGCATCATGGGCGGGCAGGCCAGCGCAGTCTCGGAGGACACGCGTCACGTCTACGTCGAAGCCGCGTTCTGGTGGCCCGACGCGCTGGCCGGGCGCTCGCGCCGCTACGCGTTTTCCACTGACGCTGGGCACCGCTTCGAGCGCGGCGTCGACCCGGCATCGACGGTCGCGCACATCGAGCGCATCACGCAGCTGATCCAGCAGGTCTGCGGCGGCGAGGCCGGGCCGATGGACGACCAGATCACGAAGCTGCCCGAACTCGCTCCGGTGACGCTGCGCGTGGCGCGCGCCGTGAAGATCATCGGCATGCCCGTCACGCAGCCGCAGTGCGCCGACGTGTTCCGCCGCCTGAGCCTTGCGTTCAGCGAGGGCGATGGCGTGCTGCACGTCACCCCGCCAAGCTGGCGCTTCGATCTGCGCCTCGAAGAAGACTTGATCGAAGAGGTGATCCGCGTCATCGGTTACGACAAGCTGCCGGCCACCGCGCCCCGAGCCCCGGTCATCGCGCGCGTGCGCCGCGAGGACCGCCGCAGCGCGTTCGAGTTGCGGCACCGCCTCGCGGCGCTGGACTACCAGGAGGTCATCACCTTCAGCTTCGTCGAAGAGCGTTGGGAGCGCGAACTTGCAGGCAATGCCGATCCGATCCGCGTGCTCAACCCGATCACCGCGCCGCTGGCGGTGATGCGATCGAGCCTTCTCGGCAGCCTCGTCGATGCGCTGAAGCACAACTTGGCGCGGCGTGCCTCGCGCGTGCGGCTGTTCGAGGTTGGGCGGGTCTTTCGCCGCGATGCCACCGCCCGCGACAGCGAACGCGCCGTGGCCGGGCTGGTGCAGCCGATGCGCATTGCCGCGCTCGCTTACGGTGCTGCCGACAGCGTGCAGTGGGGCTCGGACGATCGTGCCGCCGACTTCTTCGACCTGAAGGGCGACGTGCGAGCCCTGCTCGCGCCGCTCTTGCCGCGCTTCGAACCCGCCACGCACCCGGCCTTGCACCCGGGGCGCTGCGCCGCGGTGAGCGTGAGAGGGCAGCCCATCGGGCACCTCGGCGAACTGCATCCGCGCTGGCGCCAGGCCTACGAGTTGCCGCACGCCGCGCTGCTGTTCGAACTCGAGCTCGATGCCGTGCTAGCCGCGCCGCTGCCGAGCTTCGAGGCGCTGCCACGCCAGCAAACGGCGCAGCGCGACCTGGCGATCATCGTTGGCGACTGTGTCGGACACGATGACTTGCTGCGCTGCCTGTGCGACGATGCCTCGGGGTTGATCCGCGACGCGCTGCTGTTCGACGTCTACCGCCCGGCGCAGCCGGCGGCGGGCATGGCCCGAGGTGAGCGCAGCATGGCGGTGCGGCTGGAGTTGCTCGACGAGCAGACCACTCTGACCGACGAGCGCATCGAAGCTGCCGTCGCGGCCGCCGTGCAGCGGGTTTCCGAGCGCTTAAGCGGGCGGCTTCGCGGCTGATGATAGTAACGGGAGGAGACGACGATGACGAGCATCGAGGACGGCGGTGGCGAGGGTGCCGACAAGAACGGCGGGCCGATCCTCGCTTCGCTGGACACGCCGACATTGACCAAGGCCGAACTGGCCGAGTTGCTGTTCGACCGGCTGGGCCTGAACAAGCGCGAATCGAAGGACATGGTCGAAGCTTTCTTCGACATCGTGCACGAAGCGTTGAAGAGCGGCACCGATGTCAAGCTCAGCGGCTACGGCAACTTCAACATCCGCCGCAAGGCCTCGCGCCCGGGGCGCAACCCGCGCACTGGCGAAGCCATCCCGATCAAGGCGCGCAACGTCGTTACCTTCCATGCCAGCCACAAATTGAAGGCCCAGGTGCAAGGCGACACGCCGCTCGACGAGGACTTCGAGTAGAGTCGAGTTTTGCTCGCCCACCGCGTTGATTTGAATGGCCTTTATGGCGATTGCGCTGCCAGCGATCCCCGCCAAGCGCTACTTCACGATCGGTGAGGTGAGCGAGCTGTGCCGCGTCAAGCCCTATGTGCTGCGCTACTGGGAGCAAGAGTTCACGCAGCTCAAGCCGATGAAGCGGCGCGGCAACCGGCGCTACTACCAGCACCACGAGGTGCTGCTCATCAGACGCATCCGCGAGTTGCTGTACGACCAGGGCTTCACGATCAGCGGTGCGCGCAATCGCCTCGCTGACCAGGCGACCTCGTCGCGCGATGTGATCGAAGCCGGCGACATCGTGCCGCGCGATGTGCTGGTCGAGCGGCCGGCCTTGCATCCGTCATCGGCGCCGGTCGGGCTCGGGTCGTTGCCGCTGCAAGCCGCGATCGGCGAGCAGGCGCTGCGCGCCGAGTTGCTCTCGATCCGCGAGCTGTTGACCGTCTGAAACGGCGAGTCGGCGCCTATAATCCTGGGCTTCGTCGGGGTGTAGCGCAGCCTGGTAGCGCACTTGCATGGGGTGCAAGGGGTCGCGAGTTCGAATCCCGCCACCCCGACCATTGAAATCAACGGGTTAGCTCTCACAAGGGGCTAACCCGTTTCGACTTCTTCGGGGGATTCAATGACGTGG